>CADBLU010000057.1 GCA_902795605.1 uncultured Prevotellaceae bacterium | reverse complement strand
GACCCGCGCCTCTATTGGACCATCGGCACCTACGAGGCCGACTGGGAAGGCTTTGAGAACGGCAACGTGTGCTTCAAGAAAGTCTTGGACGGCATCGAGAACGTGGTCACCAACAACAACAACGGCGGACTGCCCATCGCCAAGTGGACCAACCTGCGCACCAACCTCTATGAGTCGGTGGTCACCGGTCTGCACTGCGGCATCAACCTGCGCATGATGCGCTACAGCGACGTGCTCCTGCGTGCCGCTGAGTGCGAGAACGAGATCAACGGCCCCACACAGCAGGCCATCGACTGGATCAACCAGGTGCGCAACCGCGCACAACTGCCCGCACTGAAACTCGCCGACTTCGGCAGCAAGGACAAACTCTTCGAGCAGATTGCCAACGTGGAGCGTCCCAAGGAGTTCGGTTGTGAGTTCGGACGCGGCTTCGACCTCATCCGCTGGGGATTCTTCTACAGTGCCGACCGCCTGCAGCAGCTCAAAGCCCACGGAGCAGTGCTGCTGAGCAACGACCCCGGAATGGTGAAGAGCCCGGTAGACTATGAGACACTGCTGAAGGCTGCCGACGGCACCCTCGAGAAGCCCTACAAGACTTCCTACGACACCTTCGTGCCGGGACACGAGTTTATCCCCATCTACCAGGGTCTGCTCAACGCCAACCCCAACCTGAAAGGCAACTCGGCCAACAGCAACACCAACAACGCTTCTTACTTCGCAGACAAGGGATGGACCTTGCATCCTGTGGTGAACCTCTGAGAAAGGTAAATGATGTAAAAAAAGAAAAAAAGCAACAATTATGAAATATCTCAATCATATAGCAACGGTCTTCTCTGCGGCGGTCTTAGGCTTGGCAGCCATGACAAGCTGCGAAGGCGGCGACTTGTATTCCGTAGACGCTCCCGACTGGATCTCGGCCAAGGCCGACTCTATCGCCAATGCCAACGTTCCCGAGGAACTGGAAGGCATGATGGAAGACGTATACACCATCGGTGCCACCGACTACTCCACGGGCTGGTGGGCAGCATTCTCAAAGTATTACCAGATTCCCGACGGACAGGTGTGGAACGGACAGTTCAACCTGAATATCAACCCTGCGGCATCCAACACCTACAAGAACTTCGCCCTGATCCTCTGCAACGACGAGGACCGCGGCGCAGCCAACTATAAGGAGTATGGCGCCATCCGCTTCGACAACCAGCCAAGCGGCAACTCTGAGTGGGGCGAGTACATCGACCGCGGCAGCGTGGAGAGTACCCTCACCTTCGAGACCGACACCGATGAGGGCGTCGACAAACTGGGCGGCAAGGTGACGCTGACCATCGACCGCACCGTGCCCGGACTGTTCTTCGTCAGGATCACCAACGGCGTGGTGACGAAGACCTACACCCAGAAATCACCCTTAGTCAACCTCAATGCCGACGGAGCCAACACCAACATCCGCGCGTTCCTCGTGCCTGAAGGATCCTACATCAGCTTCTTGCAAACCAATATCGAGCCCATCGGAGGATGCACCTCGGCAGAGGACAAACTGCCGCTGAAGATGACTCTCAACGGCGTGCCGCGCAAAGTGATGCAAGGCACAGAGATGGAAGAGGCCTTCGCCAACATCACCGCCACAGTGGAGTTTGAGCAGGCCGTCACAAAGGTCGTGCCCTTCTCCGACCTCACCGTGCAGGCCGTGCCCGACATGTATACCCTGGGCAAGAAGAACCTCGTGGCCGTCTACAACAAGAGCTACAAGGGCGAGAGCAGCAATCCCGTCATCGCCTCGGCAGAGTTTGAGGTGGTAGACAAGATGTACACATTGGTCGGTGCCGCCGACAACTCCACCGCCTTCTGGGGCGCTCACTCCGAGGCCGTCAAGGTGGCTCCCAACGAGACCTTCGTCACCACCTTCACCAACTACACCAGCGGCGGCGGCAACTGGAACAACTTCGTCATCGTGCTCGCCACCGAGGACGGCACTACCGAGTATGGTGTGCTCAGAGCCGACAACTGGGGCTGGGGCACCGGATGGGGCGGAGAGGACCTCTCCTCGAAGTGCACTCCCAGCGGCGGACAAACCGACTGGGCCAGCTGGCTCGCTGCCATGGACGGCGCCAGGGTCACCGTCTACGTCACCAACAACGGCAACGGCACCGCCGACGTGCGCACCGTCATGGAGGGCACCGACGGCAACATCTACACGCAGGACTACATCGGCCTGAACACCGTCACCGACCCCGACAACTTCTACTTCCACCTCACCGTGGACGGAAGCCACCTGGAGTTCGACGAGGTGGTGGGTGCCGACGACAACTCCTCCGCTTTCTGGAGCGCTCACTCCAAGGCATTCCGCGTGCCTGTGGGCCAGACGCTCACCCGCCGTTTCAAGAACTTCACCAGCGGCGGCGCCAACTGGAACAACTTCGTCATCGTGCTCGCCAGTGAGGACGGCACCACCGAGTATGGTGTACTTCGTGCCGACAACTGGGGCTGGGGCACCGGCTGGGGCGGAGAGGAACTCTCCTCGAAGTGCATGACCAGCGGCGGACAGACCGACTGGGCCAGCTGGCTCGCCGCCATGGACGAGGCCATGGTCACCGTCTCCGTCACCAACAACGGCAACGGCACCGCCGACGTCAAGTGCGTCATGCAGGGCAACGACGGCCTGACCTACTGGCAGGACTACATCGGACTGAACACCGTCACCAACCCGGAGGACCTCTTCTTCCACTTCACCATCGACGGCTGTCACCTCGTCTTCGAATAAGCCATCCTACACAAGCAGGTGTCAGGCTCACTGGCATCCACCAGTGCCCCGGCACTTGCTTCTCATCTCTACCACGGGGCAGGAAATGACGTCCTGCCCCGTTTTCAAATGAACATCCTATCGCATTCTATTTATCAATGATTACAAAACGCAAAAGTGAGATGATGAAGAGATTTCTGTTCACCCTGCTGACGGTGCTGCTGACGGCCTCCTCCCCTATCTACGCCTATCAGCTGAACCATGTGTCAGTGCACGACCCCAGCGTGGTGTGGGACCCGACAAGCAAATATTACTACATCTTCGGGAGCCATCGCGCAGCCGCAAGGACCAGAGACATGATGTCGTGGTCGATGGTCAACTGGTCGTGGGGACGCCTCAACAGCAGCGGCATCGTGGTCAGCGGTGTCAGCGACGGCGACGCCTTCAAGGTCTGCAACACCACGAAGGTCACAAAAGGCGGCACCGAAGTGGACTTCTGCTCCTTCAACGCCCACGACTGGTCGGCAGCCTACGGCAACTACAACATCGGCGGCAATATGTGGGCGCCAGACGTCATCTACAACAACAAGATGAAGAAATGGTGCATGTATATGAGCATCAACGGCCCGAAATGGAACTCCAGCATCATTCTGCTCACCGCCAACAACATCACCGGGCCTTATGTCTATCAGGGACCGGTGGTCATCAGCGGATTCAATGTGAGCGGATGCCCGGCGTCGCTCGACTACAAGAACACCGACATGGAAATCGCACTCGGCAAACTCAATTCTATTCCCTCACGCTACACCGCCTACTGGGGACGGAGATGGCCGCACTGCATCGACCCCTGCGTGTTCTACGACGAAGAGGGCAAGCTGTGGATGTCCTACGGCTCATGGAGCGGAGGCATCTGGATGCTCCGGCTCAACGAGGAGAACGGACTGCGCGACTATGACGTGAGCTACCCGTCGACCAACGGCAACAGCGACGGCGTGACCAGCGACCCCTATTTCGGCAAGAAGATTGCCGGCGGGTTCTATTCCTCGGGCGAAGGCTCCTACATCGAGTACATCGGCGGCTACTACTTCCTCTTCATCTCCAACGGAGGACTGGCGGCCGGCGGAAACTCCTCCGACTACAACAACGGCGGATACCAGATGCGCGTGTTCCGCTCGACAAGTCCCGACGGACCCTATGTCGACGCCATGGGCCGTAAGGCCGTCCTCAGTGCTTATGAGCTGAATTTCGGCCCTAACAGCAGCAATATCGGCGTCAACATCTTCGGGGCCTATGGCAACTGGGGCGACATGCTCAAGACCAACGGCGAACGGTCGCAAGGCCACAACTCCATCATCGCCGCTCCCGACGGCCGCACCTACCTCGTCTACCACACCCGCTTCCAGAACAATGGCGAGGCGCACCAGGTGCGCGTACACCAGGTGTTCCAGAACCAGGACGGCTGGCTCGTCGCCGCCCCGTTTGAGTATACCGACGAGAAAGTGACAAGTGCCGACATCGCCACCACCCGGCAGGTGGAGGAGCAGAGGATTGCGGGCAAGTACCAGTTGCTGACGCACAAGTACGGCTTGGACCACCGCAAGAAGGAACTGTCCACACCCATCGAGATCATCCTGCACGCCGACGGCACCATCAACGGCGGGAGGAGCGGCAAATGGTCGCTCACGGAAGGCACGTCATATATCACCCTGACCATCAACGGTGCCCCCTACCAAGGCGTGATGGTGGAGCAGACGATGGAGCCGAGTCAGACGAAGACTGTGCCGGCCTTCACCGTCATGGCCAAGTCGGGAGTGACCCTCTGGGGCTACCGCAGTGGCGACGACACGACGGCGCTGCGCGAAGTGGAGACAGAAGGAGCCGACAAGGACGGCGACACATGGTTCGACCTCCTGGGACGGCGCGTCAAGGCCCCGCAGCAAAAGGGTATTTACATCAAGAACGGACGTAAGACATACATCCGCTGACCGACTGCCGGCTTTTGCTGGAATCTTTCGCTTTGCTTTCAAAATGCACCGCCGGCGGCCATCGCATGACGTATCTTTGCCCCGACCAATCCATCTCATCATGACAGCAGACACGAAAGACAAAATCCAGTATGCCACGGCCGTGGTGATGCTCCTCTCGGGCATGACACTCTCCGTCTGCTCCTTCTTCATCAAGGGCGACGTGGTGGAGGGCGTGCTGTGGTATGCGGGACAGACGATGGTCTATGCCGGCAGCATCTTCGGCGTGGCCATGCTCATCCGCACCAAGAGCGGTGAACTCAGAAACTACATCGACCAGCGACTCAGCGAGAGGCATCGTGAGCCCGATGAGTGACCACGGAGAAGATTGAGAATGACAGGTATTTTCGTCTCACCTGCCGCCAATGTATCACTATCAAAAAAATGTGTTACAAAAGGCGGCAGGTTTTTCTTTGTTTCTTTCGTATTTTTGCAGAAAAACCAGACGAAATGAATAGTCACATCTCAAAGTTCACGCACACGGCATGCGCCGCGCTGCTGTTGTTATGCGCCTCCACTGTCACGGCGCAAGTGATTTCCACCCCCACGGCCAAGACTCCCGCCACACCCTTCGGCAAAGGAAAGCTCACCGTGCGCTACCTGGCGCCCAACGCCGTACGCATACAGTATGCCGAGCGGCAGGCCACCGACACCCTGCCCGACTGGATCTACGTCCGTCACGACGAGTTGAAGTCGGCCGATATCGGCGTGCGCATCGACCGCCGCCATCAGCGCCTCACCGTCACCGACAAGAAAGGGCGCAAGGTGTTCACCGCCACCACCCACCGCCTCTCCCCCACCACCGTGGCTGGGAAAGCGACCAGCGAGGCCACCCTCTCCTTCACCTCGCCCGCCGATGAGTGCCTCTTCGGCCTCGGGCAGTTCCAGGACGGCTATACCGACATCCGCGGTCTCTCACGCCGACTCACACAGGTCAACACGCAGTCGTCGGTGCCGATGATGATCTCGAGCAAGGGCTTCGGAGTGCTGTGGAACAACTACGGACTCACCGACTTCAACCCCTGCGCCCATCAGGTGGCGCTCCAGCGGCAGCAGGGCACTGGCGAACGGCAGACGGTCAACGTCACCTCCACGGAGGGCGGACGCCAAGAGGTGCGCGAGGGCAACAACTTCTCCGCCACACTGAACATCGACAAAGAGGGCGACTACCGGCTGCTGCTCGACGTGGGCCAGAAGATGGCGCGCCGCCACCACCTCACCATCGACGGAAAGCCCGTCATCGACATGCAGAACGTGTGGCTGCCGCCCACGGCATCGGTCATCGCCCACCTCACCAAGGGGGAGCACACCGTGGCGGCCTCGCTGTCGAGAGGCGACAAACCCGTGCTCTACTACGACGCCGTGGATGACTTCACCACCCTCCACTCTCCCGTGGCCGAGGTGATAGACTACACCGTCTTCGTGGGCACTCCCGACGAGATCATCGCCACCTACCGGCAACTGACCGGAGAAGCGCCGCGCATGCCGCGTTGGGCATTAGGATATATCCACTGCCGCGAGCGCTTCCACAACCAGGCCGAACTGCTGGCCACGGCCAACCGCTTCCGCCAGGAGCGCCTGCCGGCCGACATCATCGTGCAGGACTGGCAGTACTGGGGCAAGAACGGATGGAACTCGATGACCTTCGACAGCGACTCTTATCCCGACCCGAAGGCCATGACCGACAGTCTGCACCGCATGAACTTCAGACTGATGCTCAGCGTCTGGTCGAAGATCGACAAGCAGTCGGAGGTGGGAAAGATGATGGAGCAGAAGGGATACTACATCCCCGGCACCGACTGGATCGACTTCTTCAGGCCCGACGCAGCCAAGGCCTACTGGCAGCAGTTCAACCAACGCCTCGTGCCCTTAGGCATCGACGCATGGTGGCAGGACGCCACCGAACCCGAGAACGACGACCTCGTGGGACGCCGCGTGATGAACGGGCGCTATCCGGGCGAATGGGTGCGCAACGTCTACCCGCTGCTCGTCTGCCAGACGGTCTACGACGGACTGCGCCAGTCGGAGTATAACCGTGAGCGACTGCCCATGATCCTCACACGGTGCGCCTTCGCGGGCATACAGCGCTACGGCTCCGCCATCTGGACAGGCGACGTGGGCAACGACTGGGAGACGCTCCGCCGCCAGATCAGCGCCGGACTGGGCATGCAGGCCGCCGGCATCCCCTGGTGGACCTACGACGCCGGCGGTTTCTTCCGCCCCTCCAACCAATACACTGACGCAGCCTACATCGAGCGGATGCTGCGATGGATAGAGACATCGGTCTATCTGCCGCTGATGCGCGTCCACGGATATATGAGCAACACCGAACCGTGGAACTACGGCAAGGAGGCACAGAACATCATCGCCGAGTGCCTGAGAGAGAGATACCGCCTGCTGCCCTACATCGACTCGTGCGCCGTGGCGGTGGCCGAGCACGGGAGCACGATGATGCGCCCGCTCGTCTTCGACTTCGCCCACGACAGCGAGGCGCTCAAGCAGCACCATGAGTTTATGTTCGGACCGGCACTGCTCATCAATCCCGTCACCGAACCGGGCGTCACCACGTGGCGCACCTACCTGCCCAAGAACGAGGGCGGATGGTATGACTACCGCACCGGCGAGCACTACGAGGGCGGACAGTATGTCACCACCGCCGTCACCCTCGCCCACATCCCTGTCTTCCGGCGCGCGGGCTATCATGTGGCCACCGGCCCCGACATCCAGTCGACCGAAGAGTTCACCGGACAATGACACTCACCATCAACGACTATCACCTATGAGATATCTTCTGTTCACGGCGGCCCTGCTCTGCCCGGCACTCTCTGCCACGGCACAGCAGGAGACCATCGACATCAGCGGCAACAACACCTCCTCCTCTTACGTCACCTACGACAAAAGCATCTCTCTGCCCGCCGGAAAGACGGTCGATGTGATGATGGCACGCTACTGCTACTTCAACTCCACCATCACGGGCAAAGGGACACTGCAACTCCATGCGGGAGGCGAACGGTGCTACCTGGGCACCGCCAAGGGTGCCGCCTGGCCCAACTGGACCAACTTCACCGGCGACGTACATGTCTTCCCCTACCGCGAGAACTCTGCCTCGGCAGGTTTCTACGGTGTGGTGCTGGCCCACGGCGGCAAGAGCTTCTCGGCCGAGGACGTCGAGGGGGGCATCAAGTCGGGCAAGGTCAACACGTCGATGCAGAACAACAGGCTCATCCTCCACGAGGGGGCCACGCTCTGCTGTGAGGCCAACACCAGCGGCGCTGGCTTCCGCATCGGCGAACTGCAGACGGAGGCGGGCTCCTCCATCATCGGATATATGAAGACAAACACCAGGGCGGCACACTTCATCGTGGGCGCCTCTGGCACCGACGCCACCCTCGCGGGCACCATCGCCCCGCCGGGATATACCGCCACCCACCCCGTGGGCATCATCAAGGAGGGGAAAGGCACCTACCGCATCACCGGCAACGACAACTTCATCAGCGGCGCGCTGCGCGTGATGCAGGGACGGGTGCTCGCCTGCAACGACCGCCAGGAGGCGGAGAGCCGGCACCTCAGAGGGGCCACCGGAGCCATGAGCAGTGAGACGAGCGCCGTGGCCTTCGTTTTCGAGAACGGCGTACTCGGCGGCACGGGCAGCATCGGCGGCACCGTAGACAACTACGGGACGGTGGAGCCGGGCGACGACGCCATCGGCACACTCGTCGTCCGCAACTACACCACGCCGGCCAAGAACGCGCATCTCTATGTGCGGCCGGCATCGGTGCTGCGCTTCAAGGTGCGGTCGGCCGACATCCACGACCGCCTCGAGGTGGACGGCGACGTGAAATATTTCAATATCACCCAGGACTTCGCCACCAGCGACGAGATGCCGGCCATCGAGGTGGTCGTCGACAGCGAGGCCGACCTGCAAGTGGGCGACGAGATGATGCTGCTCACGGCCAAGGGGAAAACCTCACAGGCCGGTGAATGGCAGTTCCGTCTGCTCAGGCCGGAGCATCACACCTGGACCATAGAGGAACGGCAGACCGACGAGGGATTTGCCGTGGTGCTCAGGCTGGTGTCGATGGCCGACCAACAGGACGATGACGATCCCGACGACCATCCTGACGACGGACAGCAGATGGGCGCCTTCTACGACGACGGCATCGACGACCTGAAGGACACCACACCGCTGCGCTCCTATGCGGAGAAATGCGGCAAGTGGATCGGCACGGCCATCTCTACATGGAAAAACGATGTGGGCAACGAGAATCTGGCGGAGACACGGGAGGCAGGACGGCAGTTCAATATCCTCGTGGCTGAGAACGAGATGAAGTTCGACGCCCTCCAACCCTCTCAGGGGCAGTTCTCCTTCGGCGGCGCCGACAAACTGGTGAACTTCGCTCAGCGCCACGACATGGCCATGCGCGGGCACACCCTGGCATGGCACCAGCAACTGCCCACTTGGGTGAGCAGCGACGGAAAGAAAAACGACAAGAACTGGACACGACAGGAGGCCCTGCAGATCCTCGAGCAGCATATCACCAAGGTGGTGGGACACTACAAAGGGAAAGTGAGGGAATGGGACGTGGTCAACGAATGCCTCGACGACGACCAGACCACCGTGCGCTCCAACCCCGACGCCTACGACCTACGGCTCACCGTCTGGACAAGGGCCATCGGTGAGGACTTCATCGACTCGGCCTTCGTCTACGCTCACCGCGCCGACCCCACGGCCAAACTCTTCCTCAACGACTATGGCGTGGAACTGCAGGGCAAGGCCAAGACATCGGCTTTCTATAACCTCGCCACCCGACTCAAGCGTGACGGCATACCCATCCACGGCGTGGGACTGCAGTGCCACTTCTCGGTGGGCGACGTCGACTCGGTGAAACTGGAGCGCACCATCCGTCGCTTCGCCGAGGCGGGGCTCGAATGCATCATCACCGAACTCGACATGGGCGTCCCCTCCACCACGAAGCAGAACCTGGAGGAACAGGCACGCAACTACCGCGTCATCACCGACATCATGCTCAACAACGACAACTGCCCCACGATGATCATCTGGGGACTCAAGGACAACGACAGTTGGAGAAGCGGCTCCAACCCGCTCCTCTATGATGCGGGCCTGGCCAAGAAGCCGGCGTTCTATGCGCTCCGCTCAGCGCTGAGACATCGCCATCTCATCGACGGCATCTCCGCCGCCACCCATGCTCCGAGGACTACCAACACTGCCGTCTACGACCTGACTGGACGACGCGTCGACGCCACGTCCCTGCAGCCCGGCATCTACATCAAAAACGGCGTCAAGTTCATCAAGAGATAAAAGGACACATCCCAAAGACATTTAGACATTCTGCGGACATACATGCGCGCATGTATGTCCGCATTTTAAAAACAAGTGATTTGGTGCACACACAAGAACAAGAGGCTCAGAGCCCGCACATATGAGCAAGAGGCTCAGAGCGCACATCCCATAAATCCAGAGAGAATGTGATGATAGAGGCATTTTCATCCCTATTCTTTTGACCGCTTGTTTTTTTTTGCTATTTTTGTGCCATAGACTTGGGGGTACAAGCCAATTCGCAGAGAGCATATTCCAATATTTTAATAAAAATCGATTATGGCAAAGATTTTCATATCGTATAAAAGAGCAAACAAAGACAGGGTGTTCAAATTGAAAAAGCAAATTGATAACGCCCTTCATCTGGATTGCTGGATTGACACGGAAGGAATAGAGAGCGACGCTCAGTTCATCAACGTGATCATCTCCGCCATCAACAAGGCGGACATACTGCTGTTCATGTATTCCCATGCCCATACACTGATAACGGACTACAGCAAGGACTGGACCATCAGGGAACTCAACTTTGCCCAAATAAAAAACAAGCGCATCATCTTCCTCAACATAGACAAGACCCCGCTGACAGACTGGTTCCTGATGATGTTCGGCACCAAGCAGCAAATTGATGCTACATCGGATGCAGAAGTCCAAAAACTGATTAGGAACCTGGCCACATGGCTCGGGAAGGAAACTGTTCCAACTCTGGACATAGATGACATCCATGGTAAATCCGATACAACGACCCTCTCCAATGTTGAGGGATTTGATGTTGGATACGACATGGCTCGTTTCGCCATTTACAAACTGAGAGGACAGACAACCTCTGAGCAAGAAAGCGAGATGAAACAGAAGATGACAGCACTGGGACTCAACACAAAACTACTGCTGGACAATATGAGTGCAGAGAACATGATCCAGAGGTTGAATGACTGTGCCTATAACCTGGGGGTGCTGTTCGGCAAGAACATTGAGAGCAGCGTATGCCTGGGGGCTTTGTTTGTCCTCTCCGTGATTGCCAAACGTAGCCGTATAAGCGAGGAGTTCGGACATTACTATGACAAGGCGATTATCATGGCATGCAGGCAGCTGAATATCGACACCAGCCTGGTCAACAGACTGATCAACAGCAATGATGATGAAATGGAGGATATGTTGGAGGGAATAAAGAACTGCCTCTATATGCTTTAGAAAGACAAGACCGCCTTAATATCTGTGGGTATATGAATGACACGGAATTGGCCTGGACGGCAATTTCCTCTGTTCGTCTCATTCTTTTGATATTCCATTAAGAATCGGGGATTGGCAGCAAAAGCGGCCTGAAATCCCTGCGTTTTGGGAAACCATTTGGTTTGCGGACATGCATATGAAGGGACTTTTCGGACATACATAAAGCTATTCCCTACAGCATGTCCGTACAAAAGCCAGAAACGGTGGAGTGCATATACATTGAATCTGTCGTGCACAAGACCCGCCCATAGACCAACAGGCAAACAGCCCGGGGCAACGCCTTGGGATGAAGGCGATGAAAGAAAACGCTTAAAATATAAATCTACAGAAAATGAAACGCAAGATTTACGTAGCGAGCAGTTGGAGGAATGAGTTCTATCCTGAGGTGGTGAAAAGACTGAGGGAAGCGGGCCATGAGGTGTATGACTTCCGCAACCCGCCATCGGGGGATGAGGGATTCAAATGGAGTGGTGTGAGCGAAGACTATATGGAATGGTCGCCACAGCAATACCGCGACATGCTCCAACACCCGAAAGCCGTGAGGCAGTTCCATAACGATATCGAGGCGATGGAGTCATGCGACACGTGCGTGCTGGTGCTGCCCTGCGGTAGGAGCGCCCACACCGAGGCGGGGTGGTTTGCCGGCAGGGGCAAGACGACCGTCGCCTATATCCCAGAACGTCAGGAGCCGGAACTGATGTATAAACTGTTTGATACCGTGGTATGCTCAATAGAAGAGCTGAAGGAATTCTTAGCTTTGCTATAAGTAAAAATTTCCGTTTAATTATATGGCAATTATATGTTTTAGTACTATTCGCTAAACTGTTACACCACCTGTAACTACTCAGTCATCATCGCGTCCTTAACTATCATCTGTCGAAATGAAAGTCATTGCCGTTAATAAACCCTAATGAGTATTGG
>CADBLU010000056.1 GCA_902795605.1 uncultured Prevotellaceae bacterium | reverse complement strand
CCTCGATGGTGTCGTCGACGAGAGGGCTGACGAAGACACTGGCAAAGGAGGTCATGCGCTTGCCCTGCGCATTGAACGGCGACACGCGCACGAGGCGGTGCACACCGCTCTCGCTCTTGAGGTAGCCGTAGGCGCAGTCGCCGCCTTCTATCTCCATCGTCACGCTCTTGATGCCGGCCTCGTCGCCGTCCTGCAGGTTGCTCACCGTCACCTTGTGGCCATGGGCCTCGGCCCACCGCATATACATACGCATGAGCATCTGCGCCCAGTCCTGACTCTCGGTGCCGCCGGCACCGCTGTTGATTTTCAGCACGCAGTCCATGGGGTCTTCCTTCTGGCGGAGCATGTTCTTCAGCTCGAGGGCCTCGATGGCCTTGATGGCCTGGGCATAGGCCTCGTCGACCTCGGCCTCGGTCACCATCTCCTCATGGTAGTAGTCGAAGGCGAGTTGCAGTTCCTCGGTCTTGTCGCGCACATCCTTGTAGCCGTCGAGCCATTTCTGGATGCCTTTCACCTTGATCATCTGCTCCTGTGCCCGCTTGGGGTCGTCCCAGAAGTCGGGAGCCTGAGTGCGCAACTGCTCCTCCTCAAACTCCACTTGTTTCTTGTCTATTTCAAGATAGCGGTGCAGCGCGTCGGCACGCTCCTGCACGTCTTTCAATTGGTCACTGGTAATCATTGTATCCTATTGGCCCCGCCGGAGAAGTGCCGGCGGGGATTTCGTCTTATTCCTTATACATTTCCTCTATCTCGGCCGCATAGTTCTTCAGCAGCACGTTGCGGCGAATCTTCAGTGTGTTGGTCAGTTCGCCCTTCTCCATGCTGAAAGGCTGTGGCAGCAGGGTGAACTTCTTGATGCGCTCATAACTTGAAAGTCCCTGCTGGAGAGTGTCCATGCGCTCCTGCATCATACTGATAATCAGCGGATGGCGGCAAAGGGCAGCATGATCGGAGATGGTGATGGAGTGGGTGCTGGCATATTCCTCAAGCATGGTGAAGTCGGGCACGATGAGTGCAGAGACAAACTTCCGCCGGTCGGCGATGACGGCTATCTGCTCCACAAACTTGTCGACAAGGAGTTTCGACTCGATAAGCTGGGGCGCGATATACTTGCCGTTGGACGTCTTGAAAAGGTCCTTGATGCGGTCCTTGAGAAACAGCTCACCATCCTTGAGGTAGCCGGCGTCGCCAGTGCGGAAGAAGCCTTCCTCGTCGAACGACTCCTTGGTGAGGGCCTCGCGCTTGTAGTAGCCGCGGGTGATGGTGGGACCCTTGAGCAGGATCTCGTCGTTCTCACCAATCTTCACTTGTATGCTGAAGATGGGCCTGCCCACCGAACCGATGGTGTAGGGCTCGCCTAAATGGTCATTGGAGACGGTGGCCAGACTCTCGGTGAGGCCGTATCCCACCATCATATTGATGCCGATGGAGTGGATGAACTCCTCTACCTCGGGCGACACGGTGGCACCCGCCGTGGGGAAGAAATGGGCATTCTCAAGACCTAACTGCGTGCGGATGAGGCTGAAGACAGCCTTGTTGAAGAACGTATATTCCATCTGCAGGTGCAGCGGCGGACGGCGGCCATGGCTCAGGTACTCGATGTTGTGGCGGCGGCCCACGCTGAGGGCCTTTTTGAAGAGCGCGCGCTTGAAGCCGCTGGCAGTGTCGATCTTCGCCTTGACGCCTACGAACACTTTCTCCCAGAAGCGTGGCACACTGCTCATGCAGGTGGGGTGAATCTCGCGCATCGTCTCCTGTATCTCCTTCGGATAGGTGTTGATGACGAGCATGGCACCCTCGGTGAGGCAGAGGATGGCCCATCCGCGCTCAAACACGTGGGTATAGGGCAGGAAGTTCATCACCACATCGTCCTCGCCCACCGGCACACTCTTGTCGTTGGCCTCAAAGGCGGCATAGTACTGGCCGTAGCTGAGGATCACGCCCTTGCTGTCGCCCGTGGTGCCGCTGGTGTAGAGGATATTGCAGATATCGTCGTAGTTGGCCTCGCCATAGAGTTTATCCACCTCTGTCTGACGGGGGAAGTTCTCACCCAATTTGAGGAAGTCGTCGAAATAGATGGAGCTGGTGTCGTTGGCATTGAACTTCACCCGCTTGTCGAAGACCACGATGCGCTCCATGGTGGGGCACTGCGGAAACACGCGGCGTGCCTTGTCGTACTGCTCCTGCTCTCCTACAAAGAGCAAGCGTATCTCAGCGTCGGAAATCATAAACCTGATCTGCTCCTCGCTGCTGGTGGCATAGAAAGGCACAGTGACGGCACGGATGCCGAAAGCGCCGAAGTCGGTATAGAGGTATTGCACGGCATTCTGTGAGAAGACTCCCACATTTTCCTGCACCTTCACACCCACATTGATCATGGCGTTGGACACCTGCTTCACCATGTTGGAGAAATGGTTCCACGACACCGTTTTCCATTCTTTGCTGCCGAAGTCGCGATACTTCAACGCTACTTTTTCTCCGTATTTCTTGGCCTGCTCATGGATAAGTACAGACAGATGACAATTGTTCTGCATAATACTTCTTGTTAATCAACTGCAAATATAGTGCAAATCAGCCGCAAAACAAAAAAAAACGTGATTTATTTTTCTTCTGCCGGCACTTGCCGCACTTGACGGCGGTTTTCTATCGTTCTCGCTTCTGGCACCTGAGGGCACCGAAGAGATGCCGCGAAGAAATGACAATAATGCGGAAAAACGGGCAGAACTCTCGTCTATTTGAAAACAAAGCAGTACTTTTGCACGCAAAAACCGCTATATCGAACAAGAATTGATGACACCGACAACACTCAAATCGTATACAGAGCAAGCAGTGTGCCTGCTGCGGCAACTCATCGCCACGCCAAGCGTGAGCAGGCAAGAAAAAGACGCCGCCGACATCATGGAGAAATGGCTGGCAGAGGCCGGCCTGGCTCCCCGGCGCGAAGCGAACAACCTATGGGTGACGGCTCCCGGCTTTGACAGCAGCCGCCCCACCCTCCTGCTCAACGCTCATATCGACACCGTGCGGCCCGTGTCCTCATGGACACGCGACCCCCACGAGCCGACCATCGAGGGCGACACCCTCTACGGCCTAGGCAGCAACGACTGCGGTGGCGGTCTGGTGGCGCTGCTGCAGGCTTTCATACACCTGAGCGCCCTGCCCCAGCCCTACAACCTCATCTACCTGGCCTCGGCAGAGGAAGAGGTGTCGGGGGCCGACGGCATCTGCCGTGTGCTCCCCCTGCTGCCCCCGCCCTCGCTGGCGGTGGTGGGCGAGCCCACCTCGATGCAGCCGGCGGTGGCTGAGAAGGGTCTGATGGTGATAGACATGACGGCCCGCGGCAAGTCGGGTCATGCTGCCCGCGGCGAGGGTGTGAACGCCATCTACGCGATGCTCGACGACCTGTTGTGGCTGCGCGACTACCGTTTTGAGAAGGTAAGCCCGCTGCTCGGTCCCACACTGATGAGCGTGACGATACTCAACGCTGGCACGCAGCACAATGTGGTGCCCGACATCTGCCGCGCGGTCATCGACGTGCGTACCAACGAACTTTACAGGAATGAGGAAGTGTTTGAGATTATCCGCTCGCATGTGTCGAGCGAGGTCGAGGCGCATTCCTTCCGTCTGCACTCCTCCGCCATCGCCCTCGACCATCCGCTGGTGAGACGGTGCACGGCACTGGGCATGCAGCCTTTCGGCTCACCGACCCTGAGCGACCAGGCGCACATGAAGTTCACGTCGCTCAAGCTGGGACCCGGCGACTCCTCTCGCTCTCACACAGCGGATGAGTTCATCCACATCAGCGAAATCAGCGATGCGATAGAGAAATATGTGACTTTACTCGACGGGCTGTCCTTCTGACAGCCCGTTTTTCACAATAGTAATGTCTAAACGCCCAATCGCCTAAACGACCAAACGACTAAACGACCAAACGACTAAACGCCTAAACGACCAAACGCCCAAACGCCTAAACGCCTAAACGACCAAACGACCAAACGCCTAAACGACCAATCATTGCCCCAGCCAACTCTCAGGATTGAGTTTCTGCTTCTCGCGGCGCAGTTGGAACTGCAGGATATTGTCCTGTCCGACGGTGCCGAGCACCTGGCGTGTCGACACTTTCTGTCCGTTGCGCACATGCACTGACTTGAGGTTGCAGTAGACGGAGATGAAGTCGCCATGGCGCACCATCACCACCAACTGGCCGGCCACACTGACCACGGCACTCACCTCGCCTTCGAAGATGGACCGTGCGCTGGCGCCCTGCTCGCACTGGATGTTGATGCCCTTGTTGTCGAGCTTCACGTTTTTCAGTCCGTCGACATCGTATTGGCCGAAATGGCTCACAATCTTGTACTTTCCGGTGACAGGCATAGGCAGACGGCCACGGTTGCTCTCGAAACTGCCACTGATCTGGCGGTCGACAGCCGACATCGTCTCTACCTTGGCAGCCTCACGCGCATCTTCCTCGGCCTCCTTCTCACGGCGGGCGGCATCGGCCACAGCCTTGCGCTCGGCGGCAAGACGGGCAGACTCTGCCTCACGGGCGGCCTGCTCGGCGCGCTCCTTCTCGGCAGCTGCCTTGCGGGCGGCCTCCTCAGCCTCACGGGCCTCACGGGCAGCCTTGCGGGCGGTCTCCTCGGCCTCACGGCGCGCCTTCGCCTCCGACTCCTTGCGGGCACGCTCCTCGGCGGCGGCGGCACGGGCGCGGGCCTCGGCGGCGGCTTTCTCGGCAGCCAAACGCCGCTCGTGCTCACGGGCGGCTTTCTCGGCGGCGGCCTTCAGGCGGGCCTCCTCGGCCTTGGCGGCGGCGATGCGCCGCTCCTCCTCACGCTTGGCTTTCTCGGCAGCGGCTTTCTTGCGGGCCAGTTCCTCGGCACGTTTCTTGGCGGCGGCAGCCTCTGCCTTCCGCTGTGCCTCGGCGGCGGCTCTCATGCGGGCCTTCTCCACCTCCACGGCCACGAGTCTGTCGATCTCGGCGTTGATCTGCTGGTTTTTGCGCTCCTGGTCGGCGATGATCACCTGGATGGTCTTCTGCTCGTTCTGCAACTCACTCACCACCTTCTGCTGTTCGGTGTGCTTGCCCTGCAAGTCGGCACGGGCGGCCTTTCCCTTGCTGAGCAACTGGTTCTTCTGTGAGCGCACCACCTGCAACTGCTTGTTCTTCATGTCAATCTCGTTCTGCTTGGCCTTGATCTGCTCGCCCTGCACACGCTGATACGAGGCATACTCCTGCATGAAGCGCAAGCGGCGGTAGGCCTGTGTCAGGCTGTTGGCGCTGAAGATGAACATCAGTTTCTCCTGGATGCTGTGGCGGTTCTGCATATACCTCACCGACTTGATGTATTTCTCCTGACGGTCTTTCAACTGTCCCTTGAGCGTGGTCATCTGCGAGTTGAGGATACCGATGTTGCCGTCGAGGTTGGCGATGTCGTGCTCATAGCCTTCGATGTCCTTCTGCTTAGCCTCTATCTCACTATTGATGACCATCAGTTCGTTGAGACGGTTGGCCACGTTCTCCTTGTTCTCCCTCAACCTGTTCTGCTGGTTGCGGATGTCCTGCTCTATCTGCTGGCGCTGACTCTGCAGGCCGCGTATCTCCTTGGTCGTATAGTTGGGCTTGGCCGTCTTCCCCTTGGTCGTCGAGGACTTCGTAGAAGCCTTCCGCGTGGTCGTGGCGCGGCGTGTGGAGTGCTGACCGCGACGGTGGGTCTGCGCCATCTGGGGCAGCACGGTCATCAGGGCGAATATCAGTAGTATGACTCTTCTCATTGCAATTTCATGATTTGGTTGATCACATCCTCAAGCTTGACTGGCTTGTATTTGGAAGGCACCTTAGTGACGGTGTCCCAACTGCTGTCGGTCTTGAAGTTTTTCATCGTCAGGCCCACGTTGAGTTCCTTTGGCGTACCGCCGCTCTTGGCGGGAGTCACTATCTTGATCTTCTGCTGGGCGGGGAAGGGCTTGCCGCTGAAATTCTTGAAGTCGCTGTAGCCCCACTCCAGCCGTGAGGTGCCGTTCTTGCTGCTGGCATAGGTGGCCACGGCGGCGAGGATGTGCTCCACCTGCTTGTCGAGGGTCCATTGGTAGTTCATCTTACCGGCGGTGAGCGACAGATTGGAACCGTCGATGTCGAAGCGGGAGACGGCATTGGCCACCTGACGCTCGCCGGGCACGAAGAGCTGGTTCCAGAAGAGGGCTTGCAGCGCATAGAAGTCGATGCCGTTGTTCTTGAGGAAGCTCACCTGGTCGTAGCTGCTCTTGAGGTATTGCTTATGCATCCTATCCATGATGAGGACGGAGTCGGGGGTGAACTCCATACGTCCCACCTCGACGAGTCCCATGGGCGAGATCTGTATCCTCACCACCTGGTCGCGGCGCATGCTGATCTTGCCGTCGACGGTGATGTCTTTCTTGCCCGACTTCAGGTTGAAGTCGATACTGGCCACCAGATTGGTGGCAGTAGAGGCATTATTGGTCACCTGCCGCAGGTAGGCGGCATTGTCGGTGCCTTTCACCGACGGACTGGTGGTGGGCACATTGGTGACGTCGCCACCTTTGTTGTCGGTCATTATCTTTGTCTTGCTGCCGCAGGACGCAAGGAGCAGCGGCAGCACCAGTAAAGCGGTTTTTACAAAATGAATGGTACGCATGATGCTATTTCTCTATGGGGTCTTCGATATATTTCTTCAGTTTGATTTTCCTTTGCAGCAGGGCGTTGTCGCCGTCGCCCTTGTCAAGGGCCTGCTGCCAGTAGTCCATGGCCTTCTCACTCTCGTTGTTCATCATATAGATGTCACCGGCGTGCTCGATGATGACCTCGCTCACCGTGGAGTCGGCAGCCAGCGCCTGGTCGATGTAGATGCGCGCCTCGGCATAGCGCTGCTGCTTGAAGAGGATCCAGGCATAGGTGTCGAGATAGGTGGCGTTCGAGGGTTCGGCTTTCACCGTGCGGTAACTCATCTGCTCTGCCTTGGCCAGGTCTTTGCCCTGCACGCTGAGATAGTAGGCATAGTTGTTGAGGCATCCTATATTGTCCGCCTTCCATTGCAGGCAACTGTCGTAGGCGGCATAGGCCTCCTGGTATTTCCCCTTCTCGTGGAGGATATCGCCCATGATGGAGTAGAAGTCGGAGACAATGGCCTTGTTGCTCTCCTCATTGGCCTGGTCGACGCCCTTCCGGAAGGTGTCGAGTGCCAGGTCGGTCTCGTCTTTCTGCGAATAGGCCAGTCCGAGGAAATAGTAGAAGAGGATGTTGTCGGGACTATATTCGATGGCAGGCTTCGAGAGGGCCACCACCCTGTCGTAGTTTTTGTCGCGCCAGGCAGACTGCAGCAATTCCACACGGGCACCCACATGGTCGGGGGCAATCTCGAGGATGTGCTCATAGACAGTGTTGATGGTGTCTTCGGGCATCTTCTTGATTGACATATAGGCTGCGCAGAGTTCGGCCATCGAGGCATCTTGCTGGGGCTGCTCAAGGATTTTGCCGAAGAGGCGCAGCACCTCGCAGCTGTCGCCGCCGGTGGCCTCGCTGTTGCTGATAAACTGTCTCATGAGGAGCATTTTGCTCTCGGGCTCGGTGTTCTTACCCAGCAGGAGCGCCTCTGTCTGTGCCTTGACGAGAGAGTCCTGCTGCTGCGACTTGTAGTAGTCGAGCAGCGACATCTGTGCCATGATGTTGTCGGGCTCTTTCTTCAGCACGGCGTTGTACTCGGCGAGCGCCTCTTTCTCCTTGCCGTGCTGCAGCAGCCAGTTGCCCATCATCACACGGTAGTTGTAGTCATTGGGGTGCTGACGGGCAAGTGTGCGGAGTTCGCTGAACTCCTTCTTCGTGTCGCCCTGCATCGCGTAGACCTGCATCTTCGAGAGGGTAATCTCCTCGCTGCTGCCCTCGATGGTCTCTATGCGCTCGAGCGTAGACACCACCTTGTCGAAGTCCTGGTTGACCTGATAGAGCTGGAGCAGCACGCTCAGCACGTCGGTGCGCCCGGGGTTGTTGGCCGACAGCCGCTCATACACCTCGGTGGCCTTGTCGTAGGCATGGGTCTTGATATACACCTGTCCGAGGCGTTCCAGGTAGGTGTCGTTGTCGGGGCGCAGACGGGCGGCCTCCTCCATACTGGCGAGCATGAGCGAGTCGTCGTGCATCTCGGAGAAATAGGAGGAGCGTGCGAAATGCACCTCTGGGGCCGTGGGCTGAATCTCCAGGCAATGGGTGAAGAGGTCGTAGGCGGCGGCATAGTTGCCTTGCTGCTGCTGCCGGATAGCCTCGAGATAGAAATAGCGGAAGCGCTTGGAGTCGTTCTCGCTGAGGGTCGTGGAGACCACGGGCTGCAGGGGCACCTTCTTGGGCTTCTTGCGCCCGGCCACGCTGAGGCAGACCACGACACACACTGCCACGACTGTCAGCCGCAGCAAACCTTGTGGGATGTGCCTTCTCACTCTCATGCTCATTTCACTCCTGTATGTCCGTATCCGCCTTTTCCCCGCTCGGTGTCGTCAAGGGCCTCCACCGGGAGCCATTCGGCCTGCTCGTGGCGTGCCACCACCATCTGGGCGATGCGCTCACCGTCGGCCACTGTGAAGTCTTCGGCAGAGAAATTCACCAGCAGCACCATCACTTCGCCACGGTAGTCGGCATCGATGGTGCCTGGCGTGTTGAGAACGGTGATGCCATGCTTCAAGGCCAGTCCGCTGCGGGGTCTCACCTGCGCCTCGTAGCCCGGCGGCAGGGCGATGAACAGTCCGGTGGGTATGAGTCTGCGCTCCATGGGCCGGAGTGTCACCGGTTCGTCGATATTGGCCCTCAAATCCATGCCTGCACTCAGGGGTGTGGCGTATTGTGGCAGGGCATGCCGCCCCTTGTAGACAACTTTTATCTCTACCTTCATCAGTATCTTTACTTGGAAATTAGATGCAAAATTAAGGTTTTCCAACCATATTTCTATATTTTCCACGACAAAAAGCACGTTTTTAGATTATTTTAGTTTACTTTTGCGTAATATTAGATGTATCTCTTGCGTAATATTAGATGTATCTCTTTGAGAAATGAAGGCATGACAATGAACTGGCACCAACTGATTTCCACCAAGCGTCTGGGGCAGGAGCACCGCCACAGCACACGTCACGACGACCGCTCCGAATTTAAGCGCGACAGCGACAGGCTGATTTTCTCCGCCCCCTTCCGCCGACTGCAGAACAAGACCCAGGTGTTCCCGCTGCCGGGCAGCATCTTCGTCCACAACCGTCTGACACACAGTCTTGAAGTGTCGTGTCTGGGCATGTCGCTTGGCAATGATGTGACGCGTGCGCTCGTGGTCCGCCATCCCGAACTGTCAGGCACACTCTTCGAGGAGATAGGCACCATCGTGTCGGCAGCGTGCCTGGCTCACGACATGGGCAATCCCCCTTTCGGCCACTCCGGCGAGCGGGCCATCAGGGCTTTCTTCACCGAGCGCGCGGGGCAACAACTGCGGGGACAGGTGAGCGAGGCGCTGTGGAGCGACATCACGCATTTTGAGGGCAACGCCAATGCTTTCCGCCTGCTCACCCACCGTTTCAAGGGCCGCCGCGAGGGTGGCTTCGTTCTCACCTACTCCACACTGGCCTCTATCGTGAAATATCCTTTCTCGTCCACCATGTCGGGACGGAAGGGCAAGTTCGGCTTCTTCCATTCGGGCAAGGAACTCTATGAGCGGATAGCCGCTGAACTGGGCATCCGCTGTCTGGAGTCGACGGAACAAGGGGTGAAATACGTGCGCCATCCGCTGGTGTATCTCGTCGAGGCGGCCGACGACATCTGCTATGAGATCATGGACATCGAGGATGCGCACAAACTCAAAATCCTGTCGTATGAGGAGACGGAGCGGCTGCTGCTCGGCTTTTTCGACGAGGAGGTGCGTGCCCGTATGCGCCAGCGCATCATCGACGAGCAGATCGACGACATCAACGAGCGGATAGTGTATATGCGCTCATCGGTCATCGGCCTGCTGGAGCATGAGTGCGTGCAGGTGTTTGTCGACAACGAGGAAAAAATCCTGGCAGGGGAGTTCACTGGCAGTCTGATAGACCATGTGAGCGAATCGACGCGAAAAGCCTACCGCAACTGCACCGAGGTGTCGATGAGCCGTATCTACAACAGCAAGCCCGTGCTCGACGTGGAACTCTCCGGCTACAAAATCATCGAGACGCTGATGGAGCAGATGATGGGGGCCATCATGGCACCTGAGCACTACTACTCGCAGCAACTCATCCAGCGGGTGAGCAGCCAATACGACATCCATTCCGATGATTTTGAGACTCGCCTCATGGCTGTCATCGACTATATCAGCGGCATGACCGATGTCTATGCCCTCGACATCTATCAGAAAATCTGCGGCATCTCGCTGCCCATCGTATAATCGGGCGGCTATCTCATAGATTTTTCCATATTTTCTAGTTTTCCTAGGGATACTAGTTTTTCTAGGGATTCTAGAGTCTCTAGATTATTCTCAGTGGTCCCATTCGAGGCGCAGGCGGTGGAGCATGGTGGTGCTCTCGCCGCAAGAGCCAGTGTGCTGCAGGCAGAAGCCTCCATAGGCGAGAGGCGGCACCTGAGCCTTCAGCGACACTTCGGTGTGGAGATTGGGGTCGTCGGGCTGAGTGAGGGGGGTGTCGGTATCTACATGCGCCGTGAGTAACCCCTCATGGCAGTCGAGCCTGATATGGCATCCCGTGCGGTAGCACACCGCACTCACGGGTGCCGTGAGAGGGGTGACGGTGCCGTGGTCGTAGGCGACGAGGAGGAAATCGACGGCCTTGGCATATTTCGTCGTGCGGATGATGCGCAGGCCGTAGCCGGTGAGGGTATGCGTGTCGAAGTTCAGGCACACATCCATATATTGCCCTGTGGCGCTGCCGAATCCCTGTCCGGCAGTCTTCGTGGGGTCGACATCGAGGGCGACGCTCATGCCGCCATGGTCGCCGGCCACGGGAGTATACATGATGCGGGCACCACGCTGGGCCTGCAGCAGACCATAGCCCACGGCGCCGTTGTATCCCTCGCCATATTCCCACATCGGCCGCTCACGGTCGAAGGTCCACGGAAACGCTTCGGTATCAGCGGGTTTGAAGCCGTCGACCGTCCAACAGCCTTCTTTGAGCAGAGGTTGCCAGCGGCAGGGGAAATCATGGAAATCGGTCTCCACCACACGGCTCACCTTCGTCTGCCGGAGTGTCACCGGGCGACGTGTGCACGCCACGGCAGCCATGCCCGGCGCGCTGCGGGCATGCCTCGGGGTGACGACCGCCATCAGGAAATGTCCGGCGGTGCCCTGTCCCACCTCGAAGGTGCGCAGCGGCTGTCCATGGCTCTCTGCCACGACGACGGCGCGCGCCGTGTCGCTCTCGTCGCCCACCATCCACCGGATGTCCGACTCGTCGCCATGGTTGCCGGGGCGCAGGACGTAGTCGAGGGTGGCCACACCGTCTTTGAGACGGATGCGAGGTGGGCGGCTGAAGGCAGGCGGAGGCAACGGTTTGCCCTCGAGATGCACCTGGATGGCACTCTCCAACCCGTCGGGGGTGGTGGCAGTGACGAGGATATCGAGCGGCGCATCATCGTCGTAGTCGGAACCTACGCCGCAGCCGCCTGTCTCGGGCGTGAGCCGCAGGATGTGCTCATAACCTTCCTGCACTTTCCACGTGAGGGGATACCTGTCGATGTGTGACGGCAGACTGCCATCGTGACAACGGAGTTGCACACCGAGCAGCGTGGGCCGCTCGCCGCCGCGAAGGGCCAGTTGACGGGGCATGATGACGAGCGAGGTGGGTCTGGAGACGGTCTCCGGCCTACCGACGGGGTTCCATCCATCCTTGCCGCCGAGCAGTCCGCCGATGTTATAGCCGTGCTCGTCCTTGAAGACCTTGAGCAACGGCAGGTGGTCGAGGCAGACGGAGGTCTCGGGGTGCTCGCTCTCCACGACGTAAGGTTGCCCGTTCATCGTGACATTGCTGTAGTAGCATCTCAGCCAGGGAGCGGGATAGGCTGTCCACCCCACATAGACGTCGGCAGTGGAATGGAAGCGGCAGTCAATCAGGGTGAGCGGTCCCGAGGCCTTGCTGAAATAGGCCTGGCGGCTCTCACCTTTCAGGTAGAAGTCGCAGTCGAGCATGACGGCTCCCGTCTGTGCGGTGGTGTAAAACGGTTTTTGTCCGTAGAAATCGAAGTCGCAGTGCAGGTAGACGCCATTGCCTGTCAGGGCATCGTCGGTGCACTCCATGTGGCAATGGTCGAAGAGGATGCGTCGCGCGCCGTTGAGGGGATTCATATTGAGGCGGCTCACGAAGCGCACGTCGCGCGCCACCACACGGTCGCCGTGGCAATAGGCCAGGTGGGCCTGCGTGATGGCACTGCTGCGCCGCTGGCGCCCGAGGGAGGGCATGAGAGGATATTCCAGGTCCACATTGCAGTAGTTGCCCATCGTGAGGTGGCTCACCTCCAGTCCGTCGCCGTAGAAGTCGAACATGGTGAAGTTGCCCACGGCACCCTGCGTCTGTCCGCGCCGCGAGGCGAGCACCACATGGCGGGCATCATGCGTGAGGCCGATGATGTGGAGATAGGCGCAACGCACGGTCATGCCGAAAGGCTCGCGCCCACCGACGCCGGTCCTCACGGTGGGGTCGTCGGGGTCGTCGACCCAATAGACATTGGGTGCCACATACACGGTCATGGGGTCGGCCTCAGTGCCGTCGGCAAGGTGGCTCAGGGCCTCGCGTATGGAAGAGAAGAGCCAGGGACTGGAAGCCACGGCAGCACTGTCGAGGGTGGCGTCGACGAGGAAATGGCGGCTGTCGAGCTGATAGTCCTGTCCGTCGTAGGTGAACAGGTAGGGACGGGTCACCACGACGGGGTGACCAGGGTCGAGGGGACGGTTGAGCGTCCGCTCGGCGGCACTGCCGGCAAAGGCGACGGCAAAGACCAACAACGCCGTCAGCCATCGGCGGATGGTGTGCCTATATAATAAGTAGGTAATCAAAATTATCTGTAACTGGGGCTGGCGGTGCGGCAGGCTGGAGCCTTTCCGGTGCGGACTAAGGATTGTTCTTGTTGAGTTCCTGTGAGAGGATCTTACCCACGTCGCCCGACGGCAACTTGATGGCCTCGGGATGCTCGCGGATATAGGAGTCGATATGCCGGATGCGCTTCTGCTCGAGGATCTCGTCGACAGCGATGAGGATGCCGGTCTCCTCGACGTCGCCGAAGCCGTCGTTGATGGCCGTGCCAAACATCCGCATGGTGGGACTGAGGCCCATGTAGGCATTGACGAGCGGGGGGATGTTGATGCCCAACTTCCTGATCTCAAGGTTGAGGATGCGGTAGTCCTCGCGAAGGTCGTCCTTGCAGAGCACGGCAGCCAACTCATCGACAGGCGTCTCCAACTGAAGCGGGTTCATCGGCAGGATAAGACCGTCCTTGTCGCCGAAATGCTTGTTGAGGAAATAGAGAATCATATCACGGCCACGGCGGTTGTAGGAGGGATACATCGTCATCTTGCCGAAGAAATACTTCACATTGGGCATGATCACGGTGAGGGCACCCAGACCGTCCCACAGGTTGTCGAGGGCGAAGAGGCTCTTCGAACCCATGCGGCTGCTCTGATAGGGCACGGTGACATAGGAGCGGGCCAACTCCACCGTCTGCGGGAGGAAGTCCTTGATGAAGCGCTCAGAGAAGTGGAACATGTGGCTGGTGGCAAGGATGGGCTGGCCCGAGGCGTCGAACTCCACCTCGTTGCCTAATTTATAGCGGTAGCCGCCGATAATCTCCTCTTCTTCCGGATTCCACACCAGCAGTTGCTTGTAGCAGTTGTCCATGACATCAAACTCGTCGAGGTCGTAGGCCTTGCCTGTGCCGCCACCAGCCTCGCGGAACACCTCTTCGCGCTGACGTCCGATTTCCATCACCACATTGGGAGAGTCGTGATAGTCGACGATATAGATCTGGTTGTTGCTCTTGTTGGTCATGCGCAGACGCTTGTCGGGCGTCAGCTCTGCCTTGATGAGTTCTTTATCTACTGGTGGTATAATCTGTTCCATGGCATGATTACTTATAATTCATAAACTTTTTCTTGCACCATTTGGGCCCACTGGGCCGGCGTCTTACTCTTGTCGAAGGTCTGCCAGGGGATAGGCTTCCCGATGGCGATGCGGAAGGTCTTGTGCGCATTGCGGTACATCTCGTCGACAAGGAAGAGCATGGCGATATTCACTTTCAGATGGAGCGTCTTGCATAGATTGGCGATGCGGTAGAAACGGTTGGAGTTCTGGCCGCTGAAATGGATGGGCACCACGTCGCGGTGCGTCTCCACGCTCTTCGATATGAATGTCTTCTTCCACGGCAGGTCGTGAATCTTGCCGTTGATCTTACGGGAGCACAGGCCCGCGGGGAACATCAGGATATGGTTGTCGCTGCTGAAGCCGGCTTTCACCATGGCGGGGAAGTTGCGGCTCTGGCTGCCCGTCTTGTTGATGGGGATGCAGAGAGGGGCCAGACCGGGAAGGTTCATCAGCAGGTCGTTGACCAGATATTTGAAACGCCCGTCGTAATGGCGGCCGATAACGGCACCAAGGGCCACACCGTCCTCACCGCCAAGAGGGTGATTGCTCACAAAAGTATAGCAGCGGCCGTCGTCCTTGGGGGGCAGGTTCTCTTCACCTACAATCTCCAAGGTCATGTCGAGATACTTCACACATTCCTCCAGCCATTCCACACCGACCTTGTCGCTACTGCGGGCGAGAAACTCATTCACTTCGTCCTGATGGAGGATCTTTTTCAGCCACCGGCGCACAAACTTCGGCACCCTGTCGGCCTTGCTTCCCATCTTGTCGTGTAGAATCTTGTCGATATCTATGGTCTTAAACGTATTTTCTCCCATGATAGAAAAAGTGCATTACAAAATGCAAAAATAACTCAACTTTTTCAAATTAAGTAACTTTTTCGCTTAAAATTGCGTAAAAATCTTCTAAAATGCCAGTTTTCCCTTTTCTCGCTTATAAAAACCGACACATTAATAATAATGAAAGTGCCGCTAACCAATAAAAATGATTAATTTTGCACAGGATATGAAAAAAGCCTTCCAACATACACCTGACTCGTTGATTCCAAAAGCCTGCCTGTCGGCCGTCCGATGCTTCCAGAGACGCTGGGAGAAGGGGCGGCGTCTACTGGCTGTCATTTGCTTACCGGCATTTGCCGGCACTGCCGCCGCACAGTCGGAACTCGTCAACAGGCAAGACACACTCGACGAGGTGGTCATCACCTCGCAGTCGACCAACCGGCGGGTGAACGACGTGCAGATAGGCGCAGAGAAGGTGGACGTGGAAATCATGAGCCGGTTGCCCGCATTGTTAGGAGAGCGCGATATCATCAAAGGCTTGCAACTGCTGCCAGGCGTGAAAAGCGAGGCTGAAGGACTGGGAGGCTACCAGGTGCGGGGAGGCACCTCATCACAAAACCACATCCTGCTCGACGGAGCCGCTGTATATAACGTAGGACATCTGATGGGACTCTTCTCCTCCTTCAACGACGACGCCATGGGGAGTGTCGAACTGTTCAAGGGCCTCATGCCGGCACGCTACGGCGGCGGCTCGTCGTCGGTGCTGAACATCGGCACGCGGACCGGCGACAACGTGCGGCATCACCTGTCGATGAACGTCGGGCTCCTCTCCACCAAGGCCGAGGTCGACGGACCACTGGGGCATAAAGGCGCGTCCTACCTCGTCGCCGCCCGTACCTCCTATCTCGATATCTTCATCAAACCTTTACCCAAATACAGGGACAACACCCTGAGGTTCTACGATTTCAACGCGAGGATGAATTTCAGGTTGGGAGAGAACGACCAACTTTATTTCTCCTTCTTCAGGGGATACGACATGATAGAGGTGGAGAAGATGCTCAACATGGACTGGAGCAATACCGCCGGGTCGCTGGGATGGCTGCACACGAAGGGCACAAGACACCATGCACTCACCCAACTTGTGGCGAGCAACTACGGCACGGCCCAGGGAATGGATGTGTATAGCTTCAACCTCTCCATGCACGGCTACAACAGGCAACTCACCCTGAGACACCAGCAGACCTGGGTCCCCGACACGCACCACACCATTAACGCCGGAGGCGAGACCACACTCATAGGACTGCAGTCGGCAGAATGGCGCGTGACCACCAACCACGAGCGCGAGAAACGCGACGGGTGGCTCTCGGCACTATGGGCATCCGACGATATGTCGCTGTTCAACAAGCACTTGCAACTCTCCGCCGGTCTGCGGATGGAATGGCTCTCGGCACTGGGCGGCAAACCCTATTATGAGCTCGACGCTGATGGGAACATCATCGGGACTACGCATCCCAAGAAAGGCTCGGTGGTGAAGACCTATGCCCTTCTGCAACCCCGGGCAAGCATCACATGGAAAATCGGACAGACGGCGGCCCTCAAAGCGGGATACAGCCGTATGGTGCAATCTGTCCAGGCCTTGCGCAACAGTTCGATGACCATGCCTTTCGACCGTCTCACCATCATCAGCAACAATATCAAGCCACAGATAGCCGACCAAGTGGCCGCAGGGTGCTCGATGATGACGAAAGACGGAGGATGGGACTTCTCTGCCGACACCTATTGGAAAACCATGAGCAACGTGTACGACTACCGTGACGGCAAGATATTCAACTCCGACATAGAGATAGAACGGCTGATCATCGGCGGCAAAGGCAGGGCGTATGGCCTGGAGTTAGCCGTCCACAAGAACAAAGGGCGCACCACAGGCTGGGTGGCCTACACCCTCTCATGGGTACAGAACAAGATTGAGGGCGTCATGGACGGACAATGGTATACTGCCCCCAACGACCGTCGCCACGACCTGGTGATGGTGGTCATGTCGCAACTCAACAACCACTGGGAGCTCTCCACCTCCTGGCGCTACACCACTGGGCAGGCCATGACAGCACCGTCGGGAAAATACGAGATCTGCGGTGAGACCTACTACTATTTCGGCGACAGAAACAAGAGCAGGGCTCCCGACTACCACCGGCTCGACCTGAGCCTCGCCTACTCCGTGAAGAAGAAAAAGGCCACACACACCTGGACCTTCGGCATCTACAACGCCTACAACCGCTACAACCCCTTCTTCGTCAGCTTCGAGGAGGACGACAGCCACCCCAAGGGGACAAAAGCCACCGTCACCTCGCTCTTCGGGTTCATCCCCACCGTCTCGTTCTCTTTCAAATACTGACCCATCAACCCAACGACCGAAAATGATACAGAAAACCTTCCGGATACTCCTGGCTCCTCTCATCGCAGTCGCCGCTTTTTGCGCCTGCGAACGCCAGATCGACTTCGACTATCCCCCGGCAGACATGTCGGTGGTCTTCGACGGGCAGATCAGCAACGAGGGCGTCGACGTGCGCATCAGCCACACACGCCCCATCGGCACGAAAGGGAAAGGGGAGCCCGTCGGCGACGCACAGGTATGGATTGCCGACGACGAGGGGAAAGAGGAGCAGCTGGTGTATGACGACAGCAGGGGATGTTTCACCTCGGCCACCGGACTCGTGGGCATTCCAGGCCACACCTACCAGATGAGGGCCATCGTTGACGGACGGCAATTCGAAGCCACCTCCACCATGCAGGGGGCGGCGGTGGTCGACACGGTCTACTTCAGGTGGATCAAGGCGATGAGCGTGAAACTCTATTTCTACTACGTCAAAGGCAGAGACCCTCGCGTCAATGAGAGACAGTACGCCCTGTGCCGACTGATGAGGGGCGACGAACTCTTCAGATGGACCTACAGGTCGGGCAGGGGCAACGTCAACGGCATCTTCGAATACGACATCGTCTGCTCGACGCAAAAGGAGATGGACGACGGCATCGACGAAGACGGGAAGATTCCTCTCATGGAGGGCGACAGCATCAGCCTGGAACTGTTGACCTTCGACCGGCCTGCCTGGGAGTTTTATCAGTCGTTGTCTTCGAGTGAGCGGACGACGGCCAATCCCGTCACCAATATCAAGGGAGGGGCGCAGGGCATCTTCATGGCTGCCAACATCACCCGCCCCGGCACGATTGTCTTCAACAAGGAAAAGGCCTTCAACGAACGGTGACCCGCCACAACCGGCACAAAGAACCGACGGCATACCACCTCATTCAGAAAACAGCACCATGGCAGCCTTCGCAAAAAAACTATCCGGGATGCTCCTCGCAATGGTATGTGCGACTGCTGCCCAAGGGTTGCCCGCATGCGACACCAGCGGCAAGGCATGCCTCGCCGATACCTTATGTATTGCAGATACCTTATGTGTTGCCGACACCTTATGTATTGCCGACACCTTATGTGTTGCCGACACCACCTGCCGCGCACTGAGCGGCGGTATGCCCGAAAGGAGCATCCTTCGTTGGCGGTCGGCGGGCGACTTCATGTTGGTCAACGGTATCTTCCATCTGACAGGGCGCTACCTCTTGAAAGAAGGTTTCTCGAAGACGACCATGAATTCCATCCGCCAAAACCTCAAATCGGGCTTCATCTGGGACGACGACAAATTCTTCTACAACCTGTTTGGGCACTCCTTTCAGGGAGGTCTCTATTTCAACACGGCTCGGTGCAACGGCATGAGTTTCGCTCAGTCTGCCCCCTATGCCCTGGCCGGAGCGCTCTTTTGGGAATATTTCGGCGAGGCAGAGCAACAGTCTGTCAACGACGTCATCACGACGGCCATGGCCGGCACTCTTTACGGAGAAATCACCTACAGGATGAGCAAGACCATCGTCAACAACCGTGAGAGAGGCCCTAAGCGCTTCTTACGGGAGGCCGTGAACGCCGTCGTCAATCCCGTGGACGGATTCCACCGACTCGTCAGCGGAAAGGCATGGAGGGTGAGAGGCACAACGGCAGAGGGCGAGGAAGAAGCGCCACAGGAAAACACCTCATGCCACCTGGAGGCAGGCGTACGCTGCTTAGCCTCCCACAGCCAATCTGGCAAACGGCTCTGGCAACCGTTTCTCTCTTTTGCCATGGAATATGGCGAGACGACCGACGGAGAAAGACATTTCCATCCTTATGACGCCTTCTCCGCCGAGGGCACGTTCGCCTTCGGCCACAGGCAGCACATTCTGTCCGACTTGTCTCTCACGGGGCGCATCTGCAGCACTCCGGCATCCATAGGGCGGACGACGAGAGGCGAATGGGGATTCTACCAGTTCTTCCGCTACTACGACGCACGGCCGCCCGGCCTCACAGCGCCCACACCCTTCCCTTTCGGTGAGACAGCATCTTTCGGTCCCGGCCTCAGACTCAAGTTCCTCGACGTCGCACCACGCCTCTGCCTTGAGCAGAGCTTCTTTGCCAGGGGAATCCTCTTAGGAACCGTCAACAGCGATTACTACCGCCATCTGGACCGCAGCTACAACATGGGCAGCGGATGGGGTGTCTCTACCGACAGCAGGATGACCTGGCGGCAGAGAGGGGCAGCCCGACTGAGGGTGCACTACACGCACCTGTTCACATGGAGAGGCTATGAGACAAAAGACATGACCGACATCCCTCTCTCCGACAACCATCTCAACGTGCTGGGCGACCGCAGCAACGCACACCTGCTCATCGTCAACCTGCAGACAGAAGCCCATATCACCCGCCAGGCGACTCTCTCGCTCGGCGCATCCTGCTTCATCCGCCGCACCCACTATGAATACCATCCCGACCAGAGGGCGCAAAACTATGAGATGAGGGCCGCCCTGGCCTGGCATTTCTGACAAGGCTGAAGCTACCGACCCGCAGAACGGCGACAAAAAAGAAAAACATCAACAGGGAAAGCGCACAAAAAAAGGAGGATGTGTCAACTTTTCTGACACACCCTCTTGTCTGTTAATCACTGCTGCCGGACATGCCTGATGCCCTGGCAGGCCGCAACCTCTTAGAAGTGGAAAGCAGCGCCAAACAGCAGGTTGTAGGTGTCGGTATTAAGACCGAAACGTGAGATCGAGACGTCGGATTCCTTCTCCTTGGCCGACATATAGCCAAGGGCACCCATGCGGCACATCAGCTCAAAACTGTCGTTCACCATGAATGAGATACCGGGACGGATACCCAACTCGAAGGCGTTCAAATTGGTCTCGTCGCCGCCAGCATAATTATCACCCACCGAAGGAGTGGAGTCGACCGTGATGTTGTTGTAGCCCACATATCCCTCGAGGAACAGATTGGCCCTACCCAGTTTCACGGCATTGTAGCGCAGATAGGGAGCAATGGTGAAACCGTTGAGTTTCGTATCTTTATTCATATAGTCAATGGCTGCACCGGCCAATGTGCTGAAGGCTCCCTTGAGGTCGGCCACAGAGAGAGAACCGAAGGTGCAAAGGCCATACGAATAGCCCACCTGCACACCCACACTGATCTTGTCGTCGAGCTGATAGCCAACGTCGGGGACAATCTTGAATGAGGAGCCAGACTCACTGCTGCCACCGGCATCAACCGAGGTGGAGGTGAAGCCAAACGAGCCACCCACTATGAACTGTGCTTGAGCTGCTGTGACAAATGAGATGACAGCAAGTAAAACAAATAATTTTTTCATCATAGGAATTAGGTTTTAATGGAACATGTTGATTTGTAGAATTTTTTTCAAAGATATAGAAAAAACACATATCTATGATAAATTTTTTATAAAGTTAAGACATTTTTTTAAAATTTAATATATTCACACGTTTATTGGGCGCATGAATGCCAGATTCTCTCACAACACTCGGGCAATCACCCTCTCCTACCCCTTTCTATGAAGGTGGGGGCTGTTAATTATGCCGAAGTAAAAATCAGAATGAATAGAACACACCAGGAAACCTGAAAATAGACCGCCGATAAAAAAATCGGCCGGAAAAAGATAGATTTCGCAGCTTTCCACGCTCTTCTACTTATTAGGCTTTTTGAGCCAAAATGACACTATTTTTAACCCCGAAAAAAAAATCAAAAAAAAGTGGGGAAAAGTGGTGGAAAGTGGGGAAAATTGCGTAATTTTGAAGCCGATTAGCAAAAGACTGGTCCGAATGCAGTTATTAGGCAACATAGAAGCGAAAACCGACTCCAAGGGAAGGGTGTTCCTGCCCGTGGCGTTCCGCAAGGCGCTGCAAAGCGCCGAGGGCGACAGTCTCGTCCTCCGCAAAGACGTCTACCAGCAGTGCCTCACCCTTTATCCGGAGACGTCGTGGAACAGCCTGATGGACAGCCTGCGCGCACGCATCAACCGATGGAACCCGCAGCACCAACAGGTATACAGGCAGTTCCTCAGCGACGTGGAGATCGTCTACCCAGACAGCAGCGGGCGCATCCTCATGCCCAAGCGGCTCCTCGAAGCCGCCGGCATCAGCCAGTCGGTAAGATTCATCGGCATGGGCGACTATATCGAGGTGTGGGCCAGCGAGCAGACCGAGACACCCTTCCTCCCGCAGGACGAGTTCCAAGAGGCACTCTGCCAACTCATGGGCGGCGCGACACCCGCCGGCGAGCAGAAGGAGGAGGCAAGATGACGCCTACGGCCTATCACACGCCCGTACTGCTCAAGGAGAGCGTCGACGCGCTGGACGTCAAACCCGGCGGCATCTATGTCGACGTCACCTTCGGGGGCGGAGGCCACAGCAGGGAGATCCTCAGCCGCCTCTCAGACGGAGGACGCCTCTTCGGTTTCGACCAGGACGGCGACAGCGAGCGCAACATCCCCGACGACACACGCTTCACCTTCGTGAGAAGCAACTTCAGATACCTGGCCAACTGGATGCGCTACTACGGCATCAGCGAAATCGACGGCCTGCTGGCAGACCTGGGGGTCTCAAGCCACCACTTCGACGACGAGAGCCGGGGATTCTCATTCAGGTATGACGCCCCCCTCGACATGAGGATGAACAGAGGCGCAAACACCAACGCCGCCGACGTGGTGAACGGATACAGCGAACAGCAACTCGCCGACGTGCTCTACCTCTACGGAGAACTGAAAAACGCACGGCGACTGGCGGCGGCCATCGTGAAGGCAAGGGCCGCACAGCCCATCCTCACCACAGGGCAACTCACGCAGACCGTGACACCCCTCTTCCCGCGGGAGCGCGAGAAGAAAGAGCTCACCAAGGTCTACCAGGCCCTGCGCATAGAGGTCAACCACGAGATGGACGCCCTCAAGGAGATGCTCAACGCAGCCACCCAACTGCTCGCCAGCGGCGGACGCATGGCCGTCATCACCTACCACAGCCTGGAAGACCGCATCGTAAAGAACTTCATGAGAGCAGGCAATGCCAGCGGCAACGTGGAGCAAGACTTCTTCGGCCGCAGCCATGCCCCGCTCCGCCCGCTCTCCAACAAGGTGATCGTTGCGGGAGAGGAAGAGCTGGAGGCCAACCCGCGCAGCAGGAGCGCCAAACTGAGAATCGCGGAGAAAAACTGAACAAGATACGTGGCTCGGGCCACGCCCAATAAAAATAATTGACAGGAAACAGATGTGTGACACCAACGAAGAAATGTTAAACTTAAGAAAAAGGAAATGACGATGAAAGACGAAGGAAACATCGAGCAAAGACAAGCCGCCATCGACGAACAAGCGGCCTATGAACGCCCCGGCGGGGACGACATCGGAGAAGAAGACTATGGTGAACCGACAGACACCGAAGACGACACGACAGAAGAGGAAGAGAACCCGCAGCCAAGGCCCACACTCAAAGAAGTGATCGAGGACAACGCAAGAGAGGACGAGAAACCCTTCTCCTCGACACTCGCACTGAGGACCATCCTCGGTGGCGACATCCTCAACACGCAGGCCATCAGAAGGCAGGTGTGGCTCATCCTGCTCATCACCGTCTTCTCCATCCTCTATATCTCCAACAGGTATAGTTGCCAGAAACGGCTCATACGCATCGACGAACTCACCACCACTCTCAAAAAGTCGAAATACAAGACGCTATCCATCTCGAGCGACCTCACCGAGAGATGCCGGGAAAGTCATGTGGTGGAAATGCTGCAAGCCAACAACGACAGCACCATCCACCCGGCCGACCAGCCACCCTACATTATCATGATTCCCAACTGACAACAGCACGACATGAGCAAATTCGACAACAACCAAATCATCCCAAGATACAGCTTCATCGCGGCCATCATCACCATCATCGGCGTGGCTGTCATCGTGAAGGCTCTCTTCATCATGACCGTCAAGCACGACTACTGGATGGAAGTGGCCAAGCAAAGCAAGTTCGACTCTGTTGAGGTGAAGCCCAACAGAGGCAATATCCTCAGCGACAACGGCGAGCTGATGGCCAGTTCGCTGCCCGAATACAAGATGACCTTCGACTTCAAGGCCGGAGGAGAGAAAAAAGACTCGCTGTGGAGAGAGAAGGTCGACAGCATCTGCATGGGCATGCACGAGATCTTCCCCGAGAAGTCGGTCGAGGAATTCAAGGCCTACTTCGAGGAAGGACATGCCAAGATGAGCCAGAGCTGGCCTATATGGCCGCAGCGCGTCGACTACAACACCTTCCAGAGAGTGAAAGCGCTTCCCGTCTTCAGACTCTCACGCTACAGGGGAGGATTCTACTATGAGGAGAACAGCGCAAGGCGGAGACCCTTCGGCAACCTCGCCTACCGCACCATCGGCGACATGTATGGCGCCAAGGACAGCGCCAGGTTCGGACTCGAGCTGTCCTTCGACAGCCTCCTCAGGGGCAAGAGCGGCATCAACCACAAGCGGAAGGTGCAGGACAAGTTCCTCAGTTTCGTCGACGTGCCGCCCACCGACGGCTACGACATCATGACCACCATCAACGTGCAGATGCAGGACATCGCCGAGAAGGCCGTGGCCGAAGAACTTGAATTCATCAACGGCGACGTGGGAGTGGCCATCGTCATGGAAGTGGCCACCGGAGACGTCAAGGCCATCGTCAACCTCGAGAAATGCGGCGACGGAGAGTACAGGGAGCGACGCAACCATGCCGTGGCCGACCTGCTCGAGCCGGGGTCGGTCTTCAAGACGGCGTCGGTGATGGTGGCTCTCGACGACGGTGTGGTGGACACGTCGAAAATCGTACATACCGGCAACGGACAGGTGAGGATGTATGACTCGCAGATGAACGACCACAACAGGGCGTCGGGAGGCTACGGCTCCATCTCGCTGAGCAGGGCGCTCCAGGTGAGCTCCAACATCGGCATCAGTTCGGTCATCGACGAGAAATACCACCAGCATCCCGAGAAATTCGTCGAAGGGCTGTACAGAGTGGGCATCGCCGAAGACCTCGGCATACCCATCACAGGAGCCACGCCGCCACGCATCCGCGCACCCAAATACGACAGCAAGGGACACTGGCTCAACTGGTATAGCACCACCCTGCCGTGGATGAGCATCGGCTACGAGACACAGGTGCCCCCCATCTCCACCCTCGCCTTCTATAACGCCATCGCCAACGGCGGGAAGATGATGAAGCCGAGGTTTGTCAAGAAAGTGCTCTTCGAAGGACAGGTGGTCAAAGAGTTCGAGCCCGTCGTGCTCAAACAGCAGATATGCAAGCCCACCACCCTGGCGAAAATCCACGACATGCTCTGCAAGGTGGTCACACAGGGCACCGGCAAGAAGGCCAAGTCGGAGTCGTTTGCTGTGGCCGGAAAGACAGGCACAGCGCAAATCTCGAAAGGACTCGGAGGATATAAGTCGGGCGTCATGCACTACCTCGTCAGCTTCGTGGGATACTTCCCGGCCGACGCGCCGAGATACAGCTGCATCGTGTGCCTGCAGAAAGCAGGACTGCCGGCGTCGGGAGGCACCATGAGCGGACTGGTCTTCCACAACATCTCTGAAGGCATCATGGCCCACAACCTCAACATGGACATCAACCACGCCCGCGACACCATCTCCGACAGCAGGCCGGCGGTGATGAGAGGCAACCTCGAGTCGGCAAGCATCGTGCTGAAACACCTCGGATACACCACACACAACAAATGGGCCGACGCCCACATCTCGCTGCCCTTCTGGGGAAAAATCGGCTACGAGGGAAATAAGCAGTTCACCCTCAACCAAATGCCGCAGGAGGACCACGGCACCGTGCCCGACGTGGTGGGCATGGGCGCACGCGACGCTGTCTATATCATGGAGAGCAGGGGCGTGAGGACCATCGTCAAAGGAAGGGGGAAAGTGAAGGAGCAAAGCCTGCACGCAGGCGCCAAGGTGAGCGAAGGCAACACGTGCGTGCTCACCCTCCAGCATCTGTAGACAACAAAAAACATACGATATGACACTGAGTGAACTTTTAAGAAACATCAGCCCGCTGAGCTGCACAGGTAGCACAGACATCGATATCACGGGCGTGGACATCGACTCCAGGAAAGTGGACAAAGGCCATCTCTTCGTGGCCATGAGAGGCACACAGGTAGACGGACACCAGTTCATCGGCAAAGCCATTGAGAAAGGGGCTGCCGCCGTGATGTGCGAGACCCTCCCCGAGGCGCTGGCACAGGGGGTGACCTACATCGTCGTCGACTCCACCGAGGCCGTCGTGGGACAGACAGCCACCAACTTCTACGGCGACCCCTCACGCCGGCTGACACTCGTGGGAGTGACAGGCACCAACGGCAAAACCACCATCGCCACCTTATTATATAATATGATGCGGAAAATGGGGCACCGCTGCGGTCTGCTGTCCACCGTGTGCAACTATATCGACGGCGAGGCAGTGCCGGCCACACACACCACCCCCGACCCCATCCAACTCAACCAACTGCTCGCCCGCATGGCAGACGCAGGATGCGAATATGTGTTCATGGAGTGTAGCAGCCACGCCATCCACCAGCACCGCATCGGTGGACTGCGCTTCGCCGGCGGCATCTTCACCAACCTCACACGCGACCATCTCGACTACCACGGCACGTTCGAGAACTACCGCGACGCCAAGAAGGCCTTCTTCGACGCGCTGCCCAAAGACGCCTTCGCCATCATCAACGCCGACGACAAGAACGGCGCCTTCATGGTGCAGAACACCAAGGCACAGGTGAAATACTACTCCACACAGCGGATGGCCGACTTCAAGGCACACATCATCGAATGCCACTTCGAGGGCATGTACCTCGACATCGACGGAAGGGAGATTGGCGTGCAGTTCATTGGCAAATTCAACGTCAGCAACCTCCTCGCCGTCTACGGAGCGGCACGCATGCTGGGCAAAGAGCCCGAAGACATCCTCGTGGTGATGAGCACCCTGCACAGCGTCAGTGGCAGACTGCAACCCGTGCGCTCGCCGCTGGGATACACCGCCATCGTCGACTACGCGCATACGCCCGACGCACTCGACAACGTGCTCAAAGCCATCCACGAGGTGCTCAACGGCAAAGGAAAGGTCATCACCGTCTGCGGTGCCGGAGGCAACCGCGACAAGGGCAAGAGACCGCTCATGGCCCGGGAGGCCGTCAGGCAGAGCGACAACGTCATCATCACCAGCGACAACCCGCGCTTCGAGGACCCGCAGGCCATCATCAACGACATGCTCGAAGGACTCACGCCGCAGCAGCGGCGCAAGGTGCTCACCATCGTCGACCGCCGCGAGGCCATCCGCGCCGCCTGCATGATGGCACAGAAGGGCGACGTGATTCTCGTGGCAGGCAAAGGACACGAGGACTATCAGGAGATACAGGGGGTGAAACACCACTTCGACGACAGAGAGGAACTGGAAAAACTCTTTGCCCAGCAGGCTTGACCTCAACCTCAGCAAAACCAATATCGTTCTAACACAAAACTTATCATTTATGCTATACTATTTCTTCAGATTTCTCGAGAACTACGATATTCCGGGGGCACACATGTGGCACTACATCTCGTTCCGTGCCCTCTTAGCACTCATGCTCTCACTCATCATCTCGGCATGGTTCGGTGAGAAATTCATCAAATGGATGAAAAAACGCAACATCACAGAGGTGCAGAGAGATCCGAAAATCGACCCCTACGGACAACAGAAAAAAGGTGTGCCGTCCTTTGGTGGCATCATCATCTTCGTCTCCATCATGGTGCCCATCCTGCTCTTCGGGCGAATGCGCAACATCTACCTCATCCTCATGATCGTCACCACTATCTGGCTCGGACTCCTGGGCTTCGCCGACGACTACATCAAAATCTTCAAGAAAAACAAGGACGGACTGTCGCCAAAAGCCAAACTGGCCGGACAGTTCATCCTCGGACTCATCGTAGGACTCACCCTGTGGGCCAGTCCCGACGCCAAAATCAACCAGACCATCGTCACCGAGCACAAAGGGGAGACCGTCGTCGCCCACAAGTCGGTGGCCGAGAAATCCACCATCACCACCATCCCGTTCTTCAAAAACCACAACCTCGACTACTCGAAGGCTTTTGAATGGGCTGGCAAATACAAAGGGGCGGCAGGATGGGTGCTCTTCGTGCTCGTCACCATCTTTGTGGTAATGGCTCTGAGCAACGGAGCCAACCTCAACGACGGCATGGACGGCATGTGCGTAGGCAACTCGGCCATCATGGGAGTGGCACTGGGCATATTGGCCTATGTGAGCAGCCATATCGAATATGCCGCCTATCTGAATATTATGTATATTCCTGGCTCACAAGAACTTGTGGTCTTCCTCTTCGCTTTCATCGGAGCGATGATCGGATTCCTCTGGTACAACGCCTATCCCGCCCAAATCTTTATGGGAGACACGGGAGCATTGATGATCGGAGGTATCATCGGCGTGGGCGCCGTCATCATACACAAAGAGCTCCTGCTCCCCATCCTCTGCGGCGTCTTCCTCGTAGAGAGCCTCAGCGTCCTCTTACAGCAGGGCTACTTCAAATACAGGAAAAGGAAAGGCGAGCGCGTGAGGATCTTCAGGGCCACCCCCCTGCACGACAACTTCAGACGACTGGACAGTGAACTCGACCCCACCAGCAGGTACATCTTCCGTGGCTGGCCCAAAAGACAATTCCACGAGTCGAAAATCACCATCCGATTCTGGATTGTCTCCATCATCCTCGCAGCATTGACTATCATCACCCTGAAAATCAGATAACACCTCTCAAGGCCACTCGTGAGAGCCGCCAAATAAAAAATCTAGAAAATCTAGAATATCTAGAAAAACTAGGAATACTAGAAAAAGAAAAAAATAATTGATTGAAAAGAAGGAAAATGAAAAGAATAGTGATTTTAGGCGCAGGAGAAAGCGGAGCTGGCGCCGCCGTACTGGCAAAGAAACAAGGTTTTGACGTGTTCGTCTCCGACATGTCGGCCATCAAAGACAGATATAAGTCGATGCTCGACAGCCACGGCATCGAGTGGGAGGAACTTCAGCACAGCGAGGAGCGCATCCTCAATGCCGACGAGATCATCAAGAGCCCGGGCATACCCGACTCCGCTCCCGTCGTGAGCAAGGCCATCGAGAAAGGCATACACATCATCAGCGAGATAGAGTTCGCCGGAAGGTACACCAATGCCAAGATGATATGCATCACGGGAAGCAACGGAAAGACGACCACCACATCGCTCATCTACCACATCTTCAAATCGGCAGGATACGACGCAGGGCTCGCCGGCAACATCGGACGGAGCCTCGCCCTCCAAGTGGCCGAGGAGCCGCATGAATACTACATCATCGAACTGAGTTCGTTCCAGCTCGACAACATGTACGACTTCAGGGCCAATATCGCCATCCTGCTCAACATCACCCCCGACCATCTCGACCGCTACGACAACTGCATGCAGAACTACGTCGACGCGAAGATGAGGATCATCCGCAACCAGACGGCCGAAGACAGCTTCATCTACTGGAACGACGACCCCATCATCAAGCGCGAGCTGAAGAAATACGACAAAAAGGCCATACAGTATCCCTTCTCCGAACTCAAGGAGAAAGGGTCTATCGGATATATCGAGGAGGGCATGTACCGCCTCGAGAAACCCACTCCCTTCAACATGGAGCAGGAGCAGCTGAGCCTCACCGGACGGCACAACATCTACAACTCGCTCGCGGCCGGACTGGCCTCCAACATCGCCGGGGTGAAGAAAGACATCATACGCCAAAGCCTCAGCAATTTCCCGGGCGTGGAGCACCGCCTCGAGAAGGTGTGCACCGTGCGCGGTGTGAAATATGTCAACGACTCCAAGGCCACCAACGTCGACGCATGCTGGTATGCCCTCGAGAGCATGACCACCCCCACCGTGCTCATCATCGGCGGCAAGGACAAAGGCAATGACTACACCGCCATCCAAGACCTCGTGGTCGAGAAATGCAGGGCACTGGTCTACCTGGGCGCCGACAACAAGAAGCTGCACGACTTCTTCGACACCCTCTGCCGCGAGCACGGCATAGAGGTGCGCGACACACACAGCATGAAAGAGTGCATGGACGCCTGCTACCGACTGGCACAACCGGGCGACACCGTGCTGCTGAGCCCCTGCTGCGCCAGCTTCGACCTCTTCAAGAACATGGAAGACAGGGGTGAGCAGTTCAAGACTCTCGCCCGCAACCTCATCTGAGAACGAAATGAACATATCCATCAGCAACTTCTTCAAAGGCGACAAGGTCATCTGGATGATCTTCTTCTTCCTCTGTGTCATCAGTCTCATTGAGGTCTTCAGTTCGTCCAGCACGCTCACCTTCAACAAGGCCAACTACTGGGGGCCCATCCTCAAGCACGGCGCCATCCTGGCGGCAGGTATCGTCATCATGGTCATCGTGCAGAACATCGACTGCAAATACTTCAAGGTGGCCACCATCTTCCTGCTCATCTTCTCTGTCGTCTCACTCCTGTGGGTGCTCCTCGCAGGACAGACCACCAACGGCGCACAGAGATGGATGTCGGTGCTCGGAATACAGTTCCAGCCCTCTGAGATCGCCAAGGGGACCATCGTGCTCGCCGTGGCGCAGATCCTCAGCGCCATGCAGACAGAGGAGGGCACCGAGGAGAAGACCTTCAAATATGTGCTCACCATCGCCGTGCCGCTCATGTTTCTCATCATGCTCGAGAATCTCTCCACCGCCATCCTCATCGGCATGGTCGTCGTGGGAATGATGTTCTACGGCAGAGTGGCGCTCAAGAAAATCGGACGCCTCATCGGATTTGTGACGCTCGTAGGAGTGGTGTTCCTCGTGCTGGTCCTCGCTTTCGGAAAAGAGAAGGAGGAGGAGACCGACGGAAAGAACGTGCTCACCGAACAGACAGAGAAGTCTGAGAAACAAGAGGAGAATGCCATCGACAAAATCTTCCACAGGGCAGGCACATGGAAAAAGAGAATCCTGCAGTTCGTCAACAACGAGGAAGTGCCGCCAGAGCAGTTCAAACTCAGAGACGACTCGCAGGTGGGATACTCCAACATCGCCATCGCATCGTCGGAATTTACAGGAAAAGGACCCGGCAACTCCGAGACAAGAGACTTGCTCCCGCAAGCCTTCTCCGACTTCATCTATGCCATCATCATCGAGGAGCTCGGCATCTTCGGAGGCGTTTTCGTCATGTTCCTGTATATCTTCCTGCTCTGGAGGGCAGGACGCATCGCCGACCGGTGCGCCAACAATTTCCCGGCATTCCTCGTCATGGGAATCGCCCTGCTGCTCGTCTGCCAGGCCATGTTCAACATGATGGTGGCCGTGGGACTCGCTCCCGTCACCGGACAGCCGCTGCCGCTCATCAGCAAGGGAGGCACCTCCACCATCATCAACTGTATCTATATCGGTGTCATCCTCAGCGTCAGTATCTCCGCCAAGAAGAAAGACTCACGCCGGAGGCAGAAAGAGGTGGCAGTCACCGCCAAATGACCTCTGTCATGTATGACGGTAAAGAGGGACAAAAAAACGTGAAAAAATTACGTTAAGAGAAAAAAAATGGTTATTTTTGCAGTTTAAAAAACAACTATGGGTCAACAACTGAAATTCATCATAAGCGGAGGTGGCACAGGAGGCCATATCTTCCCCGCTATCTCTATCGCCAACGCCATCAAAGAGAAGGTGCCCGACGCCGATATCCTCTTTGTGGGGGCAGAGGGAAGGATGGAGATGCAGAGAGTGCCCGCAGCAGGATACCCCATCAAGGGGCTTCCAGTCAGCGGATTCGACAGGAAAAACCTGCTGAAAAACTTCGCCGTGCTGTGGAAGCTGTGGAAAAGCCAGCGCATGGCAAAGAAAATCATACGCGAGTTCGCACCCAACGCCGCTGTCGGCGTGGGCGGATATGCCAGCGGCCCCACCATCAACAAGTGCGCCGACATGGGCATCCCGTGCCTCATACAGGAGCAGAACTCCTTTGCCGGCGTCACCAACAAGCTGCTGGCCAAGAAGGCCAAGAAAATCTGCGTGGCCTACGACGGCATGGAGCGCTTCTTCCCCGCTGAGAAAATCGAGAACCTCGGCAACCCCGTCAGACAGTCGCTCCTCAACTGCACCCTCACCAGGGAAGAGGCCGCCGGACAACTGGGGCTCGACCCCGCCAAGCGCATCATCCTCATCGTCGGCGGAAGCCTCGGCGCACGCACACTCAACGAGAGCGTGCTCCAGCACCTCGACATGGTGAGACAGCACGGTGACGTGCAGATCCTGTGGCAGACAGGCAAATACTACCACGAGGAAATCCTCGGGCGGCTTGCCAGACAGCAACCGGTGGCCAACCTCAAGGTCACCGACTTCATCAGCGACATGGGTGCCGCCTACCGCGCCGCCGACCTCGTGGTGAGCAGGGCTGGAGCAGGCAGCATCTCGGAGTTCTGCCTCTTGGGAATGCCCGTCATCCTCGTGCCCTCGCCCAACGTGGCCGAAAACCATCAATACCACAACGCCATGGCACTGGTCAACAAGGAGGCCGCCCTCTACGTCTCCGACGCCGACGCGCCCCAGGTGCTGCTGCAGACCGCCTTCGAGACCGTGGCCGACGACGCCCGGCTGGAAAGCCTGCACACCCACATCCTCACACTGGCCAAGCACAATTCCGCGGAAAAAATCGCCGACATTGTCATAGAAATGGCTAAAAATTTTACTCCTAACAACAGATGACTCAACTGAACGACATAAAAAGCGTATATTTCGTGGGAGCTGGCGGCATCGGAATGAGCGCCATCTCACGGTTTTTCCTCCACAAGGGACTTCCCGTGGCGGGCTACGACAAGACCCCCTCGGCACTCACCGCCCAACTGGAGAAGGAAGGCATGAGCATCCACTACACCGACGACACCGCCCTCATCCCCGAACCGTTCACACACAAAGAGACCACACTCGTGGTCTACACACCCGCCATCCCCGAGTCGCACAGCGAACTCACCTTCTTCCGCAGCAACGGATTCCAGGTGCTCAAACGCGCACAGGTGCTCGGCATGCTCACCACCACACACAAAGGACTCTGCGTGGCAGGCACACACGGCAAGACCACCACTTCATCGATGTGCGCACATATTATGCACCAAAGCCACCTCGACTGCAACGCTTTCCTCGGTGGCATCACCAAGAACTACGGCACCAACTATATCTTCTCCGACAGCGACTACGTCGTCATCGAGGCCGATGAATACGACCGCTCCTTCCACTGGCTCAGGCCGTGGATGACCGTCATCACCTCTACCGACCCCGACCACCTCGACATCTACGGCACCAAGGAGGCCTATCTCGACAGCTTCCGCCACTACACCACCCTCATACAGCCGGGCGGGGCACTCATCATCCACACCGGACTCGAGATGAAGCCCGACACGCCGCAGGGCGTAGCCACCTACACCTACAGCCGCGACGAGGGCGACTTCCATGCCGCCAACATCCGCATCAGCAACGGAGAAATCACCTTCGACTTCGTCACACCCGAAGAGACGGTCAGCGGCGTCAGCCTCGGACAGCCCGTGCCCATCAACATCGACAACGCCGTGGCGGCCATGGCTATGGCATGGCTCAACGGATGCACCCCCGACGAACTCAAGAAGGGCATCAGCACCTTCGGAGGCGTCGACCGCAGGTTCGACTTCATCCTCAAAGACAGCCGGCATGTGGTCATCAGCGACTACGCACACCACCCCATGGAAATCAGGCAGAGCGCGCAAAGCATCCGGCAACTCTATGCCGACCGCAAAATCACCGCACTCTTCCAGCCCCATCTCTACACCCGCACACGCGACTTCTACAAAGAGTTCGCCAACAGCCTCAGCATCCTCGACGAGGTGGTGCTTTGCGACATCTACCCCGCACGCGAACAACCCATACCGGGAGTCACGTCGCGGCTCATCTACGACAACCTCGGAAGTCAGGTCAAACGCCAGATGATAAAGACCGGCGACGTGCTCGACTTTGTGCGCAGCCGCGACTTCGACGTGCTCGTCATCCTCGGCGCCGGCGACCTCGACAACTTCAGCCACCAGATAGCAGACATCATCAAAGAGAAGTAAATGTACATCAACTGGAACAAGACCATCATGGCTGTGCTCAACACAGCGCTCGCGGCATACCTCGTGCTCGCGGTCACGTCGTTCAACCGGCCCGACCGCAGCCAGCTCACCTGCGATAAGGTGCGCATTTCCATCGCCGACAAAGATTCCAGCGGATTCCTCAAAGCTGTCGAGGTGAAAAACATCCTCGTGAAGAAACATCTCTACCCCAAAGGGAAGAAACTCGACCTCGTCGACCTCAGGGCCATCGAGAACACCCTCCTCGAGAATAATTTCATCAACGGCGTGGAATGCCACAAGACCGACGACGGCTATGTGGGCATCACCATCACACAGCGCCTCCCCTTGTTCAGGGTCAAGGCCGACAATGGAGAAGACTACTACATCGATGTCGACGGCCACATCATCCAGAGAGGACGATACACCTCCGACCTCATCATCACCACGGGCAATGTCAGCCAGTGGTATGCGCAAAACTACCTCAAGCCCGTGTGCCAGTGGCTCACCGACCACGAACTGTGGAGCAACCAGGTGGAGCAGATTAACGTGCTCCCCGACAAGAACATCGAAATCATACCACGCATCGGCAACCATATCGTGTGCCTCGGACGACTGCCCGAGACCAACGACATAAAAAAGAGGGAGAGCAGAATCGAAGCCTTCATGCAGAAAAAAATGCATCGCCTCGACAAGTTCTACCGCTATGGGCTCAATGAGGTGGGATGGAACAAATACGCATACATCAACCTCGAGTTCGACAACCAGGTCATCTGCCGCAAAAGCAAACACAAGACCAAATCCGTCGAAGAAGAACAATAAGCATAAAGACAATCAACAAGATCATATAAAAACATAAAGACAATATGGCAGCAAAGGAATTCATCGTAGCAATCGAACTGGGCTCTTCGAAGATCACCGGCATCGCCGGAAAGAAGAGTATGGACGGCAACCTCCAGGTGCTCGCCGTCGTGAGGGAAGACGCCACCTCCTGCATCCGCAAGGGAGTGGTCTACAACATCGACAAGACAAGCATTTGTCTGACCAACATCATCAAGAAACTCAAGACTCTCCTCAAATCGGAAATCTCGCAGGTCTATGTGGGAGTGGGAGGACAGTCCATCCGAAGCGTGCGCAACGTCATCCCCAAGAACCTGCCCGATGACACCATCATCACGCAGGACCTCATCAACGAGCTCATGGACAACAACAGGAGCATGGTCTATCCCGACCAGGAAATCCTCGACGCCGCCACACAGGAATACAAAGTGGGCACACAATACCAGATTGACCCCGTCGGCATCCAGTGCAGCAAGATAGAGGGCAACTTCCTCAACATCCTCTACCGCAAGTCGTTCTACCGCAACCTCAACAAGTGCTTCGAGAACGCCAACATCTCCATCGCTGAGATGTATCTCGCACCTATCGCACTCGCACACAGCGTGCTCACCGAGACAGAGAAACGCAGCGGATGTATACTCGTCGACCTCGGCGCCGACACCACCACCGTCTCCGTCTACTACAAAAACATCCTCCGCCACCTCGCTGTCATCCCCCTCGGAGGCAACAACATCACCAAAGACATCGCATCGCTGCAGATGGAGGACAGCACCGCCGAGCAGATGAAACTCGACTATGCTGTGGCATATACCGACTACAACGACATCGACTCGCAGAAGACACTGCCCATCGACAACGAGCGCTCGGTAGACCAGCAGACTTTCGTCGACATCGTCGAGGCCCGCGTCAACGAGATCATCACCAACGCATGGGAGCAGGTGCCGCAAGAATACAGCGGCAAACTCACCGGAGGCATCATCCTCACCGGAGGCGGCTCCAACCTCAAGGAAATCAAGAAGGCATTCGCCAACATCACCGGCAGCCAGAAAATCCGCATCGCCGGCACCGTCACACAGAACGTCACCTCGACCGACAAGGAGATCAACGACCGCAAAGGCACCATGAACACCGCCCTCGGACTCCTCGCCAAAGGCGACATCAACTGCGCCGGCTCGGCCATCAACCCCAAGGTCGACCTCTTCGACGTGACGGGCAACACCACCGACCCCAACGCCGACATCACCGGCAGACAGGGCCGCACCTCTGTCGATAAGGAAGGCAAAGTCATTGGCCCCGCCGAACTCGAAGAGCGCCGCCGCAAGATCGAACAGCAACGCGAGAAAGAGGAGGCCGAAAGAGCCGAGCGCGAGCGTATCGAACGCGAGCGTCAGGAGCAGGAGAGAGCCGCAGCCGCAAAGAAAGGCGGCTTCTTCACACGCACCTTCGGCCAACTGAAAGAATTCGGCAAGAAACTCATCTCTGAGGAGTCTGAAGAGGACGAGACGAAATAACATTGCAAAACCACTTTCCACCTATCCATACACCATCAAAAAAACAAGAATATGCCAGACAAGAATAAACCCGTGAGTCTTGATTTCGAAGAACTCCCAAAGGAAAACTGCATCATCAAAGTCATCGGCGTGGGCGGCGGCGGAGGCAACGCTGTCAACCACATGTACCGTGAAGGCATACACGATGTGACGTTCGTGCTCTGCAACACCGACCGCCAGGCCCTCGACGCCTCACCCGTGCCCGTACATATCCAACTCGGACAGGAAGGACTCGGAGCAGGCAACAAACCCGAGGTGGCACGCAAGGCCGCCGAAGACAGCGAGGACGAGATTCGCCGCATGCTCAACGACGGCACCAAGATGTCGTTCATCACCGCAGGTATGGGCGGCGGCACAGGCACAGGAGCCGCACCCGTCATCGCACGCCTCTCCAAGGAAAACGGTATCCTCACCGTGGGCATCGTCACCATCCCCTTCAAGTTTGAGGGAGCCAACAAAATCGACCAGGCCCTCGACGGCGTCGAGGAGATGTCGAAGCACGTCGACGCACTCCTCGTCATCAACAACGAGCGCCTCCGCGAGATCTATCCCGACCTCTCTGTGGCCAACGCCTTCGCCAAGGCCGACGACACTCTGAGCATCGCCGCCAAGAGCATCGCCGAGATCATCACCGTCAGAGGCATCATCAACCTTGACTTCAACGATGTGAAAACCGTACTCAAAGACGGTGGCGTGGCCATCATGAGTACCGGCTACGGAGAGGGAGAAGGCCGCGTGAAGAAGGCCATCGAGGATGCCCTCCACTCACCGCTGCTCTCCGACAACGATGTCTACAACTCAAAGAAGATCCTCCTCAGCATCACCTACTGCGACGACAAGGAAATCGGCGGCCTCATGATGGAGGAGATGAACGACGTCAACGAGTTCATGGCCAAGTTCGGCGAAGACTTCGAAATCAAATGGGGACTCGCCGTTGACCCCGAACTGGGCAAGAAAGTCAAGATCACCATCCTCGCCACTGGCTTCGGCATCGAGAATGTCGACGGCATGAACGGCCACGTCACCAAGAACAGCCACTTGGAGGAGGAGAAGCGCGCCGACCTCGCAGAGCGCCGTGGCAAGTACTACAAAGACAACACCACTCCGCACAAGCGCAGAGCATTCATCTACCACTTCAAGCAGGAAGACCTCGACAACGAGGACGTCATCCTCGCCGTGGAGAGTGTGCCCACCTACCGCCGCACCCGCAAGAACTATGAGGACATCGTGAAACTCTCATTAGGAGACGCCGAGGACAACAGCGACGAGGACGGCGACAACGGCGGAGCAGGCACCAACAAAATCTTATTCTAATCCCAGCAAGCCATGACACTCTACGACCAAATCAGCGAGGACATCAAGGCCGCCATGAAGGCCCGCGACAAAGTGCGCCTCGACGCACTGCGCAACATCAAGAAGGTCTTCATCGAAGCCAAGACGGCTCCGGGAGCCAACGACACGCTCTCCGACGCCGACGCTATCAAGATCATACAGAAACTGGCCAAGCAGGGACGTGAGGCAGCCGCCATCTTCGCCGGACAGGGACGCCAGGACCTCGCCGACGACGAACTGGCCCAGGTGGCCGTCATCGAGAGCTACCTCCCCCCGCAGCTCGGCGAGGAGGAGATAGAGGCCGCCGTCAAGGAGGCTATCGCCCAGACGGGCGCCTCGGGCATGAAAGACATGGGCAAGGTGATGGGCATCGTCTCCAAGCAACTGGCCGGACAGGCCGACGGCCGCACCATCTCCGCCATCGTCAAACGGCTGCTCGCATAACGAATTCTTGAGAATCAGGAGATTAGAAGATTAGGAGTTTAGGAGT
>CADBLU010000055.1 GCA_902795605.1 uncultured Prevotellaceae bacterium | reverse complement strand
CAGTATTATGTGAAAAAAGACCCTTTGGAAGTCTGGTGCATAGGCGAGCGCGAGGCAGACCATGTCGTAGAACGATTTGCCAACAAAGAAAAATTGATGACATGGGTCTGCGAGAATGTTTGCTGGCATATATCTTGCCTATGGGAACTCGAAGAACGTGCTGACGATGAAAGGAAATGGCGCTACGTCCGTGACCATGCTGAGAACGGCCAATGGTATTACCGTGAGCACAAAGACTACCTGTACAACGCCATCCATGACTCCCGCAAATGTTCATTCGAGACGGAACTGAAACTGTTGAAACCCATGATACCTACTGAGGAATGGGAAAAACAAGTGGAAAGGAAAACACGCCTCATGAACCGGTGGTTTAAAAAGCAACATTGGGCCTATGACGAAATGCTCTACGAATTTATTGAGATCAGCGACTCCAAAGAATACGCTTCCGACTATGATGATACGGAAGAACCGAGAGAGGGGTCGGTCATCAGTGGCAACCATATGATTCGCGTGTCGTCTCCATTCGACCAAAGCGATCTCCTCTAAGCAATAAAGGTAAAGGCTTTAACTACTCAGCGAAGCGATAACTTCTTAACTACTTGCAAGTTGAGCAAACGCGAAATTTGAATAAGTAAAATAAACTACCAACCATCAATACAACTGAAGATATGAGAAAAACAATGTTGGCCGTGTTCATGGCCATGATGGCCCTCCTCGCTTTCGCACAAGAGGACGGCATGACAACCGAAACCTACCAGCGGCTTACAGGCATCCCCAAGCCTCCCGTGGCGGGAACGACCGTCAATTTCGTCTATCATCCCCAAGGCGGCCCTCTGGCTGACGCCAAGGAGGTGGCGGCCCTCGTCTATATGTACAACAGTTACAAATGGACGCTCGGCGACGCCGTGATGACCAAGGACGGCGACAGCTGGCGCGGCTCATTCGACATCCCTTCCGACTGTGCCTTCATGGCCTTCCTCTTCCAAGACACATGGAGCCAGTTTGTCACGGCAAAGGATAATAATGACAACAAGGGATTCCTCTATATCGTCAGCGACGGCAGCGGCCAGCCCCTTCCCGGCGGAAACCTCGCATGGGGGCTGATGCGCAAGCCCAGCGCCGGACTCGGTGTGGCAGGCTATTTCGGTGAAGGTTACCAGGAAATCGAACAAGACGCCCTCTACTTCTGGTATCAGAAAGAGTTGCAGCAGCATCAGGACAAGGCCGAACTGTTCTTCCCCACGATGATGAGCATCGTGGAACGGCAGACCGGCGACCGCTTCCCCGAAGCCGCTGAGATGTTCTTCGGTATCTTCTCCAGGCAGGCCAATCCCACCGAGAGCAACTATATTGCCATGGAAAACATCTACCGCCTCCGCCTGAAAGATACCGAGAAGGCTGACAGCGTCCACCAAATCATCCTCTCAAAATTCCCCAACGGATGGACGGTGCGTCGCGCTGCCTTCGATCAGCTGAGGCTTCAGAAGGAGAATTTCCACGAACGTACGGTGGAGTTCTTGAAGAAATATCCGCAGTCGGAGTCGCAGAAACTCGATGCCTACCAACCCTTTGTCTATTACAATGCCGCCCGTACAATCGTCACCGACTATTATTCCGGAAAATACGACCAGCAGGAGCTCATTGGCATGTTGCCCGAAATGGATTTCAAGACGTTGGCCGAACTCTTCCGCTCCTCTGCCGCCCCCTTCCACATCAAGAAGGCCGTCAGCGACGACATCATCCTCCCCCTTGCCACGCCTCTCATCGAGGAGATGAGCAAGAAAGTCAACGACCGTTCCTACTGTGAGGGCACTTATATGTCGCCACGGCAGTCGGACTTCCTCGCCCGCAACCTGCTCGACGGGCACCTCGGCACCTACTCCGACATCCTCCTTTGTCAGGGAAAGCCCGAGGAGGCCATCAAATACATCGGCCTCATCACACCCGGCAACCGATATGCCACGCCGGAAGTCAACGAGACTCATATAAAGGCGCTGTTGCAAACCGGTCAGGCAGCGAAGGTGGCCGATGTCATGCGTCAGGCATTCCAGAAAAACGCTGTCACCCCAGGTGCCATCGACCTTTTCAAGGCCCAGTATGTGAAAGAGCACGGTAGCGATGATGGCTTCGATGCCTACATGGCCTCGATGAAGCCGAAGGGAAGCATGGATGAACTGAAAGCAGAAATCAGCAAGAAACTCATCAAGGAGGCGTACCAGCCCTTCTCGCTGAAGGACATGAACGGCAACACGGTGCGCTCTGCCGACTGGAAAGGGAAGGTGGTGGTGCTCGATTTCTGGGCCTCCTGGTGCTTCCCCTGCAAGAACGCGTTCCCCGGCATGCAGATGGCTGTCGACCATTTCAAGGACGACCCCAATGTGCTGTTCTATTTTATCGACACGATGGAGCACAGCGATGGCTATGAGAAGAAGGCCAGCGACTACATGAAAGAGAAAGGCTACACCTTCAAGGTGCTCTTCGATGCCAAGGAAGATGCCCGCAAGAGCGGCAATAACCAAGTGGTGTTCAGTCAGATGAACGCCATCAACCACTCGATGGCCATCCCAAGAAAAATGTTCATCAAGGATGGGTTTGTGCGGTTGACCGAAGAGGGCTATGGCGGCAGTCCCAGTCGTCTGGCCGATGAAGTGATCGCTGCCGTAGAACTGTTAAAGAACGAATAAACCATGAGAAGACGTTTCCTCCTCCTCGTCCTCCTCGCCGTCATCGGCGGTCAGGCCCGTCTCTTCGCGCAGAACCAGCCCGAAGAGAAAATCTCCATGACATTCTATGCCTTGCGCAACTTGTATGTCGACAGCGTGTTCGTAGGTCCGCTGGTGGAGCAGCAGATGATGATACTGATGCAGTGTCTTGATCCGCACAGTGAGTACCTCACGCCCGAACAGGCCAGGGCCAACGAGAACATGCTTCTGGGTCCTTCGGCGCAGGGCTTCATCAGTGGTCCGCAAGAGACCTCGGTCACGGCGTTATTGCTCGACAATGGCATCGGCTATATCGACATCGACTACTTCGTGCAGTCCACCATCGATGAGTTTCACCAGAAAATCGACAGTCTGAGGAAAAAGGGAATGAAGAGCCTCGTGCTCGACATCCGCGACAATCCCGGCGGTTTCTTCGACTCCGCCTTGGGCATGGCCGACGAGTTTCTGCCCGTCGGCTCCCTCATGGTGAAGACCGAAGGCAAGCACCAACCCCTCAATGAGGTGAAGGCACAGATAAAAGGCATCTGGGAAAAGGGAAAACTTGTTGTGCTGATCAATGAGCAGACCATGTCGGCGGCCGAGATTTTCGCCGGCGCCCTGCAGGACTGGGACCGCGCCGTCATCATGGGACGGCGCACCTTCGGCAAGGGACTGATACAAGAGACGCTCTCCTTCAGCGACGGGTCGGCCATCCGCCTGTCGGTGGCACGCTACACCACACCGTCGGGAAGGAGCATCCAGAAACCTTACAAGGGACGGTCCCGCGACGCTTATTTCAATGAGGTGTACAGCCGCAGTCCCATCGGCGCGCTGCCGGCCGAGGCCCGTGAGCATCCTTATGAGACGCTCGTCCATCACCGCACAATCTACGGCGGCGGTGGTATCGCTCCCGACTTGTTTGTCGCCTCCGACGACGAGATGTTGGGCAAGGCCGTGGAAATCCTCAAGAACGACCGCCTCTACACCAAGACGCTCACCACGACCGCCACAGCCACCTGGACTTCCTTTCAGCCAAGTCCCGTCCTCCGCCTCTCAGGCACCATGCCCGACCGCAGTTACGACGGGCGCACCCTCGTGCTGGAGCATCATCACCCCGTCTATTATAACCTGGTGACCGCCATCGACAGCACACGCATCACCGACGGACGGTTCTCTTTCAACACCGCCATCCCCGACTCTCTGAGGCTGACCGTAGGCGAGCTGCGGCTGTCGACGCCTGCTCCTACCGACCTGCCCGTCGTCTATGGCATGCACCTCATCCTCGCTCCCGGCACCGTGCGTGCCACCATCGACTCCACAGGTGTCGCCCTGACGGGCGAGGAGCACAACCGGACGTTCAGCGACCAGGTGCTCCAGGCCGAAAGGCAGCGGCGGGTCGACCAGTTTGCCCTTAACGGTCGGTTCAACGCTCTCCAGACCTCGCGTGGACTCACCGCCGACGAAGAGGCGGAACGGCAACAGAGACAGGAGGACATCAACAAGCGGTTCATGACGGTCTATGGTAGTTTCCTGCGGGAGAGCATCAACCTGCCGTATGCCTCTGAGCTCCTTTTCCGCTACCCCCTCGACCGCTATGCGGCCGCCGACAGCACTTTCCTCACCACCAATTGCGACCGCCAACTGCTCAGTCAGATGAGGCAGCGCGAGGAGGCACGGCGACAGCGCGTCGAATATTTTCGGGAGTCGGTGAAAGCCACCGGCATAGGAGCACATTACAGGGAGATATTAGGCGAGACCCCCGACGGGAAGGCCGTGAGACTCACCGACCTCGTCAAGCCCGGCCGTGTCACGCTGCTCGACTTCTGGGCGTCGTGGTGCGTTCCCTGCCAGCAGGAGATCCCCTTCTTGAAAGACCTTTACGGTAGATATCACGAACAAGGCTTCGACATTGTCAGCATCTCACTCGACAAGTCGAAGCCGGCTTGGTTGAAGGCGCTCGAGCGCAACGACATGCCCTGGCCGCAGATTTCAGACCTGAAGGCATGGGACGGTCCGGTCACCCAGGACTATGGCATACAAGCCATCCCCTTTGTCGTGTTGCTCGACAAACAGGGAAACATCGCAATGAAGAACCTTCACGACAAATTGCTGGAAACAGCCGTCAAGGAGCAACTCGGCATCTGACGCCTGCTCTGTCATGTAGAATGGTGCCGGTTCCAGCTGTCCTGTAGTGAAGCCATCATGACTCTCAGTAGCCAAGGAACTCTTTGAGTCCTTTGGCTTTTTCGAGGTCGTCTCTGTCAGCGTAGAAGAAGCCCGGTGGGACCAGTTCAAGATATTTATCCAAAAACTCCTCCCAAGGCAGTTTGAAATTTGCTGGCGGAATGAAAAACGTCCTCGAAGCACCCGCCGAGCGGTTGCCTGCCTGGACGAAGGCCGAATAGCCTCCTAATTGATGTTTTTGGAGCCGGTAGGTCTCCAAGTTCCAGCCGCCAAGGCATCTGCATGAGGCTGGCACGTCGAAGGTTTCTGTTACGGGATTCTCATCCTCTATCCAGTCATGATGGTGGTCGATGATGGTCTCGATGAACTCCTCGCCGTCGCAGTTGAGCACTTGACGCTCTATGTCGTTTTTCCCCCAATCGAAATAAGTGACAAATTGGTATTCGCCGTCGACTTGTTCGATGGCGTAAGACCAATTCTTCCTGAGCATCGTTTTTTTAGCCCAGGGATAGAGTTCTTTCATCTGCTCGAAAGCCTTGTCGATATAGGCATTCACATCGTAGCCGTAAGGAAACTTCTCATTCATGGCAGTTTGGTTAAAGTGTGTTTTATAAAGCGATTTGTTGTGCAAAAATAAGAAAAAAGTGAGAAACGAACAAGAAAGGACAATGAAACTTTTCTCCAGTCAGATCGTCTCGGCACAAATGCCATTCGTCATCGTAGGGTTTATGTTTGTCCTCATTCCTAAACACAGAAGGGGATTGCAGGTTCAGGATTGCTTCGCAAGAAATCTATAATAAAATCTGAAATAAAAAAATCCTGCGAAAAATCTTTGTTGTTTTAAATCTGTAAGATAACAGTTCTGCGAATAGCACTAAAACATATAATTTTCATATAATTATACGGAAATTTTTACTTACAGGCATGCAAAACTTGGAGGAATTATACGAACTAACCCATATTGTTGAAATTTTCGACAAATTCGTGGGAATTCTTGGACGAGCCAAGCGACAAAGTCGATTACATGTTAAAAACAATATTTGCTGAGCAGTTACGAGCGGAGTGAGAGATGCAAAACTTTACTAATAATTTCGTCAAAGGGTGTGAATCTCGTTTTTTTTCACTATATTTGTCGGACTTTACTTCACGTCGGAATCGCCTGTCGTGCGTTCCGCGTTGTCAATGTAAATGTCATGGTCTTCTCCATTTGAGGGCCGACATACAATCCTATAGAATCAAAGATCATAGAATATGATAAGAAGACGGTTCAATAGCATGCTCACTCTGCTGCTCTCAGTGCTTTTGTCATTGATGGGGACGATGTCTTGCAAATCGTTGAGAATCAGTAAGAAACAAATTGATCGTCAGCATCAGGCCTATCTTGACAGCCTCAGGCGGGCCGACAGTCTGATGGCACGTGAGTATTTTGTTCAAGACAGCATCAGGCGTGTGCGCGAGGCTTATCAGCGTTATTTGCGAGACAGTATAGCGCGTAATCAAAAGACGATTTACGGCGGGCCCACGATGATGGACCGCAGAAAGGACCTCGACAAGCAATGACTCCTCAGGACAGATGAGATACCGTGGTTTGTCATTGGCCAAACGGTCGGCACTTGAGTTGGAGCGCTATCTGCAGAAGGAGGTGGTGCGTGAGCACCGGCTCCGCCAGATTCTGTGGGAGTGCACGCTCCGGTGCGACTTGCGGTGCCGCCATTGTGGAAGTGACTGCAAGACGAAGTCGGACGCAGTAGACATGCCTGTAGAGGATTTTCTCCGTGTGCTCGACGGTGTGGCGGCGCGTATGGACCCGCATGAGGTGTTTGTCACCATCAGCGGCGGCGAGCCGCTCATGCGCCACGATCTGGAGCACTGCGGCCGTCTTATCTACGATAAAGGTTTTCCTTGGGGGATGGTGACCAACGCGCGCCATCTCGACCCGGAGCGTTTCGCCCGTCTGGTGGATGCCGGCCTGCACAGTATCGCTGTCAGTCTTGACGGCCTTGAGGAGGACCATGACTGGATGCGCGGATGGGCAGGCAGTTTCAAGAGAGTGGAGCAGGCCATCGGGCTGCTCAGGGCCGAGCCCCTTGTCGTGTGGGATGTGGTGACATGTGTCACAGAGAGAAACGTCGGTCATCTGGCTGCCCTTCGCGACTGGCTCATAGACCATGGTGTGGAGTCGTGGCGTCTTGTCGACGTGTTCCCTATGGGCAGGGCCGCCTCCGACCCGCAGATGTTGCTCAGCGACCGCCACTACCGCTATTTGCTCGACTTCATCCGCGAGACACAGCGCTCGTACCCTCAACTATCGGCCAACTATGGCTGTGAGGGTTTTGTGGGTGAGTATGAGTATGATGTCCGCGAGCATGCTTTCTTCTGCCACGCGGGTGTCAGTGTGGCCGGCATCCTGTGCGACGGCAGTATCTCTGCCTGCACCAGCATCAGGGGCGGCTATGTCCAAGGCAACATCTACCGTGATGATTTCATGAATGTTTGGGAGCATTGTTTCGAATGCTACCGCGACCATGAATGGATGCGCAAAGACCAGTGTGCCGACTGCAACATGTGGCGCTATTGCCGTGGCAATGGGATGCACCTTCGCGACAGCGACGGCCGCCTCCTCCAATGTCATCTGGAGCGGTTGGTCAGGGGAGGGGAGTCTCCCGCCGAATCATGATACCATACAGAATTTACAGGAAAGAATAAAAACTACCGATATGAAGCTGAGATTGTTTTTCACAGTCATTATGGCCCAGGCACTATCGTGCGTTTGGGGCCAGCAACTGACTCTTACAGACGGACGGACGGACTATAAGCCCGGCGAGACAGTGACCTTGTCGTATGAGGGAGCCAGAAACGGAGACGTCATTTTGCTGTATCATGACCATGCCCTTCTGCCGCTGTCGGAGCGCCTGGCGGTCAAGGCGGAGAGCGGCACCTATCAGGTGGTGCCCTCAGTGCTCCAGCCCGGCACCTATCATGCGCGGCTTGAAGGTGCCGACGGCACAGTGAGATGCCAGACGGATTTCTCTGTCGGCACCTACGACCTTCCGGCTGGTAAGCGTATCCTTGTCATCGCCGACCCTCATGTGATGTCGCCCTTCTTAGTGGAAGACCCCAACAACACGAGGTATAAGAATGTCATGGCCGGTGAGAGGAAACTGCTGGCCGAGAGCTATGAGATCTTCCAGGCGTGCATGGACAGCATCCGCTCTATCAAGCCCGACCTTGTGATCATTCCCGGCGACCTGACAAAAGATGGAGAGGCCATGAGCCACAACACTGTGGCCAGCTGCCTGCAGGAACTGCTTGACGAAGGCATCCCCACGCTGGTCATCCCCGGCAATCATGACTTGGAGAACCATATGGGACGCCGCTATACCTCTGAGGGTGTGGAGGAGGCCGACTTTGTGATGCCTGATGACTTTGTGGAATTGTACAGGAATTTCGGTTGGGACGAGCGTTCCGACCGTGACCCCCATTCGCTCACGTATGCCCGCGACATCTTCGACGGTGTGCGGCTGATAGGCATCGACGACTGCCGTATTCCCAGCCGTGGCGATACGGGCGACAATATCGGTGAGTTCGGCCGTGTCCCTCAGGCCACGCTCGACTGGGTGCTCGCCCAGACCGACCAGGCGGTGGCCGACGGTAAAGTGGTGATTGTGACCATCCACCATCAGATGCTCCAGCATTTCTACAGGCAGGAGTTGCTGATGGCTTCTGCCGCGACTGAAAACGGTGACAGCATCGCACGCCTGTTGTGCGACCATGGTGTGCGCCTCGTGCTCACAGGCCACATGCACATGCCCAATATCTCCCGTATCAAGGGATTTGAGACCGACGACATGCTCACTGAAGTGTCTACGGCCTCTCCCATCTGCTATCCCAGCCAGTTCCGCTTGCTCACTATCAGCGACGACCTGCAGAAGGTGACCGTCGACACCCGCAATATCCGGCGTATCGCCAGCGCCGACGACCTGCAGCTTGTGGCTCGCGACAAGGTGGGCGCCACGCTGGGCAAGTCGATGGAGAAACTGGTGCCTCGCTATATGTCGGCAATCGAAAGTCTGGTGAAAGAGCTGTCTTCCATTCCCGAGTTTGCCCATGTGGTGAGTGATGTGCCGCAGGATACCGACGAACTGGCCGCCATCATCACCGAGGCGTTCGGGGAGACCATGAGGAAAGTCATCTTTACCGCTTCTGAGGGCAACGAACACCTCAAAGACGCGGCCAACACGATACTCGCCCAGTTGGAGAAAGACACCTCTGTGGCATGCGACCTGATCTTCGACCAGCAGAATGAGCCCACGAAAGCCTTCCTTGCCCAGTCGATGTATATCTATATGCTTGAGATGGGCGAGGATATCATCAAGAGTATGCTCTCCGACGTGTCGTATATGGGAACAGACCTGGCCGACCAGACAGACGACCTCTATGTGACCATCAGCCTGAAGGACGGCGAGTCGTCCATCACTCAGATGCCCGCAGCCGACAAGGGTGTCAGGCAGGTCTACGGTCTCTCGGGCATACGTCAGCCCGACGGCCTCTCACGCTTGCGCAAAGGAATCTATGTGGTGCGCGAGGGCGGCAAGAGCAGGAAGGTAGTGGTGAGATGACGCCGGTTCAGCGGCGGTAGAGGATGGCCTGGCGGGTGTAGCTGCTGCCATTGCGGTCGAAAGTCACCTGTCCGCTGAACTTGTCTTCCACGCGCGTGAGGCTGATGCTCACTTTCAGCGTCGAGGTGCTGTCAATCTGCTGTTTGCCGTTAAGACGCACCCTGTCGCCGAAGGTGCCGCTCATCCTGACGGTCTTCCCCTCAGAGGTGAAGGAGCCGCTGACGCCGTCGGTGTCGTTGCTCCGTCGCAGGGTGAGTGAGGCATTGGCATCGCCCACGGTGCCGTAGAGCGCGATGTTGTTGCGCTCATAGATGCGTCGGAGTGAGTCGACTCTCCTCAGACTGTCCGAGCGTCGCTTCTCGCGGATTTTCACCTTCTCAATTGAGTCTTGTTGCACTTTGCGGAAGGAGTCGGTGCGTTGCATAGCAATCTCGGTGCTTTCTCTGAGCAGTTCGGCGTTTTTCTTATCGTCCTCACACGATGAGGCGATACTGATGGCCAGTATAGCTACTATGACATACAATAATTTTCTCATATTCTATTCGTATACTAAAATCGCCGGCAAAATTATCACTTTTTTTCGTGTCGACAATGATGATTCCGAAAAAAATGATGATTTTCCGCAGATTTCTTACCTATGTCAATTTTATGCCGGAGACCTACTCCCAACCCATGAGGCTTCTCAGATAGGCCGTGAGCTCCTCGGCCATAACGGCATGCCGCTTCATCGAGGGATGCCCCTGTGAGCCCCATCCCAGCGAACCGTCGTCGGGAGTGAAGTCCATCCTGTAGACATCGTTGTCGCCCCGTGAGGCGGCGTCGGCGATGGCTGCGTTTTGTGCGTCGCGGATATCGTTGAGTTTCTTTGATGGCGGAATGGCGCCGATGATATATACGATTTTGGCCTTGGGATAATGGCCGCGCAGTGTGACGGTGAATTGCTTGAACGCCTCAGTGAGCCTGTCCTTGTCGTATTCACCCACGGAGGTGTCGTTGCATCCCAGGTTGACGCACACCACGTCGGGCTGGAAGCGTGAGAAGTCCCACTGCTCCCCTTTGGTCTCATAGAACGTCTGAGGGTAGATGTTGGGCATGATCTCGTCGGGAATCTTGCCCGCATAGTTGCGGTAGATGCCGATGCCGCTGCGGGCGCACACCTGGCATTGTGCCTGCAGGGCGCGTGTGGTGCGTGCGGCATAGGTCTCATAGAAGTTCTGCAGGCTGAAGAGGAAGATCTTCTCTTTGCCGTTCCCCTCGATGCCATATCCGCAGGTGATGGAGTTGCCGATAAACTCTATCCGTCGCTCCGGCAGCGTCGGCCGCTCGCCTAAGGAGCAGTTGTCGTCGAGGTAGAGGCCATAGAAAGTGGGCTTCTTATACATCCCCTCGATGATGTAGGTGATGGTGAGGCGGTGCATGCCCTCATTCAGTCCGCTCACCAGGCTGGTGACTTCTTTCCCCTTGACCGACTGCACCTTGCGCGGTGCCATGTCGTCCACCTCCACCATAAAATAGCCGCAGTCGGGGTTGGTCTTCATGGCTGCGGAGGTGCCGGTGAACGTGGCATGTATCTGCACTCCCGGATAGGTCCACACGGCGGCGCCGGGCTTGGCCGTCCAACTGATGCGCCCCACATAGGCGAATCCTGGGTCTGTGGCACTGACGAAGTTTGAGGCCATGGCGGCGACGCTCATCAGTGAGAGTGTGATGACGAGGCAGAGTTGTCTTGTTTTTTCCATTTTGTTGTCAGAATTGTGCGTAGATAAACGGCTGGATGTCGCTCAGCCGGTAGTTGATGACCACTTGCAGCACCACGAAGAGCAGAATGAGCTTGAGTGTCCAGGGGGTGCTGATGTAGAGTCTCCTCAGTTTCTCCACATGCTGCTCTCTGACGGCGTGGAGCAGCAGACCCAGGGCGACGAAGATGGTCCATGTCATTCGTGTCTGTACGAAGGGGACGAGATACGACAGGCTGAAGTCGCTGAAGATATTGTGCAGCACGGTGAGGGCCGTATGCATGTCGTGTGAGCGGAAGAAGGTCCAGGCCAGGGCCACATACGAGAAGGTGAGGATCCATGAGACGCATTTCACATACCATGTGTCGGGAACCTTCTCCAGCCATGGCTTGCAGGCTTTGTGGAACACCAGTCCTGCGCCGTGCAGTGCTCCCCAGATGACGAACATCCACGATGCTCCGTGCCACAGTCCGGCCACGAGCATGGTGACGAAGTTGTTGGCATAGGTGCGCCATTTGCCTTTCCTGTTGCCACCGAGAGGGATATAGACATAGTCGCGGAACCAGGTGGAGAGTGAGATGTGCCACCGTCTCCAGAACTCCTGCAGGTTGAGCGACTGGTAGGGGAATCTGAAATTGTCTTTCAGTGTGATGCCGAGGAGCGCGGCGATGCCGATGCAGATATCGCTGTAGCCCGAGAAGTCGCAGTAGATCTGCAGCGTATATCCCAGTACGCCCATGAGGTTCTCAAATCCGGAGTAGGCGTTGGGGTCGTTGAAAATCCAGTTGTTGTATTGTGCGATGTAGTCGGCTATCAGTGCTTTTTTGATCAGTCCGCTCATGATGAGCCAAAGTCCGGTATACACTTTCTGGTCGTCTACATGATAGCGGTGCTTGATTTGGGGGATGAGTGTCTCGGCCCGTGTGATGGGGCCCGCGATGAGCAGCGGGAAGAAGGTGAGGTAGAAAAAGTACTCCAGCAGGCTGACCTCCATGGTGAACTTCTCCTTGTAGACGTCCACGGTATAGCTGATGGCCTGGAACGTGTAGAAAGAGATGCCCACGGGCAGTATGATAGAGAGTGGCGAGAGGTTGGAACTGGTGATTTCCCGGAGAATCTCTATCAGGAAGTTGGTGTATTTATAATATAACAGAGGTAAGAGGTCGAGGGCTACGGTGGCCCACATCCACCATTTCCGGCTTTTCCCCTGCTTGCCGTTCATGTGCCGTGTCATGTAGTATGAGACCAGCGCCGTCGACGGCAGGAGCAGCATCAGTATGCCGTTGGCTTTATAGGCAAAGAAGAGGCTGAACACCACCACATATCCCAGCGTGAGCGCTTTTGAGTTCTTGCGCAGGAAGATATAGATGGCAAAGAAGGCCATGAACACCACTGCGAAGGGCAAGGACACAAACGACCAGGTGGTGTCGGGCGCGGCGAGGAAGTGTGAGAGATAGTCCTTCATCTCGGCTTATGCGGGATTTTGTGGTTTCTGTCCTGAGAAGCGTTTGCCTTTGTCTTTCACCTGCATCACCTCGATGGTCTCTATCTTGTACGACTGTTTGCAGTCGGGCACGTTGAGCACCACAGGGTGCGAGCAGCTGTCGCTGTTCATCCACTGTGCCACCTCGTCCATCCATGTGCGCGCGCCGGCGCTGGTGGGGTGCAGGTGGTCGCTGCGCCTCTCCATCTCTAAATTCCGTGAGTCGAAGTAACTTTTTTTGCCGAACACCTTGGCTATCTCGTCGTTGAGGCCCTCGTCGGGCTTCGTGTTGGGCGGACCGATGAAGATGGTGGGGCAGTCGCCCGCTTTCTGCTTCATCTTGAGCAGGTTCTCATTGATGGTCTTGAGGTTTTTGGAGTACAGTTCGTTGCTGCCCAGGCAGAATATCACATAGGTGGGTTTGGCCTTGTCGATGTAATAGTCGAGTGTCTCACCGCTCCATGCCATGGTGGTGCTTCCATACCAGGTGACGGCATACATGGTGTCGCCGTTTTCCTTGCAGATGTCATAGAACCGGTAGGCGAGAGGCTCCACCATGGAGTCTCCTACGAAGAGGAACCGTTGCGAGGTGGAGTCGGGCACTATCTTTTCCTCAACCATCGTCTCTATGGCTGTGGTGTCGGCGTCTTGTGGCCTGAAGCCCTCGAGGTCCACCTTCCTCAGCAGTTGCTGTGCGAAAGTGACGCCAATGGGTGAGACGGCATAGATGAAAATCGCTGTGAAAGCGACGAGAAACAGTAGCAGGGTTTTTATCTGAGAATTCATGTGCGGAGATGCTTCCTTTTTAATTCAGGGTGCAAAATTACACTTTTAAAATGGAATAGGCAAGCAATCCCAGTTTTTTTGTGGTTATTCGGCAAAATAGGGAATATCTTCCCCTTCTTTTTTTGTTTCTCGCTTTTTTTCATTACCTTTGTCGTCAGATGCTGAGAGAGTGTCTTGGCATGTCATTTCTGAAAGACCTATGAATAAAAACCAATCGACACCGAAGGGCTTGGATGCTGTCATGCATATCTTCAGCCAACTCAACCATATTCCCCGTCCGTCGCACCATGAGGAGCGGGTGGCGCAGTTTCTTTGCGACTATGCCTCGCGCCTGGGGTTGGAGTATGAGCGCGACGCCCATCATTGTGTGGTCATCCGCAAACAGGCCACCCCTGGCTATGAGAATGCCGAACCCGTGGTGGTGCTCAATCACATGGACATGGTGTGCGTGGGCATGGACAATCCTCTCACCGATACGGTGGTCCCCTATGAGGAAGACGGATGGATGAAGGCCCGCGGCACCTCTCTGGGCGCCGACAACGGCATAGGTCTCTCGATGGCTCTTGCCATGCTTGCCGACGACAGTATCGTGCATGGCCCTGTAGAGGTGCTCACCACGACCAATGAGGAGGATGGCATGACGGGAGCTGCCCATCTCTCGCCCGGTTTCATCCGTGGCCGCAAGGTGGTCAATCTCGACTCCGAGGACTACGACACCATCACCACCGGAGCCGCCGGGGCTTTGCTGCAGAGGCATCGCTTGCCGGCTGTCAGGGTGAAGGCTCCCGGCGGCAAGCGCCGCTGGTATCGCATCACCGTCAGCGGTGGGCGTGGCGGTCATTCTGGTGTGGACATCGGCAAGGGCAGGGCGAGCGCCGTGGTGATGGCGTGGGCCATTCTCGCCGCTATCTATAATGAGTACGACTTGGAACTGGCTTCTCTCGACATCGGCGAGGCCAATGCCTCCATCGCCTCTCATGCCGAAATGGTGATCACTGTGCCTTCGGGCGAGGCGGCCGAGTTTGTCAAGGCTCAGGAGCCGGTTTTTAATGAGTGGGTGCGCGAGGAGTATGGAGATGCCGACCCCGACGTTGTCTGTCGGGTGGAGAAGACGGCGCCGCTCGATACTGTGCTCCCTCACGAGGCCTTCCATCAGTTGATGGTCAGTCTGGAGCAGATTCCGCAGGGTGTGCTGAGGATGAGTGAGACAATGGAGGTCACCGTGCAGACGTCCAACAATGTGGGGCGTGTGTATGAGGAAGACGGAGCCATCGTGGTGACCACCCACACGCGCAGCTTCTCTGATGCCGAGATGCGGGAGGTGGCTGCCGACATCGCCTCGGTGTTCGCGGCCTCGGGGGCAGTCTCCGAGACGCTCATGTCGGCCCCGGCCTGGCAAGAGGACCCGCAGTCGGACTTCCTGCAGACCACCTCCGACGTGTTTGCCGACGTGCTGGGCTGGCGCCCACGGAAGGTGGCCATGCACTTCGTGCTTGAGGCCGGCTATTTCGTGGAGAAATATCCTGGCATCCAGATAGCGAGCATCGGTCCTCGTATCGTGGAGCCTCATTCCACCTCAGAACGTGTGGAGCTGAGCACCGTCTCCGACATCTGGCAAGTCTTTGTTGAGCTGCTGCGCCGTCTGGCTCAGGCACCTTGAAAGTAGGTGATCAAAATTTGATGATAGTATTTTATGATTTATTTGGATGCAGATTTTTTATCTCAGACGAGGGAGCATAGCGGGCTATGTGACTGAGGATGAGTGAAAAAGATGCGCTAAAGAAACATAAAAGACTATAAATCACCTACAAGAATGATAGTAACAGATAATTTTGATTACCTACTTAAGAAATCATAAGCAACCAAATCATACTGAATCACGAGAATATGAATACAGACATCAAGCGTATCGTACTCACCGGCGGTCCTTGTGCGGGAAAGACCACCGCTCTTGTCAAGGTCATTGAGTATTTCTCAAGTCTTGGATACAAGGTCTTCACCATCCCCGAAGTGCCCACCTTGTTCAGTCAGGCGGGCATGAACTATCTCACAGACAACAAGGGGCTTTTCTATCAAGGCGAGAAAGCCACCCTTGAGATTCAACTGGCTCTTGAAGACAAGTTCCTGCGCATGGCGCAGGAGTGCGACCAGCCCACACTCATCGTTTGCGACAGAGGCGCGATGGATATCTCGGCCTATATGTCGCCTGAGATGTGGGACGATATCACCAAGGCGCTTGGCACGTCGACAGTGCAGTTGCGCGACCAGCGCTACGACGCTGTGCTTCATCTTGTGTCCGCTGCCGACGGGGCAGAGCAGTTCTACACCACGAGCAACAATGCGCAGCGCTATGAGAAGATGGACGAGGAAGGGCTCCGCCAGGCCCGTCTGCTCGACAAGAAGGTCATTGATGCTTGGAAGGGCCATTCTCATCTGCGAGTCATCAACAACCATGAAGACTTCGAGAAAAAGCTCAACCGGGTGCTCAAGGAAATCTCCACGGTGCTTGGCATTCCTCAGACCATCCAGGAAGAGCGCAAGTATATCGTGGAAGTGACAGGGGAGTTGCCCGACTGCATCGTCAGCGAGATTACGCAGACTTATCTGGTGGCTGAGCCTGGCTGCGAGGTGCGGCTGCGCCGTCGTGGCTGGCAGGGCAAGTATGTGAATGTGCATACCACGAAGACTCCTGTCTCTGAGACGGAGTGGGTGCAGACAGAGCGCCAGATCAGCAACAATCTCTATAACTCGCTGCTCCAGCAGGCCGACCCCTATCGGCAGACTATCCAGAAGACGCGCCGCAGCTTCATCTGGAAAGGGCAATATTTCGAGCTGGATGAATTCAAGAAGCCTGTCGACGGTCTGATGATTCTTGAGACCAAAGGTGTGGCCTCGGACGAGTCGGTGAAGTTTCCGCCTTTCATCAGGGTGATAGAGGATATCACGGGCAACAAGAGGTATTACAACTACAATATCGCGCTCTGCAAGTGAGCACGTGTGTTCGTGGCATCCTTAGGAAGCCTCTCCTTTTTACTGTTTATTGCATTTTTTTATTCCAATTAGGAAAAATCGATTGCGAAGAAGAGAAATATCTTTGAAAACTGTTGCAGATATGGAGACTAAAGCCTAAATTTGTCGGTAGAACTGAATGTTCATCGATTAAGTTTTAGGTATTAGGCTTTATAATCAATAGAGTGTAATTTTTCTTGGAAGCTGCGCCGCTGTCTGTGAAAGATCGCGGCGCTTTTTATTTGGGCTCAAACTCACAAAAAATCGTCTGATACGACAAACATATCTTTCCCGATAAAAAAGATGAAATGTAATCTTTCTGGAATATCTAAAAAATGTGAATAAAGTTTGCAATTATGATTTTTTTCCAATAATTTTGTGGTTCAGAGGCAAGAGAGCGCTCAGGCCAGTATGTATGTTAGTAGTATTTATATCAATCATTATTCAACCAATTGAATTCCAGAGATTACCACAATGAAAAGGAAGTTGTTTTGCGAGATATCCCCTTTCTGCTATCGTCTGTCGATGGAGAAAGAAATCCTGAAGCGTCATTTGAAGGACTTTTTCACTAAAGTCCTTTTCGCACGAGAGCGGCCAGTGACTTCTTTGCCTGTCCTTGTCTATCGGCATAAATCTCTCATCCGCCGTAGGTTGGGCAATGTCAATATGCAATTGCAGGAGAACAAAGCCACCAATCTTTCTTTGGCTGTTGCCCATCTTGACGGCATACTCATCCGTCAAGGCGAGACCTTCTCCGTATGGAAGTTGATTGGAAGGACGAGTGAGAAAAAAGGCTACAAAGAGGGACTGACTATTGCCAAGGGACAACCGTCGCAAGGTATCGGGGGCGGATTGTGCCAACTGTCGAACCTGATTCATTGGATGGTGCTGCACAGCGACCTTACCATTGTCGAGCATCATCATCACGACGGCTTGGACCTCTTTCCTGACTTTGGCCGCCAGATACCTTTCGGCACAGGAACCAGTATATCATATAATTATGTCGATTACCGCGTGAAGAACGAGACCGCCAACACCTATCAGCTCAAGGTGTGGGTCGATGGCGAATATCTGTGTGGCGAACTGCGTGCCGAAGAACAGCAGCCTCATACTTTCCACATCCATGCGGAGAATGAATACTTTTCCCGCGAGGGCGACGCCGTCTATCGGAACGGTCAGGTGTACCGTGACGTCATCGACCGCGTTACCGGTCGTCTCTTAGAAAGTCAACTCATACGCACTAACCATGCGAAAGTCATGTATGAGTGTCCGCCGTCCGTCACTGTCCGGGAACAATGAGGCATGTCCCGTGGATTCGTGATTCAAATACTCCGTCCACGGGACTCCGGCGCATAGGGCAGTTGCCAATTAAAGGTAACAGTTCAGCGAATAGTACTAAAACATATAATTGCCATATAATTATACGGAAATTTTTACTTATAGGCATGCAAAACTTGGAAGGAATTGTATGAACTACCCCATATTGTTGAAATTTTCGATAAATTCGTGGGAATTTGTGTTAAAAACAATAATCGCTGAATGGTTACAATTAAAGCACTGAATTAAAGCACTGAATGCTAAATGATTATAAAAAAGTGTACTCTTTTGTTTGCACGATTCCCTTTTCTTTATTAAATTTGTGGCGACAACTGCCACTCCTTGCCATCCTGCGAGACTCGTCTCCGAAGCGGAATGGCGGTGCCACGTCTGTAGAGACGCGATTATTTGCGTCTCCTTCCCCTTGGTGTGCCATAACTCAATTTTCTTACCTATATGCGAAGACTGCCCCTGCTGCTGATGACACTGCTGCTCCTTGGCGCCTGTGCGGGCCAAGGGCGCTACCAGCGTGTACTCGACGATGCCGCACAGTTGGTGAACGACCGGCCTGACTCCGTCGTCACGTTGCTGCGTCCCCTCGAGGGCGAGACGTCTTATTTCAGCGTGGGCACCCTCATGCGCTACCACCTCCTCCGCCTCATGGCCGAGAACAAGTGCCGCGCCGTGTTCCGTAGCGACAGCCTGCAGCGTGTGCTCACCGACTACTACGACCGCCACGGCACGCCCAACGAGCGGATGTGGGCGCACT
>CADBLU010000054.1 GCA_902795605.1 uncultured Prevotellaceae bacterium | reverse complement strand
TTCCACTTCAACAACGGCGAATGGGCACCTGCCATCTGGAGCTCGAAGATGTGGCGTACCGCCTCTGCCGACTACAAGTCATGGGGTGACGGACACTGGAGCCCGACTCCTATCTACTGGAAGCGTCTGCCCAATGTCATGCTCGACTATGCAGAGTGCCTCTTCCGCCTCAACGGCGGCGATGATGCCACTGCCTGGGCACAGCTTGACAAATTGCGCGAGCGTGCTTTCGGTAAACTGGAAGCTGGCAATGAGGATGCGCTCACCAACAAATACCTGCCCTACTACAACCAGTTCGCAGGTTGGACGGAGCGTGTTGACGGCTCAACCGACAACGGTGGCTTGTTCGTCAAGACCCGCACCGAGTATCCTATCCCCTTCGGAAGCAACGACGACCTGCGCGTGCCTGCTAAGCAGTACTACACTCAGTATGCTCAGTCGAAAGGCTTCTCGTCACCTGTGTGGAAAGTGGCTGTGAACACCGAGCGCCGCAAGGAGTTCAACTGCGAGTGGTGTCTCCGTCCGGATATGCAGAAGTCGGGCTTCATGGCCGACCATGTGGCCACCAACTATCCGAAGCGCAACGTGGAGGATCTCAAGGATGTGCCCTGGACCAACCGCGACTACGACTACAACGACTTGAAGATGGACATGCCTATCCCAATGGATGAGATCCTCAAGAACCCGCTCTGCGACCAGAACCCTGCATACGTAGGACAATGACCGGTGGCACGCTGCGCCCAAGTCAGTAAATACTCATCGTGCATCATTGAATAGTTGTGAGACTTGATGACTCACGATAAGAGAAGGAAGGGTGCCGCGTCGTAAAAACGCGGCACCCCGATTTTTTCCTACACATTAAACTAACGGATAACTCTATTATGATTCAGCGAAAGCATCTCCTCTACCATCCGTTCACAGCCACCCTCCTGACGGCTGTCGCCGTATTCTGCCTGTGGTATATCTTCTACCCGCAGCAGATGGCCAGCGACGAACAAACGACACTGTTCGTGTGGGACAAAGCTTTCCTCAGTCAATATATTTCCACTTACGGATGGACGAAGACCATCAAGGCTTTTGTCGCCCAGTTCTTCTATCACCCTATGCAGGGCACACTGGTCATCGCCTGTGCCAGCGCCGCATTGCAGTGGCTCTGCTGGCTGCTCTTGCAAAAGATATGCCGAAAAAGCAACAAGGCGGTAAAAGCGGTCTTATTCATCCTCTCATTCCTACCCACGATATGGCTCAACTGCCAGGTGGGCACCGCCGATGCCGGCACGGCCGAGGAACAGGCCTACGACCTGCTCCTGCGCAAAAGCGACTGGGACGGCATCATCAAAAAAAGCCAGACACTCACACCCACATCACCGGCATGCCGCAACGCAGTGGCTCTGGCTCGCTATTTCAAGGGCTACGGCAGCGCCGATGAGGTTTTCAGGAGCCTGACACCCACCAGTCAAGCACTCACAAGCAAGACAGCCGCGCAGATGATGAGCGACATCTATCTGTTCCTCGGACTGCCCAACCTCTCTCAAAGAGCTGCCTTCGAAGCCATGGAAGAAGGGTGGAACGGACGGGCATTGCACCGGCTCGTAGAGACAGCACTCATCACGGGGCAATATGAGGTGGCTGGCAAATACCTCGGACTGCTCCGCCACACCCTCGGCTACCGCAAATGGGCCTTGCAGACACTTCCGCTATTGAATCATCCGGAGGCCATCGACCAGCATCCTTTCTACGGCAAAATCCGCCGGATGTACACCGAAACCCAAGACCAGTTTTTCCTCTAATGCCATCTTGTCATGAAAACTCCTCTTTTGCCTACCCTACTGCTGATACTCACTGCAGCCGCTTGCACGCCTACACCCCACGACGTGACGACAGACGAGAGCTATCCCGATATCTTCCCCGACTATATCGGAGTGACCGTCCCGGCAGACATCGCGCCGCTCAATTTTGAGATGGCCAGCGACAGCATAGAGGCTATCGACGTCACGGTGAAGGGCGCAAGAAAAGGACAGATACATGTCTGCGGCGAATACGCCGACTTCGACATCGACCAATGGCACGGATTGCTGAAAGCCAACAGAGGCGACAGCCTGGCAGTAAGCGTCATCGCCAAATGCGGAGAGCGATGGATACAATACCGCGAATTCGGCATCTACGTCAGCGACACACCACTCGACGAGTGGGGCATCACCTACCGCCGGATCGCACCTACCTATGAACATTTTGGGCCGATGGGCATCTATCAGCGATGCTTGAGCGATTTCGAAGAGAGCACGCTCATCGACAATCATCATAACGAGGGCATGTGCATCAACTGCCATACGGCCAACCGCACCACCCCCGACACCTATGTCTTTCACGTCAGAGGCAAAAACGGTGCCACCGTGGTGCACCGGATGGGACAGGACGAACTGCTCGTGGCTCGCAACGACAGCCTTGGCGGTTCCATGGTCTACCCCTACTGGCATCCTGGAGGACGCTTCTGCGCCTTCTCCACCAATAAGACGTCGCAGATGTTTCACACTGCTGGCAACAAGCGCACAGAGGTCTACGACAGCCAGTCGGACATCTTTGTCTACGACACCGAGCGACACGAGCTGCTCACCGACACCCTCGTGATGCAGACCTATTGGGCAGAGAACACCCCTGTCTTCTCGCCCGACGGGAAATGGCTCTATTTCACCACGGCACGCCGTCAGGTCTACCCCACCGACTACGACAAAGAACGCTACAGCCTCTGCCGCATCAGTTTCGACGCTCTGACAGGACGCCTCGGCGATCAAGTCGACACACTTGTCAGTGCCTACGCCACAGGCAAGAGCGTCACATGGCCGCGCCCGTCCTACGACGGCAGGTATGTGATGTATACCCAGGCCGACTACGGCTATTTCTCCATCTGGCACCAAGAGAGCGACCTGTGGCTCCTCGACCTGGAGACAGGCGACACAAGACCCATCAACGAGGTGAACAGCGACAAGGCTGAGAGCCTGCACAACTGGACGACCAACGGCCGGTGGTTCCTTTTCACCAGCCGACGGGGCGACGGGGTCTACACTCGCATCTATCTGGCTTCTATCGACACGCAGGGGCGTGCCACCAAGCCCTTCCTGTTGCCCCAGCGCCATCCCAAGTCCTACGACCGCACATCACTTTTCTCCTTCAATACTCCCGACTTCTCTTCCACCCGCATAGAGACCGACATGAAATCCATGCTCAAGCGCATCACGTCAGACGAGCGCACTCCCACCCACACCATCGTCAAGCGATAGGGAAACTGCGTTTTGCGCTCCTTTTCTCCATAAGAAAAGGAAGGAAGACACTTTAAATTTACAAATCTTGAGATAGGCGCAAATGACGGAGGAGCAGATTGAAGCAAAGAAGCAATTTGCCGGGGAGAAGAGGACCTCTATGAAACGTCGTGACGAACGCCACGACTATACTGAAAGGCGCATATATATGATTACCCTTGAGGTGGAAGGCCGGCGCCCCATTTTTGGGCGATTGGTCGGTGATGCCTTTGCGCCTTCTGGCAGTGACAATGAACCCCGCATCGAGCTCTCGGAACTGGGAAAGGCCGTGCAAAGCGAATGGATGGGCATTCACAGCTACTTCCCGCAAATAGAGGTGATGGCAGTGCAAATGATGCCCGACCACATGCACGGCATTCTCTTTGTGACTTCGAAACTGCCGCTCCACTTAGGGCAGGTCATCTCTGGCTTCAAAGCAGGATGCCGAAAAGCCATGAGAGCACTGGAAGCTGCCAACTCGCGGGCTGCTGCGGCGAAGCCGCAGCCTACGGAGAAAGCAGCGAAAGGCCAAGCAAAAACGCCTGAAGACCGAGCAAAAGCGCCTGAAGACCGAGCAAAAGCGCCTGAAGGCCAAGCAAAAGCGCCTGAAGGCCTTGCAAAAGCGCCTGAAGGCCAAGCAAAAGCGCCTGAAGGCCAAGCAAAAGCGCCTGAAAGCCAGGTGCGTCTTTCTCCGCAGGCAGCGGCTCCGCCGCTGCAAAAATCCCCTCTCTTTGCCAAGGGCTATAACGACCTCATTCTCCGGTCTTTCGAAGAGCTTCAAGTGTGGCAAAACTATCTGCGCGATAATCCGCGCCGCCTGCTCATCAAGCGGGCCTGCCCAGAGCTGCTCCGCCCGTTCTTCGATTTGCGCATCGGTCCCTACACCTTTAGCGGCATAGGCAACCGCTTGCTCCTCACCGCCCCGAAGCGCTTGTTTGTACGCATGTCAAGACAGTTGAGCGAACAAGAGGTGGAAAATGAAAAACTCCGTTATCTTGAGGAGGCGAGAAAGGGAGCAGTGCTCGTATCGCCCTGCATCTCTCCCGGAGAGAAGCGGGTGATGCGAGCAGCCTTCGACGCCGGTCTTCCCACCATCGTCATCATGGAAAACGGTTTCACCACCATGTCAAAGCCCCATGGCGAGCAGTTCTACGCGTGCAGCAAAGGCCTTCTGCTGATGCTCTCACCATGGAGGCACCATAATGAGAAAATCAAACTGACAGCCGAAAAATGCCAGCAAATGAACCTGATGGCATTGGAAATATGCAAAAGCAATGTGCAAACAATGTGATTAAACAATCCGTACCCAATGTAATATCGGCATCTTCATGCCGTAAGTATATACACAAATCGTCGCCGGGAAGCTCCATCGGACATGGATGCTTCCCGGCGACGATTAGGATTTTATGAGAATGATGCCCTGCTCACTTTGCGCATTCACACTCATTGTAACCATCATAGCGGCTACCACCATCAAAAAGAACTATTTCTTTACTTACGGTGTTGTTTCGGATGTAATTTAATATCAGTTTTGAAATTTATGCGCAGCTCCTTGACCACCGACTTCGAAAGATAGGCGTGAGCAGTGCGTTTGCCGCTGGGAAAGAAAAACTCCAGGCGTTTGCCGCCAATGGTTTTCTTCTTCACCACGCAAGTGGAAACGACAGGGTCGCCAAGTTTGAAACCGGCGGTGGCTGCTCGTCCTTTGAATTCGACGGTGGTTTCCACATCCTTGTCATAGAGGTCGATGATTGAATCCAACGTGGCAAGCGCCTCAGTAGTGGTAGCACCGAGCCAGACAGTGACCTCATCGAGGTTCTTCAATTCCACACCAAGGATTTCATCTGCACCCAAGAAGTCGGTCACACGTCCCAGACTGAGGTAGTAGCCGAAGGACTCGTCCTCTTCGGTATCCTTATAAGTGAAGATAGTATAGTCACCGTGGTCTGTCTCTGCCTCAGCCACTTCCATCCTCATACCTGCGGGCAGTTTGCCCTGAGCAAAAGCTGTTCCCAGAGCCATGGCACAGAACAGCAACAATGATATAATCTTCTTCATAAGCCGAAATGTTTAGTTAAAATGTGCCTACAAATATACACTTTTTTTGCGTCAAAAGCAAAACTTATCTTTTCTTTCATCAGAAGATTGATTTTTTTACAAAAAGTAGGACGAATGCCCCTTATGCCTTTGGGTGTCTCACGGATTTTGTCTAAATTTGCAGAGTATTATACGCACTCATCACCAACAGCCGGTGAGGGAATAGACGTGTGGTCCTCAGACCTCAAATGAACAACATTTTTCATCTATGAATAATCACAGCAAAGGATTCATCTATTTCATCTGCCTTGTCTCGGCCATGGGCGGACTGCTTTTCGGCTACGACTGGGTAGTCATCGGCGGGGCAAAGCCCTTCTACGAGCTCTATTTCAGTATCAGCGACTCTCCGCTCATGCAAGGAGTGGCCATGACGACGGCTCTCGTGGGATGCCTCGTAGGAGCCATGGTGGCAGGCTCTGCCGCCGACAAATACGGGCGGAAGCCCCTGTTGACGACGGCCGCCGTCCTCTTCACCGTGTCGGCGATAGCCACCGGCCTGTTCAACGACTTCATCATGTTCAACATCGCGCGTTTCATCGGTGGCATCGGCATCGGCGTGGCCTCAGCCCTGTCGCCCATGTATATCGCCGAGGTCACTCCGAAAGAGATCAGGGGGCGCATGGTGAGCCTCAACCAGATGACCATCGTGCTGGGCATCCTTGCCGCGCAAGTGGTCAATATGCTGCTGGCTCGTGACACCAGTGCCGTCGACAGTCAGGCATGGAACGTGGAATGGGGATGGAGGTGGATGTTCTGGGCAGAGACGCTGCCGGCAGCCCTCTTCCTGATCATGAGCCTATTCATCCCCGAGAGTCCGGTATTCCTGCAATTGAAGGCAGGTGAATCCCGTCAGGCAAGTCATGCCGAGGCAGGTCTCCGCGACCTCATGCAGCACAAATACTCCAGGGTGCTCCTGCTCGGACTCGTCATCGCCGTGTTTCAACAATGGTGCGGCACCAACGTCATTTTCAACTATGCCCAGGAGATTTTCGTAGGCGCCGGATTCGATGTCGACGGCATGTTCATCAATATCGTCATCACGGGCATTGCCAATGTCATTTTCACCATCCTGGCACTCTACACCATCGAGAAATGGGGGCGGCGCACGCTCATGCTCATAGGTGCAGGAGGGCTCGGACTGATCTACCTGGTCCTGGGCACCTGCTACTTCATGGGAATGACCGGACTGCTCATGGTGGCGCTCGTGGTGACGGCCATCTCGGTGTATGCCATGACCCTCGGACCAGTCACATGGACCCTGCTTACGGAGATTTTCCCCCATCGCATCCGGGGCATCGCCATGGCCACATGCACCTTCGCCCTATGGGTGGGTTGCTGCACACTCACCTTCTCCTTCCCGTCGATGAATGCCGCATTGGGAAGTAGCGGCACATTCTGGATCTATTCCGCCATCTGCATGTGCGCATTCGTCTTCCTGTTCCGCCGGTGTCCTGAGACCAAGGGTAAGAGTCTGGAAGAATTGGAGAAAGAACTGGTCGGGGAAGAGAACAAACTGGCCGGGGAATAGAGAGAAGTATCTGGATCATTAAGACATAAAAATCAGATAAAATGGTAAAAGCATGGAGAGAACTGGTGACGATACCCACTTATGAGGTAGGAAAACCAGAGAAGAACCCGTTGTTTTTGGAGAAACGTGTCTATCAGGGTTCAAGTGGTGTCGTCTACCCTTACCCTGTCATTGAGACGATTTCCGACGTGAAAGAAGACAAGGACTATCTGGCCGTCTGGTTGGAGAACGAGTATATCAAGGTGATGATATTGCCTGAATTGGGCGGTCGCGTGCAGATGGCCTACGACAAGTTGGCCGAGCGACATTTTGTGTACTACAACCACGTGGTCAAACCGGCGCTGGTGGGTCTTACAGGCCCTTGGATCTCAGGAGGCATCGAGTTCAACTGGCCACAACATCACAGGCCGTCGACCTTCATGCCCGTCGACACGACAATTGTGGAGAATGCCGACGGTTCCGTGACCGTGTGGGTGAATGAGATGGAGCGGATGTTTCACCAGAAAGGTGCGGCAGGCTTCACGCTCCGTCCCGGATGCTCCTATCTGGAGATTCAAGGCAGGGTCAGCAACCGCACACCGTTACCACAAACCTTCCTATGGTGGGCCAACCCCGCCGTGGAGGTGAACGATGCCTATCAGAGTGTGTTCCCGCCCGACATCAATGCCGTCTTCGACCATGGAAAGCGAGCTGTCAGCTCTTTCCCCATCGCCACGGGCACTTACTACAAGATGGACTACTCTGCCGGTGTCGACATATCGAATTACAAGAACATTTTCGTGCCGACGAGTTATATGGGTGTGAACTCCCGCTTCAATTTCGAAGGCGGTTACGAGAACGACACCAAGGGCGGCATGCTGCATGTGGCCTCCCATCACTACTCACCCGGCAAGAAACAGTGGACCTGGGGCAACGGCGACTTCGGCCGTGCCTGGGACCGCAACCTGACTGATGAGGCGACCGAGGAAGAAGCCAGGAAGTGGCATATCAGCCGCAAGGGATTCCGCCCCTATATCGAACTGATGGCCGGTGTATATACCGAGAACCAGCCCGACTTTTCTTGGCTGATGCCCTATGAGGAGAAACAGTTTGTGCAATACTTCATGCCCTACCGTGAGATAGGCATTGTGAAACAAGCCTCGAAAGATTTCGTGATGAATATCGAGGAGACCGCCGATGGCGTGCGCTTCAAGGTGCTGTCCACGTCAAGGCAGAGGGTGCGTATCGTGCTGTGCCATCAGAAAGGAGAGACCTATTTCGATCAGTTGATGACACTGTCCCCCGAAGAAGTGTGTGAGCAGACGGTCGCAGTCAACGGCGCCCCATTGTGCGACCTGCTTTTTGCCATCTGCAAGGAACAGTCCGGTGGCCAAAGTGACAGCCACAGTCTTTTCAAGAGCGCACCGTTGCTGTTGTGGAGAGCGGAAGAAGATGAGATCCGCCCCATTCCAGATGCCGCAGAGGCCGCCCTGCCGCCCGTCGACACGAAGACCAACGACCAACTCTATCTCACAGGTCTGCATCTGGAGCAATACCGACATGCCACCTGGTCGGCCCTCGATTATTATGAGGAAGCGCTACGCCGTGATCCCAACGACGTGCGATGCCTCAACCAGACGGGACTCTGGTATCTCCGCCGCGGGCGCTTCGAGCAAGCTGAGACCTATCTGCGCCGTGCTGTCAGAAACTGGCAGAAACGCAATCCGAATCCCTACGACGGCGAGGCGCTCTTCAACCTGGCTGTCGCCCTGAAGTATCAGGACCGCCAGCAGGAGGCCTATGAATGGTTCTGGAAATCGACATGGAACAAAGCCTGGGCTGATGCCGGCTATTTCGAGGCCGCATGCATCAGTACCTCGCAGGGCCGCTACGACGATGCCCTCGACGAAGTGAATCGCAGCCTCGTCTTCAATACCTGCAACCACAAGGCCCGTGCGCTGAAAGCAGCCATCCTCAGGTTGCTCCAACGCGGCCAGCAGAAAGGCGGTCTGCAAATGGGCAGTTCGAAAGAACTGAACGAGCGGCTGGCCCTGATCAAGGAATCCATACAACTTGACCGTTTCAACTACGGCATACTCTACGAGCAATATCTGCTGACAAAAGATGAAGACCTGTTGAAGCAGATGGTAGAGATGATGCACGGCAATGTGTACAACTACCACGAGCTGGCCCTTGACTATGCCCAGGCAGGACTATGGCAGGATGCTGAGGCCATCCTGACTATCCCCGCCGTGGCGAAACGATTGAAAGAAGCCTCTCCGCTCACCTCTTATTATTTAGGATTCTTCAAAGAAAGCCAAGGTGAGGGCGAGGAGGCAAAGCGCCTCTACGGACAGGCCGAGCAGACCGACAGCTACTGTTGCTTCCCCAACCGCCTGGAAGACGTCAACGTGCTGGAATCCGCCAAGCGCATGAATCCGGAAGGAGCTAAAGCGCCCTACTATCTCGGATGTCTCTACTATGCCGCCCGTCAGTATGAGCCTGCCATGGAGAACTGGGAACTCTCCGCCCGGCTCGACCCCACCTTCCCCACCGTGTGGCGCAACCTTGCCCTGGGACTGTTCAATAAGCAGGACCGCCAGCAAGAGGGGCTCGAGTATATGGAGAAAGCCTTCTCTCTCGATGAGAGCGACGACAGGGTGCTGATGGAGCTCGACCAACTCTACAAGCGGCTGCACAAGCCCCATCAGGAGCGTCTCGACTTCCTGCGGAGATACCCGCAACTCATCAGGCGCAGAGACGACCTTGTATTAGAAGAGATCACCCTGCTCAATCAATTAGGCCGTTACGAGGAGGCCATGCATCTGCTGGATGCCCACACCTTCCATCCATGGGAAGGGGGCGAAGGCAAAGTGCCGGCCCAATATCAGATTTGCCGTGTGGAACTGGCAAAGCAGGCCATTGCCGCAAAAGAATATCAAAAAGCCGTGGGATTGCTCAACGAGTGCCTGACATATCCGCACCATCTGGGAGAAGGAAAGTTGTATGGTGCCCAGGAGAACGACTTCTTCTATCTCCTTGGAGTGGCCCACGAGGCTCTTGGAGACACTGAGCAGGCCCGCACCTGCTGGCAAAAAGCCACCGAAGGACCTCAAGAGCCAGCAGCAGCCATCTACTACAACGACGCCAAGCCCGACAAGATCTTCTATCAAGGACTTGCCCTGCGACGACTCGGCAGGGAAGACGAGGCGCACGGGCGCTTCTACAAACTGATCAACTACGGCAAGCAACATCTCTTTGAGAAACAGAAGATGGACTACTTTGCCGTCTCTCTGCCCGACCTCCTCATCTGGGATGACAGCCTCGACACAAAGAACATCATTCACTGCAAATACATGCTCGCCCTGGGATACTGCGGAATGGGCGACATGAAGCATGCACTGAGATATCTCGCTGAGGTGGAATCACTCGACAACAACCACCAAGGGATACAGGCACTTCGCTCACTGTTGACGGCAGGAGATTGCCTGCCATTCACCGCGACGACATCTGCCTGATCATGTGGAGCTCATCCCACCGCGACAAGTTGACTGAATATGCCCGCCATTTTCTTGACGATGGCATCAGATTTGAATATATCAACGAAAACCCGGAGGTAGACAACACTCGTCTGCAAAGCTTTGAGGAAAAACTCTACATGAACGTCGGTCTTGACGACAAATTCGGATTCGAAGGAGAGACAGACTGGGAAGTCATCTGCCAGGTGCTTGAGGAGCATCGCACCCGATGAGAACAGAAAAAAGGCACACTTATTCCACAAAAAATAGAGGACTTTGAATTGTTCAAAGTCCTCTATTTTTTATATCGCTTCTTATTATTGTAGTCTATTCAGCCTTATTCTTGGGTTTGGCGATAATGTGTGCCGGTCCTGAGCCAGCGCCACCATAACCGATTTCCACATTGGTCTCCACATCAAAGACAGTGTCATCACCACCTCCATTCACAATGAGATCCACCAATACGGTCACATCAGCCACTGTCACCTCAGTATCATTATTGACGTCGCTGTTGCCCAGATCTTCCGCATTATTGAGGATAATGTTAACCAAATCCGTCACATCAGTGATGGAGACACTGCCGTCAAGGTTCACGTCACCACGTAAGTTTTCATTAAAATTATTTACAGTAGCCATACTCGACAAAGGCATCATGCCCATCAAAAAAAGCATCACTACCTTTGTCATGGTTTTAGGTAATCTCTTTATCATCATATTCTGATTTTTATTTACTTTCAAAAAATGGCAAGATATAGTCAAAAAACACAAACTGCCATAATCGGATACAAAAATAGTGATATTTTTTTTATCAGCAAATTATTTGTCTTTTTTTTTATCATTTGTCTCCATATCTGATTTAAGGAATGGAAAAGTAGATTCTCGTGAGTCTATGAGACCCTATAAGTGTCAACAAGTGCTGCACATCTGTGAGAAACAAAATCATGGCAAAGAAAGCAAGGCTGTTATCACAATAAAGCGGCCGAAAATGCGTTATACATATTATCATGACAAACCGTCTATGCCTCTCGGCCTTTCTCGCCGCCATATTGTTGCTTACCAGTTGCGGCGCCGACAAGAACCTGAAACGAGGAGAGAAATACCTCGCTTTGGGTGAATATTTTGATGCTGCCACCGAATTCAAGACCGCCTACGCCAAAACCCCGGCCAAGGAGCGCGACAAGCGCGGACAGGTGGCCCGCAAGATGGCTTATTGCTATGAACGCATCAACTCCACGCAGAAGGCCATCGCTGCCTACCGCAACGTCATCAGATATAAGCAAGATGATGCCGACACTCATTTGTCATTTGCCCGACAACTGATGAAAAACGGCAACTACAAGGAAGCCGCTACCGAATATCGGGTGGCCATCGACTCCATGCCCGACAGCCAGGAGGCCAGAGACGGCTTGCAAGCAGCACTCTCTGCTCCACAGCTCAAGGAGCAAGGCTCGCGCTACACAGTGAAACGGATGGAGGTTTTCAATTCCCGCCGTGCCGATTTCTCACCGATGCTTTTCGGTGAGGACAACGACCTGCTCTATTTCACCTCCACGCGCAATGAGGCTGAAGGCGACGAACTGAGCGGCATCACTGGCATGAAAAACGGCGACATCTTTTTCTCGCAGAAAGATGACAAGGGCAAATGGAGCAAGCCCCAACGTGTGGAGTCGGGGCTCAACAGCGAATACGATGAGGGAGCATGCTGCTTCAGCGCCGACCAGCGCGAGATGTATCTCACCCTTTGCTCCACCGACCCCTCCTACCCCCGTTACGCAAAAATTGTGAAGTCGAGCAGGTCTGATGCGGCATGGAGCAAACCGTCGGACGTGCAGCTCACCCGCGACACCCTCTCCAGCTATGCCCATCCGGCTATCTCACCCGATGGCGAATGGCTCTATTTCTGCTCCGATATGCCAGGAGGCATGGGAGGTCTTGACATCTGGCGGGTGCGACTGACCGGAGGCGGCCTCGGCGGTGTGGAAAACCTCGGTGCCCCCATCAACACGGGAGCCGACGAGATGTTTCCCACCTTCCGTCCCAACGGCGACCTCTATTTCTCATCCAACGGGCATCCGGGGATGGGAGGACTCGACATCTTCATCGCCACCGTAGGCGATGACAACAGATACCACCTCGAGCACCCGGGATATCCGCTCAACTCCCAAGGCGATGACTTCGGCATGACCTTCGAGGGTCCGCACAACAGAGGATTCTTCTGCTCCAATCGAGGCGACGGGCGCGGCTGGGACCACATCTTCAGCTTTGAGAAGCCCGAAATCATCCAGACGGTGAAAGGATGGGTGTATGAAATGGACGGATATGAGCTGACGGCGGCACAAGTGTATATGGTGGGCAATGACGGCACCAACGAGAAACTGAGCGTAAAGAGCGACGGCTCCTTCGAGCAGGTGCTCACACCGGGTGTCGACTATGTGTTCCTGGCCACCTGCCGCGGCTACCTCAACCACAAAGAGGAACTGCATATCGTGGAGACCACTGAGTCGGAGGAGCATGTCCTGCAGTTCCCGCTGGCCTCCATCACGGTGCCGGTGATGATCGACAACATTTTCTACGACTACGACAAGGCCACCCTCCGTCCGGAGTCGACGCAGGCACTCGACGAACTGGTGACCTTGCTCAACGAGAACCCCAACGTGACGATTGAGTTGAGTGCCCATTGCGACTATCATGGCAGTCAGGCCTATAACGTGGGGCTCTCGCAGCGCCGCGCAGAGTCGGTGGTCAACTATCTCATCTCCCACGGCATCGCCAACGACCGTCTCACGCCCAAAGGCTACGGCAAGGAGAAGCCCAAGACCATCAGGAAGAAACTGGCCGCACAATATGACTGGCTCAAGGAAGGTGATGTGCTGACGGAGGATTTCATCAAGGCCCTTGACAAGGAGAAGCAGGCCATCTGCGACCAGCTCAACCGCCGCACCGAATTTATCGTGCTGCGCACCACCTATGGAATGTTCGACGAGGAGGGCAATCTGAAAAACCCGCCAAAGTCGAAGGCCAAGGAGGAGGAGAAGGAAGATAGTGACGACGGCTTCTTCATCGAATTCTGACAAACGACCAGCCATGCAACTTCCTGAAGAGTTCATCCGATACACACGTGAGATGATGGGCGAGACACTTTGGGCCCGCTACTCAATGGGAATGGAGGCCACCCCGCCGACATCCGTCCGTGTCAACCCGTGGAAGACGGAAGCCATGAACATTCATCCTCTTCTGGAGCCACAGCCAGTGGTGTGGAGTCCCTGGGGCTATTACCTGAGCCACAGGCCCAATTTCACATTCGACCCTTTGCTGCATGCCGGTGCCTACTATGTGCAGGACGCCGCCTCAATGTTCGTCGACCATGTCATCAGGCAATACGTCAGCCGTCCGGTCACCATGCTCGACCTCTGTGCCGCACCCGGAGGCAAGTCCATTGCCGCCATCACGTCGCTGCCGGAGGGGAGTCTGCTCTTCGCCAACGAGCCGATGCCCACACGTGCCCAGATTCTGTCAGAGAACCTTCAGAAATTCGGCCATCCCGATGTGGTGGTGACCAACAGCCATGCCGGCGACTATGCCCGCACGGGACTGATGTTCGACGTGATACTCACCGACGTGCCATGCTCGGGAGAGGGAATGTTCCGCAAAGACAACGGGGCCGTGGAGGAATGGTCGCTGCAGAACATCGAGAAATGCCGGCGGCTGCAACGTGAGATCCTTGCTGAGATATGGCCGTGTCTCAGTCCCGGCGGACTCTTGCTCTACTCCACCTGCACACTCAACACCCGGGAAGATGAAGAGAACGTCCTCTGGGCCATCGAAGAGTTGGGCGCCCGGCTGCTGCCCGTAGACACCCGGGAGTCGTGGGGCATCACGCCCTCGCTCTCCAGCGTGCTCGACGGCCCTGTCTACAGGTTCATCCCCGGCGTGACGAAGAGTGAGGGTCTGTTTCTCGCCCTTCTGAGAAAAGACGAGGATGCCACTCCTCACACCGCCATGCCAAGCGCCACCAAGAAGATGAAAGGCAAACCTCAAAAAGGCCGTATGGGCGGCGGTCTCGAAATGCTCCACGACTGGATTGACATCAAAGAGACGATGCTGGCAGAAACCGGCAACAAGGTCTTTGGCATTCCCGCCAGATGGGCTGCCACCTACGAGGCGGCCGCAAGGCTGAAAGTGATACATGCCGGTATATGCATGGCAGAGCGCAAAGGGAACGACCTGGTGCCTCACTCCTCACTGGCACTGTCGCTGGCACTGCGCCGAGGACAGTTCGCGGAAGCCGACGTCGACTATTCGACAGCCATCACCTATCTACGCAAAGAGGCGGTGACACTGCCTCCACAGACCCTGCGGGGATACGTCCTTCTCACTTACAAGGGCCATCCATTGGGGTTTGTGAAAAACCTCCAAAACCGAGCCAACAACCTCTATCCGCAGGAATGGAGGATCAGAAGCACGCACATACCCGACAACGATAATGAAATAATGATACAGTCATGAGACAATATTTAGACCTGCTCGACAGGATCATGAAAGAGGGTGTGACCAAAACCGACCGCACCGGCACCGGAACAAAGAGCATCTTCGGCCACCAGATGAGATTTCACCTCTCCGACGGATTTCCGTTGCTGACGACCAAGAAACTGCACCTCAAGTCGATCATCTACGAACTGCTGTGGTTTCTTCGCGGCGACACCAACGTGAAATGGCTGCAGGAGCATGGTGTGAGGATTTGGAACGAATGGGCAGACGAAAACGGTGAACTGGGACCGGTGTACGGCCACCAGTGGCGCTCATGGCCCGACTACGACGGTGGCACCATCGACCAGATAGCAAAAGTGGTGGACCAGATCAAGCACCATCCCGACTCAAGGAGAATGATTGTCAGCGCATGGAACGTGGCAGAGGTCGACCAGATGGCCCTCCCCCCATGCCACACGATGTTCCAGTTCTATGTGGCTGAGGGCAAACTCAGCCTGCAACTCTACCAACGGTCGGCCGACACCTTCCTGGGCGTGCCTTTCAACATCGCCTCCTATGCCCTCCTGCTACAGATGATGGCACAGGTGACGGGACTGGAAGCCGGTGACTTCATCCACACCACGGGCGACACCCATGTCTACCTCAACCACCTCGACCAGGTGAGGCTGCAACTGACGCGCGAGCCGCGCCCGCTGCCTGTCATGCGCATCAATCCCGACATCAAGGAGCTTACCGACTTCACCTATGAGGACTTCCAACTCGAAGGCTATGACCCATGGCCGCATATCGCAGGAAAAGTATCTGTCTGAACCTCTTCACACATGAGCATCACCATCATCGCCGCCGTGGCTGAAAACAGGGCCATCGGCTTCAACAACCGCCTCCTTTACTGGCTCCCAAATGATCTGCGACGTTTCAAGCAGCTCACCATGGGACACACCATTCTGATGGGAAGAAAAACCTTTGAGTCGCTGCCCAATGGCGCTCTGCCCCACCGCCGCAACATCGTCGTCAGCCGGAGCACAAGACAACTGCCCGGCTGCGAATGCTTCCGCACGATCAGTGAAGCCCTCGCACACTGCGAGGAAGACGAGGAAGTGTTCGTTATCGGGGGAGCGAGCATCTACAAGCAGACCATCGACATCGCCCAAAGACTCTGCCTCACAGAGATTCATGACACACCCGCAGAGGCCGACACCTTCTTCCCACCCTATGACGACTGGCAAGAGAGCACACGGGAATGCCATGCTGCCGATGAGCGGCATCAATACGCCTACGACTTCGTAAACTATGTGAAAAGCTGAAAGATTAACGTCGCCTGGAGACTATTCGTCGTCCTCGTCGATGCTGACAATGGGCAGCTGACGGTCGATAGCAGCGTTGAATGAGATAATCGTCTCGCTGCGCGAGAGCCCCAGCGGCTGCAGTTTGTCGTGGATAATCTCAAGCAGGTGATGGTTGTTGAATGCGAAAATCTTGATAAACATATCAAAACCGCCAGTGGTGTAATGGCACTCCACCACTTCTGGGATTTTCTTTAGTTCCTCCACCACGTAATCGAAACTTTCGGGGTCCTTCAGGTAAAGGCCGATGTAGGCACAAGTCTCATAACCGATTTTCTCAGGGTCGATGTTGAAACGTGAGCCTTTGAGCACTCCCTGCATAGTCAGTTTCTGGATACGCTGGTGAACGGCCGCACCGCTCACATTACATGCTCTTGCCACTTCGAGAAAAGGGATTCTTGCATCCTCAGAGACCAATCTGAGAATCTTCTTGTCCAACGCGTCTAAATTATGATCTGCCATCTTGTATAAAGTTTGTCACAAAATTACAAAATAATTTTGAAACGCGGTCAAAAAAGAAGAAAATAATAAAAAAAGCCCCGTTTTATCTACGATTTTTAACCACCGTGCCTGTTTTTACTGCCGAATAATGCACTTTCAAGGCACCTGCCTGGCGAAGTGCCATCTTCACCTGTGACACCACACCCATAGGCACCGAACGGTCTACCTTCAGCGAGACGGTCATCTGCTCACGCTCATCGGGCAACAAATCCTCACAATACTTATTCACTGCCGCCGTCACCTGCTGGAGCGGCACATACCGGTCGTTGACCTGAATGACGACAGAGTCGCCCAGCGCTTGGCGGTAGGCCTGAACGGGACGGCCGACAAAGACATAGAGCGTGGAACTGTTCTTGCGGAGTTTCACTATCTCGCTGCCCTCAGGAGCACGGAAATCCACCTTCACCGGCACGCTGCGCATCGTCGTGACCAACATGAAAAAGAAGAGCACGGTGAATATCAGGTCGGGCAGCGACTGCATGTTCAGTTCGGGTTGGCGGCGCTCACGCCTGCGCTCGATTCTCATGGCTTCCCTCCTTCCTGCGGATAGGCCTCCGAGACACGCTGCGGATAATAGGTGCGGAGCGCGTCCCGCTGCAACGAGGTGCACTGACTGTACGACTTCTTAAACTTCTTGACAGCCAGGTCCTCACGCAGTTGCCGATAGGCCTTGACGATTTCTTCCAGCGCCTTGAAATAGGTCTCGTAGCGCGTCTCGGCATTCGTGGACAGTTGGATGACATGTCCATCGGTCACCATGCACTCTCCCAACAAGTCAATCTGCTGCGGATGTTTTTCGGGGAGATTGGGCAAATTGCCGGGATTGTCGACAAACTCCATCACACGCCCCTTGAGGTCGGCCAGCTGCAGGGTGTCGCCGTTCACCAGCAGACGGTCATCTGCGGTCAGTTCCACACGCAGCACGTTGCGCTCCAGCATCTCTGTCTGCGGCAGCATGTCGGGTGTGAAGGGCGGCATCATGCGCGTGATGCCCTTGTCGTCGTCCATCGATGTGACGACGAGGAAAAGGATGAGCAGCGTGAACGAGATGTCTGCTATCGATGCCGTATTGATGCCTGGCACTCTGCGGTGATGTCGGCGACGCAGTCTCATGGTTTTCTTATCTGTGATGGAAATGTGACCTGATGGTGGCAATAATCACCGACACTGAGGCAATCGCCATCAGCGTGAGCGACGAGAAGACAAACATATTGGCGGCCTTCAGCCATTTCACGTCATTGTATTCACTCCCGTTGACATTCAGCGAACCCGAAGGTGCTGCCAGAAACGACAAAAGCAGGATGACGACAGTGGCTGCCGCCACACCTCCGCTAATCAGCGCCACCGGCAGTCCGTCGTTTTTCTTCTCCGCCTTGCCTCTCCGGCCCATCGACTTGAAGACGGCCCATATCGTCACGCCAGCAGCCAGCGCCACCACCGCGATCATAAACCACAGCAGCACAGAGGTGAGGCGAGGTTCTATGAAATCAGGGTTTTCCGAATAGGGGTGCGAATAGCCGATCAAGTAGAAACAGGCATATATCACCAAGGTGAGCACCATGATGACATAGAAGACACGATACGACGGCCTGGCCTTGGCGAATCCCAATAATCTCATTTTCCTGCTCTTTTATATTTCACGATAGAGTCGAGCAATGTGATGGAGGAATCTTCCATCTGAGTGGTCAATGCCTCAATCTTGTTGAGGATGTAATTATAGAACACCTGCAGGATGAGTGCCACGATGATACCGAAGATAGTGGTGATCAGCGCCACTTTCATACCTTCCGCCACAATCGTCGGATTGATGTCACCGGCCTCCTGTATCTGGTCGAATGCCATCACCATGCCAATCACCGTACCCAAGAAACCAAGCGAGGGAGCTATGGCGATGAATAGGGTTATCCATGAACAGCCTTTCTCCAGATTCGACAGCTGCACCTGACCATAGGACGACATCGAGCGGTCGATGCTGTCGATATCCTCATGGATTCGCAAAAGTCCCTGATAGCAGACCGAGGCCACCGGACCACGGGTGTCGCGGGCCAGTTGCTTGGCACCTTCAATGTCGCCCTCGCTCACTTTGGCGTCAATATCCTCCATCAGGCGGCGGCTGTCCACCTCGGCCAACGTCAGGTAGATGATGCGCTCAATGCAGAAGGCGAGACCAAGAATCAGCGCCAGGGCCACCAGCGACATAAAGCCCACATTTCCCTCGATAAACTTTCGTTTCAAGGCTTTGTAGAAGCCCTCACTCCGCTCTTTCGAAGCCATCATCTCCTCATAGGCGGCCAACTCATCGGCCACCAGCGGGTCGTCGTCCAGCGACGATGCGCCGGCAGTCTCCGTATCCTCAGTCATAGGTGGGATGCTGTCCTGGGCCTTGGTCACTGTCGGTACCGACACAAAAGACAAGAGCACGACGAAAAGCAGTCGCACCATCACTTCTCTCATATTTGCTTTCATTCTCATTGGCTGACTTTCTCGGCCTTTCGCATCAGCCGCACGCCATGGCCGGAAACCGGCGACAGCACTTACACTGCTGAGGCTGCAAAGCCTGTTATAGGCGGCAAAATTAATAATAAAATGCGAGAAACAAATTCGTTTGCCACTAATTCAACATTTTTTCACCCAAAAAAGGAAATCCCCTGCTGATTTTTAACTTCCCATGGCCAAAAATCCTTTTTTTTTTTATAATTTTGCACATCTGCAAAAATCCCATCATCCCACACACATCAGACAAATGGGCAGAAACAAATTCTCCGCTACAGAAATCAAGGAAATTGCCAAACTCCTGAGATTGAAAAACGAAGGCAACAGAGCCAAGCAAAAACTCATCAGGCACCAACTGCGCGTCGACTATGAGTTTAACATTTCTGACTTCAACGAGCCAGGCAAGGCCTTCGGAGAGGCTGAGCTCCAAAAGGCTATCGACCGGGGAGCCATACTCATCCTCGACGATGCCACTATCGCCGACATGAAGGCCAAACGCGCACGCGACAAAGCCCGCGACAAGGCGCTCAGGGAGCAGGAGGCCATCGCCTCGGGTGAAGTCACCGACTGGCAAGAGGCCTTGCGTGAATGGGAACAATGGACCGAGGGCAGCGACAATCATCAAGAGCAACAATAACAATTCATCAATATGGCTACGACAGACGACAAGAAAGTGATTTTCTCCATGGTTGGAGTCTCAAAAATCATTCCCCAAAACCAGAAACAGATTCTCAAAAACATCTATCTCTCTTTCTTCTACGGTGCCAAAATCGGCATCATCGGCCTCAACGGAGCAGGCAAGTCGACGCTGATGAAAATCATCGCCGGACTGGAGCAACCCACACAGGGAGAAGTGGTGTGGAGTCCTGGATACACCGTGGGCTACCTGCCGCAAGACCCGCCTCTCGACGAAGAGAAGACTGTGCGCGAAAATGTGCGCGATGGTGTGAGGCATGTCTACGACGCCCTGCAAGAATACGACGAGGTGAACAAACTCTTCGGCGAGGAGGAATACTACAGCGACCCCGACAAGATGGACAAACTCATGCAACGGCAAGCCGAGCTGCAAGACATCATCGACTCTACAGACGCATGGAATATGGACTCCAAACTGGAGAGGGCGATGGACGCGCTCCACTGTCCTCCTGCCGACTGGCCAGTGCAGAACCTCTCGGGAGGTGAGCGCAGACGGGTGGCTCTCTGCCGCCTGCTCCTGCAGAAACCCGACGTGCTGCTGCTCGACGAGCCCACCAACCACCTCGACGCCGAGAGCATCGACTGGCTGGAGCAGCACCTGCAACAATATGCCGGCACGGTGATTGCCGTGACACACGACCGCTACTTCCTCGACGACGTGAGCCAGTGGATACTCGAGCTCGACAGAGGCGAGGGCATCCCATGGAAAGGCAACTACTCCTCATGGCTCCAGCAGAAGACCACGCGCATGGCGCAGGAAGAGAAAGCCGCCTCAAAGCGCAGGAAGACGCTGGAGAGGGAACTGGAATGGGTGCGCATGGCACCGAAGGCACGGCAGGCGAAAGGAAAGGCTCGACTCAACTCTTATGAGATGATGCTCGGCGAAGACCAGAAGGAGAGAGAGGAGAAACTGGAAATCTTCATTCCCAACGGACCGCGTCTGGGCAATAAAGTCATCGAGGCCATCCACCTGAGGAAGGCTTTCGGCGAAAAGACGCTCTTCAGCGACCTCAACTTCTCACTGCCGCCCAACGGCATCGTAGGCGTAATCGGCCCCAACGGAGCCGGCAAGACCACCCTCTTCCGACTCATCATGGGCCTGGAGCAACCCGACGCAGGCACCTTCGAAGTTGGCGAGACAGTGAAACTGGCCTATGTCGACCAGCAGCACAAGGATATCGACCCCACGAAGACCGTCTATGAAGTGGTGTCGCAGGGAAATGAGACCATCAGGATGGGCGGACGCGACATCAATGCCCGCGCCTATCTCTCACGGTTCAACTTCTCGGGCACCGACCAGAGCAAGCGCTGCGGAGTGCTCTCGGGCGGAGAGCGCAACCGCCTGCAACTGGCTCTGGCACTGAAACAAGAGGGCAACGTGCTGCTCCTCGACGAGCCAACCAACGACATCGACGTCAATACCCTCAGGGCCCTTGAGGAAGGTCTGGAAGCTTTTGCCGGCTGTGCCGTCGTCATCAGCCACGACCGCTGGTTTCTCGACCGCATCTGCACCCATATCCTCTCGTTTGAAGGTCAAGGCGAAGTGGTGTACTTTGAGGGCAGCTACTCCGACTACGAGATACACAAGGCCCGCACCCTGGGCATTGAGGAAATCAAGAAAGGCAGATACCGCAAACTGATGGACGACTGATGCCATAGACATCTCCACACCTGTACCACTCCTATGGACAAACTTTTCTTTATCGTTGCCTCTTTGGCATTCATGGCATCGACAGTCCATGTCGAGGCACAAGAGACCGAGACCGGTCCTGACAACCGCCACTTCATGTCGTGCACAAGCATCATGGTAGGCAAGAAAGCATCGGCCGACGGCTCTGTCATCACCTCGCACACCTGCGACTCATGGTACCGCACATGGATGCGGATGGCACCCGCCAAAGACCATCCCGCCGGGGCTGAGACAGCTGTCTACGACGGCAGGATGCACACACAGTCGGCCGATGACAGCACCAAGATGTACCGCAAGGGGATGATTCCCCAAGTGGCTCATACGTTCAGATACCTCGACACGGCCTACCCCTGCCTCAACGAGAGGCAGCTCGCCATCGGCGAGACCACCATCACAGGCCGCGACATCCTCCGCAACAAGAAGGGCATGTTTCTCATCGAAGAACTCGAGCGTATCGCCCTCGAACGGTGTGCCACCGCCAGGGAAGCTATCACACTGATGGGCGAGCTGGTGGAGAAATACGGCTACGGCGACAGCGGCGAATGCCTCACTATCGCCGACAAGGAAGAGGTGTGGATTTTCGAAATCTTTGGCGAAGGCCCCAAGAAAGTCGGTGGTGTATGGGCCGCCGTGCGCATCCCTGACGACGAGATTGCCGTATCAGCCAACGTGTGCCGCATCTCCAAAGTCAATCCTGAAGACACCGGCAGGTGCATGGCCTCGGCCAATGTGTTCGACGTCGCCAAAAAACTTGGTCTGTGGGACGGCAAAGAGGAGTTCTGCTTCTGGAAGGCATACAGCGGCGGCAACTACTTCAATGAGAAGAAGAACTACAGCGTGCGCGAGCATTTCATCATGGACGCACTCGCGCCCTCACTCCACCTCTCCGACACCGTGGCCAACCTGCCGCTGAGCGTCAAGCCCGATGAGAAGGTGAGTGTGGAGAGAGTGATGCGCCTGTTGGGGAGTTACTATGAGGGTACGGAGAAGAACTTGAGCGGACGACATAAGATTGTCAATCCCAAGCGGAAAGACAAAGAGGGCAACATTGTGGAAAACGAGCCTGACAGCATCGTCTCGCCCTTCTCCAACCCGTGGATGCGTCCCGACGAGATAGGCATGTATTATGCCATGGGCGACTCGGTGATGAAAAACATCCGTACGGTCAGTGTCCCATGGTGCGCCTACAGCACCGTGATACAACTGCGCTCATGGCTGCCCGACGAGGTGGGAGGCGTGGCATGGATTGCCCTCGACAATCCGGGAGAGAGTCCGCGATTCCCCGTCTACTGCGGGACGACCCAACTGCCCATGATGCTCGGTGTGTGCGGGCAACACGTAGACCGCGATGACGCCGCACTGTGGCATTTCAGGAAGACCAACCGCCTGGCCACCGTCAGATGGGGCACCTACCGGCAGATGATAGAGACGGCAAGAGACTATTTCATCGAGAAAGGCCTTCGCGAGCAACCATTTGTGGAGAGCAGTTGGCAACAGCTGCACCGCGAGGACCCCGCAAAAGCCGAGCGCATGCTCAACGGCTACGTGGCCGACTTCTTCGGTGCGACAGTCGTGAAATGGGACGAGATGGCACGGCAACTGTGGAGGAAGACATGGTCGGGCTTCTGACAGTGATGAGGCGCCACACCGGCACAGAGAAGAAAATGTGACTTCTTTTTTTCGCCGATTCGATTATTTGAACTACCTTTGCATTGAAAATCAGAATATGATGAACAAAGACCTGAAGATTGTCGTCGTGTGCGGAGGAATCTCCTCCGAACGCGACATCTCATTGCGTAGCGGGAAAAAAATCTATGAAGCGCTGCAGAGAAAGGGATATGCCCACACAGAGCTCTATGACCTGACACGCGACAATATGACCGGCATCCTCCAATGCCAGCCCGACATCGTCTTCCTCGGACTTCATGGAAAAGGCGGAGAAGACGGCACCATTCAGGGTATGCTGGAGTTCGCAGGCATCCCTTATACCGGCTCGGGCGTCACGGCAAGCGCCCTTTGCATGGACAAGGTGCTCACCAAGCATGTGCTGGCCAACGTGGGACTGCCCACCCCCCGCTTCATCTCCCTCAAGAAATACGACTTCGCCGACAACAAGGAGATTGCGCGCCACTTGCTCAAGGAGATGCAGCTGCCCATGGTGCTGAAATCCCCCTGCCAGGGCTCAAGTATCGGCACCAATATCATCAAGGAAGAAAGTCAGATAGAGGCAGGCATCGATGATGTCTTCAAATATGGCGACACCCTCCTGGCCGAAGACTTCATCAGTGGTGTGGAAATCACCATGCCCATCCTCGGCAACCAGCAACTCACCGTACTGCCCCTGATAGAAATCTCCTACGAGCGAGAGTTCAACGACTACACCACAAAATATACCTCCGGGATGCATCAGCACATCATCCCCGCTTGCATCGACAAGCACACCGAGAAAGACATCATCGCCCTGGGCGAGAAAGCCTATAAGGTGCTGGGATGCTGCGGCCTGGCGAGAGTCGACTTCATCGCCGACCCGGTCAAAGGCCCGATGATCATCGAGGTCAACACCCTGCCTGGAATGACCGACGTGAGCCTCTTCCCCGATGCCGCCAACTATGCTGGCATCAGCTATGAGGACCTCGTCGAGAGAATCCTGCTCCTCGGACTGGAGACAAACAGGGACATCAACATCTAAAACTGTTATCACCTCAAATGGAAGTACACGTCAGCCAAATAGAGAAGCGCTCCTGGCTGGAAATCAACCTCACTCAACTGCGCGACAACTACCTCATCTATAAAAGTATGCTACCGGCCGGCACAGAGGTCATGGCCGTCATCAAAGCCGATGCCTACGGACATGGTGACGTACAGGTGGCCCGGACGCTCTCATGGGCGGGATGCAGACTGTTTGCCGTGTCCAACATCGATGAGGCCGTAGGCCTGCGGGAGGCGGGGATAGAGGGAGAAATCCTTCTCCTGGGCTATTCGTCGCCCTATTATGCCAAGACCCTCTGCGACTATGACCTCACCCAAGCCATCGTCTCCGAAGAATATGCCGAGAGGATGGCCTCCACGGGCGCCAAGTTCAAATGCCAGATGGCCATCGACACGGGCATGAACCGCATCGGCATCGACGGAGACGACACCGCACTCTGCGCCGACATCATCCGCAAGTATCACGATAAGCTCCAACTCACCGGCCTCTTCACTCATTTGTGCGTGGCAGATACCGACACGGAGGAATGCCGCGACTTCACATGGCAGCAAATCAGGAAATTCAAGGCCGTGGCCGACAGCGTGGCCGACCTGCATCTGCCCTATGTGCACTGCTGCAACTCGGCAGCCGGACTTTTCTATCTTAACACCAGCCAAGAATTCGACAACATCGGAAAAATCGTCAGACTTGGCATCGTGCTCTACGGACTCAAGCCCGATATCTCCAACACCATCCCCGAAGGCATCAAACCGGCCATCTCTTGGAAATCGGTCATCTCTCAGGTGAAGGACGTTCATCCCGGTGAGACCATCGGCTACGGACGCACCTTCAAGGCCGAGCGCGAAATGCGTATCGCCACCGTCACCACGGGTTATGCCGACGGACTCAGCAGACATCTCTCCAACCGGGGCCACGTGCTCATACACGGACAGTTTGCTCCCATTGTGGGGCGTATCTGCATGGATCAGACACTCGCCGACGTGACACACATCCCACAGGCAAAAATGGGCGACCATGTAGTGGTGATGGGAAGTATGGGCAACCTGAGCTACACGGCCGATGATATGGCTGAAGACCTTGGAACCATCGGCTATGAGGTGCTGTGCAATCTCAGCAAGAGAGTGCAGCGCTTCTACGTACGCCCCGACGCCTCTCTCTGACAAGAACTCCCGTTTACACGAAAGCCGGCGACACCTGTCGCTGCCTACCAGACAAAGAACCGACAATAGCCACAAGCACATGAAAACCTATCAGCTACTGACAATACTATGGCTCGCCGCGCTCTGGCCGTTCGGCTCTATGACCTATGCCATCACACGGTCGCTGACATACAACGGCTCCTCGCTCTCGACAGCCGTCAACACAGTGGCCACCGTCGCAAGGCACAATGTCTCACAGACACTCACCACACCTGTCGACTATGTCATCACTGCCCAGGAAGGCACGGAAGCCATGACAGCCTCCATCGACATCGCTCATGAGCAAGCCACTGTGGTTTTCAGCAACATCAGACCCTCGCAGGTCGTCAGCACATGGCTCAGGTTCATCACCATCAACGGGGCACCGGCCGTCGACGGCAGCAACTGTCGCGTGGAGACCTACCGCCACGGGGCCATCCTGCTGCCCTACCCCATCTCATGCCATCCGCTGACCGTCTTCACCGGGACCGCCTCCTCGGGCAATTCCCGCAGCGACTTCGACGTCAACACCTATTACACCGACTTGGGCGACTTCGACAACGCCATCAAGAGTTTCACGCTGAAAAGAGGATACATGGTCACCATGGCCAACCACGCCGACGGGACAGGATACAGCCACTGCTTCATCGCCAACGACGGCGACATCACCGTGACACTGCCCAAAGACCTGCAAAGCAGCGTCAGTTTCCTGAGAATCTTCAGATGGAGATGGCCGGCAAAAAAGGGATATGCAGGCCGGAACGAGACACCCATGCGGCTCATGAGGGTGTCGTGGTTCTATCAATGGAACTCTGAGAACTACCAATTAGCCGACTATGACTATGTGCCCCAGCGCCATCACGAGAACGGCTCCACCTACACGGGAAAAGCCACCTATGCATGGCCTTCATGGGGCAATATCAACGCTGAGACATCCGCTCATGTGCTCGGTGTCAACGAGCCCGACAACAGCAGCGGAAGCGAAATGTATATGACAGTGCCCGACCTCTTCAAACTTCATGCCGAATACCTGAGAAGCGGCATGCGCGTGGGCACCTTCGCGACATGCAACCCCAACGTCTCATGGGTGAAAGCCTATATCGACTCATGTGAGGCACACAACTACAGAGTCGACTTTGTGGCCACACATTATTATATTGGTGGTCAGACCCCACAAAACTGCATCAATTCGCTGAAAGCTCTCTATACCGCCACCCAACTGCCCGTGTGGTGCACAGAGTGGAACAACGGTGCCAACTGGACTTCTGAGACCCGGTTCTACACCGACTCGCTCGGTTCGTGGTATACATGGGGCAACGGCGACGACCAGAAGATGAACGGCATCTGGCTCCGCGACGTGCTCAAGAGAGCCGACCAGGCCGACAACACCGAATGGCTCGAGCGGTTGGCGGTATACAACAATGTGGAGCAGAAACGATTTGTCCATTGGGAGTCGGATGATTTCTGGACCACAAGCGGAGGAGCCATCTTCGGGGCCTACAACAGCGACTTCGCCTACAAGAAAAGCACCGATGTGTGGATGGACTGGAGAGACCAGGGAGCGCCCTGCCAACTTATCGGCGGCCTCTCCCTCGACAAGACCGCCATCAACCTGTCGTGGAGAGAGCCCAACACCGACTGGATCAAAACCGTCTATGTGCAGCAGAACACCAGCGGCAGTACCTGGACCACACGCGCCACCCTCGGCGTAGATGACAGTGAGGCACGCGAGGCATCCCTCCCCGTGGCGGCATGCTCCGGCAAAAAGGTGTTCCGCATCTGCAGCATCGACGCGAAGGGCCAGTCGCACTACAGCAACACCATCGACCTCTCCGACAGCAACTTGCCGGCAGGCTGCATCAAACTCACATCCATCCCTGCCTCACCCGGCGACTATTACTACCTTATCACTGATAAGAGCACAGGCAAACTGTGCTGGACACCTACCAATGCCCGACCTACCACCGACTACACCGGCCGTGTGAGTACCTTAAAGGATGCCTGGGCTGGTGCCAGCGGGACGACGACCGGCAATGGCATCGCACTCGTTGAACTCTACAACTCGTCATCGGCCGGCACCAAGATGTCGCAGAAAGTCAGCCTGCCAAACGGCATCTACACCGCCGTGCTCTACGCCACCTCGCACAATGCCAGGGGCGAGGACGGGGCGACGCTCAACGGCACCCGCGACAATTTCGCCTACGTCTTTGCCACAACGGCTCGTGCCACGAAGAAGACCTATTTCACCGCTTCGGGCGTGACACCCGGATTTCTGTCCAATGAACCGATAGAATGCACCATCAGCGGTATCGAAGTGACCGACAACCAACTGACCCTGGGACTGGGCATCGAACAGTCGAACATCACAGGTTGGCACTGCATCCAGATCAAGTCGCTCACTCGCACAGGCGACATCGAAGGTGCCGAAGCTTCCGACGAAGGCATCAAGGCCGTAGCCTACAACACCGTCTCCGCCATCGGCACCGACCTGAGTCAGGTATGGCAGATGGAGCCCCACGACAACGGCGGATACTCGCTGCGTACCCCCGATTTCTACAACTACATCCTCACCAGCCAAAGCAACGCCCTCTTCCAGACCGACGGCATTACCAGTCTCCCCACAGAGAAGAGTCGCTTCACGCCCGTCTATGACTCCGGCAACGACTGCTGGCGGATGCGCAACGACTATTACTCCACCTATTGCGGGACAAAGAGTAGCACCCTTTCCGCCGGTGATGAGGTGGCAGGCGACTGCAGCCTCACCGACGCCGACAGACTCTCTATATACGCCATCCGCAAATCCGACTTCAATCAGCAATATGTGGTCGAACAAGGCCATCACGATGTGAGATACACCATCGACAACCCTGACTTCTCATGGGGCTCCACCACCGGCACAGTCTCAGGAAGCGGAAGAGTGGTCTATCCTAACCGCTGGACCTTCGCCAAGACTTTCGACGGTTGGAACGACGCCTTCACCGGCACCGCCACGATGAGCGACGGCACCACGGGCACGTTCTTCAACGTATGGGCCGGCAGCATGACCTACGCCGAACTCATGCAAGAGGTAAAGCACTTGCCCAACGGTGTCTACCGGCTGACGGCCGATTTCGCCACCACCGACGGCTATGGGCGCACAATGACAAAGACCGCCCTTTACGGCAATGCGGGGACAGGCAACATCGCCCGCTCTTACAACATCACCGGCAAGGGAGACAACACTTTCTGTCCGTACGAGTGCTATGTGCTGGTCACCGACCACACCCTCACCATCGGCGCAAGGAGCGACGGCACCTGGTTCAAAGTGGGCGCTTTCAATCTCAGCTATGTATGTCCTGAAGAGGAGGCAACGGAAGAGATTCTGGATCTGCTCGACAACGGAAGAGCACTGCAGCACCAATGCTGGCTGATGGACAGTGAATGGATAGACCTGTCGGCCTACACCCACTGCCGAGACCTGCAGATTGACCAGACGCCCGCCAATGCGCTCATCAAAATAGCACCCACAGCCTCGCTCGATGTGACCTACAACAACTACAATGTGATAAAAGGTGGTATGTGCGACCACTTCGTCATCACCGACGAGGAGCCACTGACCGTGAAGGAAGACTTCACTGCACGGGAAGTGACCTACCGGCGCAACGACGTAACAGGCAAATGGCAAGAGCTCTTCCTGCCCTTCTCCGCCACAGCCTCGTCGGACGTGAGGCTCGCCACCATCGCCAAAGTGCGCAGCGACTCCGTCTATGTCGTCCAGGCATCGGTCACCACACCCAACCAGCCAGCCGTCATCAACACTGACAACGCTCTGCTCCATTGGCAGGACGTGGAGGTGAAGGCCACGAAGGAGTACGCCGGCGGCACGACAAGACTGAATGGCATCTATTCCACAGGGGCACCGGTCAGTCCGCTGCGGTGGTATAGAGAACCGGACAAACCTCTCAGCGCACTGCACCTGCTCTTCATCGGCGACGTGAACAGGGACGGCAGTCTCACCATCTCTGATGTGACAACCACCGTGAATATCATCTTGGGAGAAGACAACACTCCCCCCTATCTCTTCGACCATGAGGCTGCAGATGTCAACATCGACAACAACATCACCGTGGCCGACGTGACGGATATGGTGAATTTCATCGTCGGGAAATTATCCGTGAATCCTTAAAACAATAACATAACTATCATGAGAAAATTATTCAGTTTGATAAGCCTTCTCTGGTGCATCGTCTCAGCACATGCCCAAATGGTCGACCCTGTGCATTTCACTGCCAAGATGAATACCGGCAACGGCAGCGAAGGGGAAATCGTCTTCACTGCGAAAGTTGACCCGGGATGGCATGTCTATTCATCAGACATAGGCAACGACGGCCCCATCCCCGCCACCTTCAACGTCGTCAAGATGAGCGGTGCAGAACCGGTTGGCAAACTCCAGCCAAAAGGACAAGTCGTGGAGAAATTCGACGATATGTTCGGCATGAAACTCCGCTTCTTTGAGAACAACGCGCAGTTTGTGCAAAAAGTGAAATTCACCCAGCCTGAATACGACATTGACTGCTATCTGGAATATGGGGCATGCAACGACAAGACCTGTATGCCTCCCACGCAAGTAGAATTCAAGCAGAAAGGCAAAAGTCCGGCCACAGCACAACCTGCCGTGACCGAGGAAAAGGGGAAAGACGACAAACAGCCGCAGGCAACACCTGCCACGGCCGTGGCAGAGGAGGCACAACCGGCCGCATCCGCAATAACTCCCGACACGACCGCACAGACTCCTGGCGATACAGCGACTACGGCAACTGTCGGGATACTGCCCAGCGACTCTGCAGCCGCCGACCTGTGGGCTCCGTCAATCTCACAGATGCAGTCGTTCAATCCCGAAGCCAAACTCTCCGACCTCTCTCTTCTCCAGATACTGCTCATGGGCTTCTTGGGCGGACTGCTGGCCGTGCTGATGCCATGCATCTGGCCCATCATCCCTCTCACTGTCAGTTTCTTCCTCAAGAAGGCGAAGAACGACAAGGGCAAAGGCATCAGAGACGCCTTCACCTACGGCGCCTCCATCATCGTCATCTACATGGCACTGGGAATGCTCGTCACAGCGCTCTTCGGCAGCGACACACTCAATGCCATGTCGACCAATGCCTACTTCAACATCTTCCTCTTCCTTCTCCTTGTCGCTTTCGCACTCTCCTTCTTCGGATGGTTTGAAATCAAACTGCCCGACAGATGGGCCAACGCCGTCGACTCCAAGGCATCGTCCACCAGCGGACTGCTCTCCATCTTCCTCATGGCCTTCACTCTCGTGTTGGTATCATTCTCATGCACCGCACCCATCATTGGTCTGCTGCTCGTAGAGACAACCACCAGCGGACATTGGCTGGCCCCCGCCGTGGGCATGTTGGGCTTTGCCCTTGCACTCGCCCTGCCTTTCACCCTCTTCGCCCTGTTCCCCTCATGGCTGAAACAGGCTCCCCGGTCGGGCTCGTGGATGAACACCATCAAAGTGGTCCTCGGCTTTATCGAACTGGCCTTCGCCTTAAAATTCTTCTCCGTGGCCGACCTGGCTTACGGATGGCATCTGCTCGACCGCGAGGTATTCATCGCATTGTGGATAGCCATCTTCACACTGCTCGGACTCTATCTCATCGGTGTGCTGAGATTCCAGAGCGACGAGACTGACGGGGAAGCGCGCATACCGATGCCCGTCATCTGCATCATGGGTGGACTTGTGTCGTTGGCCTTCTCAGTGTATATGCTTCCGGGACTGTGGGGAGCCCCCTGCAAGGCCATCAGCGCCTTTGCCCCTCCCATCAACACTCAGGACTTCAACCTCAACACCAAGGTCGTAGAGGCCAAATATACAGACTATGAGCAAGGCATGGCAGCAGCTGCGGCTCAAGGGAAGCCCGTGCTGATCGACTTCACCGGTTTCGGGTGCGTCAACTGCCGCAAGATGGAGGCTGCCGTGTGGACCGACCCTCGTGTGGCCGACCGGCTCACCGACGACTATGTGCTCATCTCGCTCTATGTCGACGACAAGACTCCTTTGGCCCAACCTTTCGAAATCGTCGACGAAAAGGGACAAACCAAGACACTCACCACCGTAGGTGCCAAATGGAGCTATCTGCAAAGTCATAAATTCGGTGCCAATGCACAACCCTTCTATGTGGCTGTCACGCCCACCGGCCAACCTCTCACAGGGGCTCGGGGCTACGACGAGGATGTCTCCAAGTATATCCAGTTCCTTGACGAAGGAATCGCCACCTTCAAGCAGTAGAAGCCATGAAAGAATGACCTCTGATGGCATTTTTGACGCTTTCATGACATAAAACCAAGTTATTTGCGTACATTTGCACCTGAAATCAACCATCCATCATGCAATATAGAATCACGGCACCCAAGGTCGTTGACACCACAGTGGACCTACCTGCCTCGAAGAGCATCAGCAACCGCGCTCTGGTGGTGCATGCGCTCTCCGGAGGTGAGGTAATGCCCGAAAACCTCTCCGACTGCGATGACACCGAAGTCATCATACGTGCACTCCGCGACATGCCTCCAACCATTAACATCAAAGCTGCGGGCACTGCCATGCGTTTCATGACCGCCTACCTGGCCTCTACCGACAGCGGCGAGCATGTGCTCACCGGCACCGAGCGGATGTGCCACCGGCCCATCGGCCATCTGGTGGAAGCCCTCCGGCGGGTAGGTGCCGACATCAGCTATGCCGGGGAGGAGGGCTATCCCCCGCTGCGCATCCGTGGCAAAAAGCTCGACGGCGGCTATGTGGAGATGCCCGGAAACATCAGCTCACAATACATCTCGGCGATGCTTATCGCCGGGGCTACCATGAGAGAAGGACTCACCCTACACCTCACGGGCAATATCGTATCAAGACCCTACATCGACCTTACCCTGTGCACAATGCGCGACTTCGGCGCACAGGTGGAATGGACCGGTCCCGACACCATCACCGTAGAGGCGAAGAACTACCGGCACACATCCTATTTCATTGAGAACGACTGGAGTGCCGCCTCCTACTGGTATGAAATCCTCGCTTTCAGTTCCGAAGAGTCCATCCTCAGACTCAATGGACTCACCGACGGCTCACGACAGGGAGACTCTGTGACACGCTACCTCTTCAACCTGCTCGGCGTGAAGACAACTTTCGCCGTCAAGGACAAAGGAGTGCCCACCACCGTCACCCTGCGCCACCATCACGTCCGTCTGCCCAGACTGGAGTTTGACTTTATCAACCAGCCCGACCTCTCGCAGACGTTCGTCGTGACCTGTGCCATGATGGGCATACCCTTTCATTTCAAAGGGCTCAACACGCTCCGTATCAAGGAGACCGACCGCATAGAGGCCATGAAGAAAGAGATGCGCAAACTGGGATTCATCATCACCAGCAATGCCGACAACGACCTCATCTGGGACGGCACGAGATGCGAACCGCTCCCCTCGCCTGTCATCGACACCTACGAAGACCATCGCATGGCTCTCGCCTTCGCTCCCGCAGCAGCCTTATTTCCCGGCCTGCGCATCAACAATCCGTCGGTGGTGACCAAGTCCTACCCGATGTATTGGAACCATCTGCGCGCCGCAGGGTTCGTGATTGAGGAGGAGCCATGAGCGCCATCCTTCTGACCGCTCACGCCGGCATGGGAATCATCGCCGTCATGCTCATTGCCCTCGCCGTCCTTGGCGGAATTGCCGCCCTGATGGGCATCACGTCAAGGGACGACGGCAAAGGCATAGCCCAGGGACCGTCGTGCAACACGTGCGACGGCAATAATACAAAATGTGAGCAGGTATGCATGATGGAGGCAGCCACCCAACCCATTGAATATTATGATGACGAAGAACTCGACTCCTTCGCCGGTCGCCGCAGTGACAGCTATACCGACGAAGAAGCCGAGTTGTTTGAAGAGGTGCTCACTACCCTACGTCCCGACGAGGTGGCAGGATGGAACCGCAGCCTCATTCTCCGTGGCATCAACGTGCCCGACCAGGTAAAAGACGAGCTGCTGATGTTGCTGGAGGGATGACGGTAAGCACTATACGGATATTGTCTCCCTTCCAGGTGCCTTTATCATAAGGAGTTCACCTGCTCAATGGAGAGGCCTACAATTTCAGCAATCTTTTAGTACCACAAATATAAGAAAAAAAGAAGGAAAAGCCCCAAAAACAAGGAAAAAATCAAGTCGGCAGCGCAATTAAAGTTTTTATTGCATTCAAAACCTCATGAAATGCTCAAGAAAGGCAATAAAAACGCACTTTATGTGTTATATTATCAGATGCGAAAGACCAAAGTCCTCATCCTCTTGACGCTCGCAGTCCTTCTGCTGGCAGGTGCGTCGTGCTCTTCGAAGAAGAACACGGCGAAAAGCCGTTTTTGGCAGTCGTTCACTGCCAAATACAACACCTATTACAACGGAACCCTCGCCTATATCGACGGTTCGCTCGAGAAGGAGAACGGCAACAAGGACAACTACACCGAAATCATACCACTCTATACCGTAGGCAACAAAAACAGCAAGAGCCTCGGGAGCGGCAACTTCGACAGAGCCATCGAGAAAAGCCAGAAAGCCATCAAACTGCACAGCATCAACAAACGGCCCGAATGGACCAAGAGCAGGCGAAAGACGGCAAAAGACATCGAATGGCTCAACCGCCGCGAATACAACCCCATGATGTGGAAAGCATGGATGCTCATGGGAAGGTCGCAGTTCCACAAAGGAGCTTTTGACGAGGCCGCTGCCACTTTCTCGTATATGAGCCGGCTCTACCAGACACAGCCGGCCATCTATGCCAAGGCCCGCGCATGGCTCGCCAAATGCTACCTCCAGCAGGAATGGCTCTATGACGCAGAGGATGTAATACGCAAGATGAGCCGCGACACCATCGACTGGCATGCGGTCAAGGAATGGGACTACACCTATGCCGACTACTATATTCACACCGGCGAATACGAGAAAGCCATCCCCTACCTGCGAAAAGTCATCAAACATGAGATGAGGCGGAAGCAGCGCGCACGTGAATGGTTCCTCATGGGACAGCTCGAATCGGCTCTCGGCCACAAGCAGCAAGCCTATAAGGCCTACAAGAAAGTGGTTGCCGAGAACCCGCCCTATGAACTCGCCTTCAACGCACGCATCGCCATGACCGAGGTGATGGCCGCCGGACAGTCGAAGAAGACCATCAGCAGACTCAAGCGAATGGCGGCATCTGACAACAACAAAGACTATCTCGACCAGGTCTACTATGCCATGGGCAATGTCTATCTGCTCGACAAAGACACCGTCAACGCCATCAGCGCCTATGAGAAAGGCAACGAGAAATCCACACGCAACGGGGTGGAGAAAGGTGTGCTGCTCCTCAAACTCGGAGGTCTCTACTGGGACCAGGAGAAATTCGGCGATGCCCAACGGTGCTATGGTGCCGCCATCGGCATGCTCGACAAGGAGCGCGACGACTATGAGGAACTCTCACGGAGGTCGAAAATCCTTGACCAATTGGCACCCTATACCGATGCCATCCACCTGCAAGACTCGCTGCTCGCCCTCTCTGAGATGCCGGAAAAGGAGCGCAACGAGGCCATCGACCGTGTGATAGAGGCGCTGAAGAAGAAGGAGAAAGAGGAGCGCAAGGCGCAAATGGAAGAGGAAGCGCAGCGCACACTTGCCAAGAACAACACAGGCAACAACCGCGTGCAAAACCAGACCGCCAATCAGGCCAACCAGGCCAACCAGCAGAAAGGCGAATGGTATTTCTACAACCAGCTCGCCGTGTCGCAAGGCAAGACAGCTTTCCAAAAACAATGGGGAAAGCGTGAGAATGAAGACAACTGGCAGCGGTCGAACAAGACGGTGGTCAGCGACCTCTGGGGCAGTGAGCAGCAGGACGAGGCCATGAGCGACTCTCTCGCACAAGCTATGGAGGCAGTAGAAGACTCTGTGGCTAACAGCGAGAAAGACAGCCTGGAAAACGATCCGCACAAAAGAGAATACTACCTGAAGCAGATTCCTTTTACCGAAGAGCAGAAAGCAGAATGCCATACCATCATCTCCGACGGACTCTTCCACTCTGGCATCATCTTCAAGGACCAACTCGACAACCTCAGGCTGAGCGAGAAACAGTTCGCACGCCTCACTTTTGCCTACCCGGAATTCGAGAAGATGGATGAGGTCTACTATCACCTCTTCCTGCTCCACTCGCGGAAAGAGGATAGCATGACGGCCAACAGCTATATCGACTTGCTCAAGGAGAAATTCCCCGAAAGCCAATGGACCGCCATCCTCACTGACCCATATTTTGTGGAGAACTCCAAATTCGGGGAACAGTTGGAGGATTCTCTCTATTCTGCCACCTACAACGCTTTCAAGGCCGACAGATACCTGGAGGTCTACACCAATGCCAACATCTCCGAAACAAGGTTCCCGCTCGGCGCCAACCGCGACAAGTTCGTCTTCATCAGAGGACTGAGCAGACTCAACGACAACAACGCCGAGGGATGCCTCGAAGACATGACCTATGTGGTGCAGAACTTCCCCAGCAGCCGCATCAGCGAGATGGCCGGCATGATTGTCAACGGCGTGAAAGCCGGAAAGAAACTGCATGGGGGAAAATTCGACCTCGAGGATATATGGAGCCGGCGCTCAGTGGTGCTCAACGACAGCGACTCCATTGCCGCCAGGAAGTTCACACCCGACCGCAACAAGGAATTCCTCTTCATCCTGGCCTATCACCCCGACTCTCTCAACGAGAACCAACTGCTCTTCGAGATGGCAAGGTTCAATTTCACGACCTTCATCGTGAGGAATTTCGACATTCAGATAGAAGAGGCCGACGGCATTCACCTTATGAAGGTCTCGGGATTCAGGTTCTTCGACGAGGCACACCAATATGCCAGGGAAGTTCATAAGCAGGAGGGTATTGTCAGAAGAATGCGAAAGGCACGGTCTATCATTATCAGCACCGAGAACGCCGAACTGCTTGGCAAGCAGTATAGCTACGACGACTACGACGAGTTCTACGTCAAGCACTTCGCACCCATCAAGGTCAATGCCGAAGACTTGCTCAACGAGCCTGACGAGATTGGCTATGAGCGGGAGCCCGATGCCAAAGAGGCCATCACGCAACCCGCCCAGCCTGATGACGGAGAGGGAGGCTTCAACATCGACGACGACGGACTGACACCTGCCAACGAAGGCTTCGACATCCCCGCCGAGGAGCAAGAGACGGGAACAGGCTCATTTGATGATATCATCGACATCCCGGCGCCACCCGCAGGGACAGGAGTGTCGCAAGGCACCAACCAACAGCCCACCAACACCGTCGCTCCCGTGGGCAATGTGGGCAATAATGCCAACCCCGCCGGCAACGACGACAACGGTATCAATATTCCGGCGGACGACAATGGATTCACCGTCCCGGCTGATGATGACAATGGATTCACCGTCCCGACTGATGACAACGGAGGTTTCACTGTTCCTACCGACGACAACGGAGGATTCACTGTTCCTACCGACGACAACGGAGGATTCACTGTTCCTACCGACGACAACGGAGGAGTGACGATTCCCGACGACGATTCGTTCACCGTACCCGACGACAACAACGGCAACACCTCCGACGACAGCTTCATCATCAATGAACGCAACAACGTGAAAGCGCAGCCCACCACCCTGCCCCCGACACTCAAGGTCGACACCAAAGGTGCCCAAAGAGTGGTGACTCTGCCGACAGGAAACAATGCCAAAGGCAATTCGGCCGACAAGACACGGAAGCCGTCTGTCAGCACTCAGAAAAAGCCGGAGAAGAAAGACAAGCCCGCCGTCACACAGCCCAAACAGCAACCCAAGCAGGAGGTCATAGAACGAGAGGACACGGGCATCTATTTCGATGACGGTTTCGGTGAGGACGTCACGCCCACCACTCCCGTCTCTCCCAAACAGAAAAAGAAAGAGAAAGAACTTCAGGAAATCGACTTGGAGGACGAATACTACGATTTAGACGGATTTTAATCTATGAGCAACGGACTTTTACTATGGGTAGACGATGAGATAGAACTGCTCAAAGCCCACATCCTCTTTCTGCAAAAGAAAGGTTATGAAATCACGACAGTGAGCAACGGCACTGACGCCATCGACCAATGCCAGCAGCAGACCTTCGACCTGGTGCTCCTCGACGAGATGATGCCCGGCCTCTCAGGACTTGAGACCCTGCAGAAAATCAAGGAGATATCACCTTCCACCCCTGTGGTGATGGTGACTAAAAGCGAAGAGGAGAACATCATGGACCAAGCCATCGGCTCCAAGATTGCCGACTATCTCATCAAACCCGTCAACCCCAACCAGATTCTGCTGACACTCAAGAAAAACATCCACCGCAAAGAAATCGTCACCGAAGTGACACAAAGCGGATATCAGCAGAATTTCCTCGACATCTCGACAAGAATCAGCGATTGCCGCACCTTCGACGACTGGGTAAGCATCTACCGCACTCTCGTGCACTGGGAACTGGAACTGAGCAGCACCGACAGCAGCATGACAGAGATGCTGAAAACGCAAAAGGAAGATGCCAACAATGGCTTTGCCAAATTCATCAAAAACCACTACCTCGACTGGGTGGCACCTAAATCGCCCGTTGCTCCAAGGAGCGCAGAGGACCAGCGCCCGCTGATGAGTCCCGACATCTTCAAAGGTAAGGTCTTCCCTCTGCTCGACAACGGTGAGAAAGTGTTTCTCATCGTCATCGATAATTTCAGGTTCGACCAATGGCGAGTGCTCGCGGAAGAGATTGGCGACATGTTCGACATCGACGAAGACATCTACTGCAGCATCCTACCCACTGCGACACAGTATGCCCGCAACGCCATCTTCAGCGGCCTCATGCCCGACCAGATAGCACGGATGTTTCCCGAGCTGTGGGTCGACGAGGACGAAGAGGAGGGTAAGAACCTCAATGAGGGACCGCTCATCAACACCCAATTAGAGAGATACAGGAAACGCTACTCTTTCTCCTACCACAAAATCAACGACTCTGCCGCCGCCGACAGTTTCATCCAGCAATACCGCAACTTGCAGAAGAACGACCTCAACGTGGTGGTCATCAATTTCATCGACATGCTCTCGCACGCACGCACAGAGTCGAAGATGGTCAGGGAACTGGCCAACAACGAGTCGGCCTACCGTTCCATCACGCAGAGCTGGCTGCGCCACTCCGTCATCTCCGACCTGTTCAGGATGCTGGCTCAATCGAACTATAAGGTGGTGCTCACCACCGATCATGGGAGCATCAGGGCTTCCAAGCCCATCAAAATCATCGGCGACCGCAACACCAACACCAACCTGCGTTACAAGCTCGGCAAGAACTTGAGTTTCAACCAGAAAGAGGTGTTCGTCATCAAGAATCCCAAACAGGCACAGTTGCCTGCTCCCAACCTGAGCACGACCTATGTCTTCGCCACGGGAACTGATTTCTTCGCCTACCCCAACAACTACAACTACTACGTGTCATACTACAAAGACACCTTCCAGCATGGAGGCATCTCCCTGGAGGAGATGCTCATCCCCATCGTCACACTCACTCAACGCAAGAGATAGACTTATGCCAATCATCAGAATCGACTCCATAGAGCACATCCGCGAGGCAGCAGCCGAGTTTGTTGCAAATATCGCCGACCGAACCATCTTTGCCTTCTACGGAAAGATGGGAGCCGGAAAGACCACCTTCATCAAAGCCATCTGCGAACAATTAGGGGTGGAAGACGTCATCACCTCGCCCACCTTCGCCATTGTCAACGAATATACCTCTGGCGAAGGCCGACCCATCTACCATTTCGACTTCTACCGCATCAAAAAACTCGAAGAGGTCTACGACATGGGCTATGAGGACTATTTCTACAGCGGGAACCTGTGCCTTATCGAATGGCCAGAGCTCATAGAGCCGCTGTTGCCGGAAGACGCGGTATGCGTCAGCATCAGCGTCAGCGACGACGGCAGCCGCGAGGTCTCACTCTAACTTCCTCCGCAGGTAGTTCCAAGTTTTATTCAACCTGATTACGACACTCCCCCACCATCTCACTACCCATTGGCGGAACTCACGCAACAATGGTGGTCCGATGAAAAGAGCGCCGGCAAGGAGGGCGATGGCCACTATCCAACGGATGATATGAGGATAAAAGTCTGAAGTCCCTTTGAAGATTTTGCTCAGCAAATCCATACCGTCGCAACATGCTGAGATAAGGGCAAAGGCCGACACGCACAAGGTGATGATACGGGCATTGTGACTCTTCTTCTCATCATACTCCTGCAGCAGACAATCGTTGAGAATGTTCATCTTGCTGCCCACCTCGGCAAGCAGGCGCTCCACACCCAGGTTCCTACAGCAGAAGCGGTAGAACTGGTTGTGCTGAGTGATGTCCGACACATCCGAGAAAAAGGTGTTGACCTGAATCCTTGAAAGGCGCTTGGAGAGGTCGCGAAGGTTGCGCAACGGCAGAATCACGTTCTTGTCGCTCGTGTTGTCGATACCGCTCAGTTCCCTCGCCATATTCAATAGCGACAGACGCTGGATGTACGACAGGATATATATCCAGAAATACCGCTTGTCGAGCGATGTCTCCTTGAACTGCTCGATAAACAGGTCGGGGCTGTTGGGCATGATTGTCATGACGGCCGCCCCCTCCACGCTCGAGCCCACATAGATATTCTCGAAAGTCTTCATATAGGGATTCTCCGACACCGACGAAGTGTTGGCATCATAAATCACCTGAAAACCGGTATGCTCACCCCGCACGATGCGCACGAAGTCGCAGAAAAACAGTTTACGTTCATCACTGCCTACAGGTGGCAAATGATTCTGACTCACCTGAAAGAAGGTGAATATATGGAGTTTCTTCTCATTAAAACGACGGTAGCCGAGTCCCATCACACGCAGGAGCAAGTCGACGATGTCGGCAAAATCGAAACCGCAGTCTTCACGGGGTTTCTGCTTGTCGCTGTCAGCTTTCCGGACGTTGAGCGCCGCATAGAGGTTTTTGCGCGTATTAGCCAGGGCATTAGCCTCTTTGTCGTAGTAGGTCTTATGGTATTCCGACAAAGACTCCCTGTCGAGCAGTTTGAGCCACACGGCCCTCATGGGTTTCACTAAGGCCACCCGGTCTTTCGTCTTATGGAGTTGGTAATTGGCCACCATGAGGTCATAGATGGTCATGAACGATTTGAGCTCTTTCGGCATAAGAAAATCCTTGCGCTCCTTACGCTCCTTGTCCACATTGAATGTCACTGGCACAATAAGGAGTCCCAAAGACGCGTCGGGATAGACCATGAGTTTGGGCGAGTGAAACTTTCGGGTCTCCTCGAACAAGGGAATCCTGAAAGGGATATACCGGTAGCCGTCTTTCACGTTGACGCCACGGTCGTCTTCATCTCCTTTCTCACGCACTTTCAAGCAAAATTCAGTCGTCATCAACTTCTTGAGCATCCGGCGCTCCTCCTCAAGCCGACTGTCGTCCAACTTCTTTTGCTTCATCGAATAGACCAGCAGCTCGAAGTTCTGACGCTTGCCTTTGTCGTAGTCCTTGATGACCGACCCCATAAGGAAATCCTGTATGTGACGGTAGAACACGTCTTCACCCACTTGCATATCGGTGGATTCCCACAGCGAGTCGTCGGGCAACTTGAAATTGTCGTAGCCGATTCTGCCGCCAAAGGAAAACGGCACAATGAAGTAAGTGGTGGCTTCTTGCAAGATGATATTTTTGCGAGATATCGAAGATGACATGGCTATTTATTTTTCATTCATGCAAAACTAATCATTTCCCACGACAAAAATGAAATTAAGGCTATTAAATTTTGTGTTGCCCCGTTTTTTCATTACCTTTGCTTGATTTTAGCTAATAACCGAACTAATAACCAAGACCTTTTGCCATGAGCAAGAAAACCTTTCTATTTCTGGTCGCTCTGATGAGCTTTGCGGGCGCATACGCCCAAACTGCATCATGGACGGCCGACAACGGTAACGGAACATTTACCAACCCGCTGTTCTACGACGAATTCAGCGACCCCGACATCCTAAGGGTAGGTGACGACTACTATCTGGCGGGCACCACGATGCACAGCGTGCCGGGGCTCGTCATCCTCCACTCGAAAGACCTGGTCAACTGGGAGAATATCTCCTACTGTTTCGACCGCTTCGACTTCACCGAAGACCGCTTCTCGCTGAAGAATCATGAGGAGATCTATGGCCAAGGGGTGTGGGCTCCGTGCATCCGCTATGCCAACGGACAGTTCTATGTCTACACCAACATCAACGGCAAGGGACTGCAGTGCTACACATCGAAGGACATCCATGGCCCTTGGGTGCATCACAATATGAAGGGCAACATCTATGACCTGAGCGTGCTTTTCGACGACGACGGGAAAAGCTATGCCATCCACGGCTACGGCGAGGTGAAGTGCACCGAACTGGAACCCGACATGAGCGGTCCGAAGGAAGGCACCACACGCACCATCATCCCCGAAGGCAACGGCGTGGGCGAAGGACACCACATGTACAAAATCGACGGCACCTACTATCTCGTCTCCACCGACTACCGCCCCAACGGCCGGACACTCTGCTCACGGTCGAAGTCGATATGGGGACCCTATGAGACACGTGTCATCACCGCCGATGAGACCTACGGCTATCATGCCGCCTCACTGACGCAAGTGCCAAGGGGCGAGAAATACCGCATCGGCCAGGACGGCACCAAGTTTGCCCTCGGACCGCTCGACAAGGATGCCACCGCTTGCACCAATGCTCACCAAGGAGGCATTGTCCAGGCCACCGACGGCACTTGGTGGGCACTGTTTATGCAAGACTTCCACTCGATAGGCCGCACCGTCTGCCTCATGCCAATGACGTGGGTCGACGGATGGCCGATGGTGGGCCTAAAAGGCAACTACGGCCGTGCGCCACGCACCTGGTTCAAGCCCGGCACACAGATGGGTAAGGATGCCAATGGGCAGGCGAAAGTTGAGCTCCGTGCTCCCTATATGCGCAGCGACAATTTCGACGGAAAGACGCTTGGCCGTGTATGGCAGTGGAACCACAACCCCGACGACAAGATGTGGAGTCTGAAAGGCGGACACTTGCGATTGAATGCCATGCCCGCAGAGCAACTGATGTGGGCACGCAATACGCTCACACAGCGCGTCATCGGCCCTCAGAGCACCACGACTGTCGAACTCAGCGTGAAGGGACTGAAGGATGGCGATGTGGCCGGACTCGGCAACATCAACGTGCCCTGCTCATGGATAGGAGTGGTGAAAGACGGCAACCAACTGACTCTGAGATGCTTCGAGCAACTTTCCAACGACACCATCGACACCTCTGTCAGTCTGCCCAAAGGAAAAATCTGGCTGCGAAGCATCGGCGACTATGACAACGACCAGGCACAGTATGCTTTTTCCACCGACGGCACCACCTTCCAGACAATGGGGCGCATGATGCCTTTGAGCTACCAGCTCATCACCTTCCAAGGGTCACGGCATGCCCTGTTTGCCTTCAATGTCAAAGACAAGAAAGGCGGCTTTGCCGAGTTCGACAACTTCACCGTCGAGGAGCCTCTCGCCGACCGGTCGGGCAATATCCCCTTCGGCAAGACATTCAGAATCATCAACATGGCGACAGGACGACCCGCCGTCTGCGACAGGCACGGACTGCTCTACGATACCCGTAAAGAGGACAACAGCCCGCTGACCCGGTTCCAACTCATCGACCATGGACACGGCATCGTGTCGCTGAGATGCGTCGACGGGCGTTATGTCAAAGTCTATGGTGAAGGGTTGGCCGGCGACGTCCGCTTCACCAACGACCCAGAGGAGGCCGAACGGTTCCTCTGGCAAGACTATCTCAACCAGGAGTTCATGCTCCTCTCCCTGCGCAACAACCTCTATATCGGCAAAAGCCCGACCACCGGCAGCCCCTACTCCATGGACTTCAAAGGCAGCGACCCGGCTCGGCGCAACGGCAGTGTGCTGAAATGGGAAGAAATCACAGAATAAAAAACACAACAGACATAACAGACATCAATATGAGACGATTATTCTTTTTCCTTCTGGCTTTCATGCCCGTATCGCTGATCGCTCAGAGCTCATTCAACATGAAAAGAGTTTCGGTACACGACCCTTCTATCGTAAAGGACAATAGCTCAAAAAGATGGTATATCTTCGGGAGCCACCGAGCAGCAGCCTATACAGAGGACCTTATGAACTGGACGGGATTCGCAGCACCGTGGGGAACGGCATCCAACACCAATGCCCCCAACGCCCTCGCTTTTGTCAATAACCAAATGAAGAAGGTGCCTAAAGGAGGACAGGAAGTGGACTTCATCAATTTCAATGCCCTACTCTGGTCATCGGCCTACGGCGACTACGATATCAATGGCAACATGTGGGCTCCCGACGTCATCTACAACAAGGCGATGGGCAAATGGTGCATGTATCTCAGCATCAACGGACCGAGATGGAACTCCAGCATCATCCTCCTCACTTCCGACAAAATCAACGGACCCTACCGCTATCAGGGGCCGGTCATCATCAGCGGATTCAACGTCTCTGACCTCGATCAACTCAGTTTCAGGAACACCGACCTTGAACTGGCCATTGGAGAACTGACAAAACTGCCACCACGATATGAAAGAGGTGACAGATGGGGCAACTTCCTGCCTCACTGCATCGACCCATGCGTGTTCTACGACGAGGAGGGGCTGCTGTGGATGTCCTACGGCTCATGGAGCGGCGGCATCTTCATCATCCGCCTCAACGAGCAGAACGGCCTGAGAGACTATGATGTGACCTATCCTGAGACGGGAAGCGGACAAAGCATGATAAGCGACCCTTATTTCGGACGAAAGATTGCCGGCGGCTGCTATGTGTCGGGCGAGGCCAGCTATATCGAGCATATCGGCGACTACTACTACCTCTTTGTCACCAACGGAGGACTGGAGCAGACGGGCGGCTACCAGATGAGGGTGTTCCGCTCCACCAGTCCCACTGGTCCCTACAAAGATCCTAAGGGGCAGAGTGCCATCTATTCCTCCTACGCCCTCAATTTCGGTCCAAACTCCACCAACAGGGGTGAGAACATCTTCGGGGCCTATGGAGACTGGGGCTACATGAGCGACGGCGAGCGCTCGCAAGGCCACAACTCCATCGTCGCCGCCGACGACGGGCGCACCTACCTCGTCTATCACACCCGCTTCCAGAATGGCGGCGAGGGGCATCAGGTGCGTGTCCACCAGGTATTCCTCAACCAAGACGGATGGCTCTGTGCCGCTCCCTTTGAGTACACAGGAGAAGTGACCAACGATGCCGACATCGCCAACAACGAATTCTTCAATGCCGACTACATCGCGGGCGATTACAAGATAATGGTCCATCGCTACGGACTCGACCATGCCAAGAAGGCACTCGTCACACCTTCTTCTGTCAAACTCAACAGCAACGGCACTGTCACAGGAGCTCTCACCGGCACATGGGAACTGACGCCGGGCACCTGCTATCTGTCTCTCAAAATCAACAATGTCATCTACAAGGGGGTGCTGGTTGTCCAGATGATGGAACCCAGGAAGCAACTGGCTCTTGCATTCACGGGCATGAGCGACACCGGTGTCACTGCCTGGGCCTATAAGACGATAGATGAACTGCCGGCGAACGTAAACGAACTGACAGTGCAGACAGATATCAAGCACGAGGGAATCTATGACCTCCAGGGCCGCCGCCTCAATATAAAGCGCAGCAGCCTGCCCCCGGGCATTTATATCATCAATGGTCGCAAGACTGTAATAGCCAAGAAATAAGTTCTGTCTCACAGAGACGATACACCAAAAAGCCAACGATATGAAAAAAAGGTTGATCCTCATGATGACCGTCGTTTGTGCCACGCTTGGCACGAACGCACAAGTGTCACGACCAGCCATCCCTCGCGATGCTGAGCTGGAAGCAAAAATCGAAAAGACTCTCTCTAAGATGACCCTCGACGAGAAAATCGGGCAGATGCTCGAACTGAATCTCGACGTGATGGGTAAGATGACGGTGGAAAATGCCAAAGTAGACCGCGACAAAGTGAGACAGGTGCTGCAGCAGTATGGCACTTCCACCAAGGAGGCTGAGGCCTTGCTCAAGATGAGCGACCAGCAGATTATCGAAAAGTTGGGCAGCTATCCCGTCGACATCTACCAAGGTGATACCAAACGGGTATGGAAGCTCAATGAGACCATGCTCGACACCTTAATCTCAAAATGGAAGGTGGGCTCGATTCTCAATGCTCCCGGCACCCGCGCGCCCTCCATCGACCAGTGGCAGCAGTGGATCAGGCTCATTCAGAAGAAGTCGATGAAATATCTCGGCATCCCCGATATCTATGGCCTCGACCACAACCATGGTGTCACCTATACCCAAGGCGGCACGCTCTTCCCCCAACCCATCAATATCGCTGCCACCTTCAATACCGAACTGGCTCGCACGGGAGCTGAGATTACCGCCTATGAGAGCCGCGCAGGCAACTGCCCGTGGGTCTACAACCCTGTCATCGACTTAGGCCGCGACCCTCGCTGGGCACGCATCTGGGAAAGTTTCGGCGAGGACGCCCTCGTCAACGCACGCATGGTGGAGGCAGAGATTAAGGGATACCAAGGCGACGACCCCAATCATCTCGGGCCGTATAATGTGGGCACCAGCACGAAGCACTATTTTGCCTATGGCGCTCCTTGGACGGGCAAGGACCGCACCCCTGCCTATCTCTCGCCCCAAATGCTCCGCGAGAAATATTTCGAGCCGTTCAAGGCGGCTGCCTTGGCCGGCACACTGACAATGATGGTCAACTCGGCTTCCATCAACGGTGTGCCCGTCCATGCCAGCTATGAATATCTGACCCAATGGCTGAAGGAAGACCTTGACTGGGACGGCATGCTCGTGACCGACTGGGCCGACATCAACAACCTTTTCACCCGTGAGAAGGTGGCCAAAGACAAGAAAGACGCCATCCGTATCGCCATCAATGCCGGCATCGACATGTCGATGGACCCCTATAGCGTGGAGTTCTGCATCCTGCTCAAAGAACTTGTGGAGGAAGGTAAGGTGCCCATGACACGCATCGACGATGCCGTGCGCCGCATTCTCCGTGTCAAATACCGCCTTAACCTCTTCGACCAGCCCAATACCGGCGGCAAAGGCTATGAGAAGTTCGGTTCGGAAGAGTTTGCAGCCAAGGCGCTGCAGGCTGCAGAGGAGTCGGAAGTGCTGCTGAAGAACGAAGACGGCATCCTGCCCCTCGCCAAAGGCAAGAAGATACTCCTCACCGGTCCCAACGCCAACCAGATGCGCTGCCTGCATGGAGGATGGAGCTACACGTGGCAAGGTTCGAAGGCCGAGGACCTCTCGGAAAAATACAACACCATCTATGAGGCCTTCTGCCAAAAGTTCGGTCAGGACAATATCATCCTCGAACAAGGTGTGACCTACAACGAAGACGGCGCCTACTATGACGAGCATAAGCCACAGATTGAGAAAGCCGTCGCCGCAGCAGCAGGGGCTGACATTATCGTCGCGTGTATCGGTGAGAATTCCTACACAGAGACCCCGGGCAATCTCTCCGACCTCTGGCTCTCCGGCAACCAGCGCCAGTTGGTGAAAGAACTGGCTAAGACGGGCAAACCCATCGTGCTCGTACTCAATGAGGGGCGGCCGCGCCTCATCGCCGACATCGAACCGCTGGCAAAAGCCGTGGTAGACATCCTTATTCCGGGTAACTACGGAGGAGATGCCCTCGCCAACCTCTTAGCCGGCGACGCCAACTTCTCGGGCAAGCTGCCTTACACCTATCCGCGCGAGATCAACTCGCTCAACACCTACGACTACAAGGTGAGTGAGGAAGTGGGAACAATGGCCGGCGCCTACAACTATGACGCGAAAGTGTCGCTACAATGGCCCTTCGGCTATGGCATGAGCTACACCACCTTCGGATACAGCAATCTACGGGTAGACAAGACGACATTCACTGCCGACGATGTGCTCACGGTGAGCGTCGATGTGAAGAACACCGGAGCAAAGGCAGGCAAAGAGTCGGTACTGCTCTACAGTAGCGACCTTATTGCCTCTGTCGTGCCCGACAACCGCCGTCTGCGCGACTTCACGAAAGTAGAACTCCAGCCGGGAGAGACGAAGACCGTCACATTCCGTCTGCCGGCCAAAAACCTCGCCTTTGTCGGAGCCGACTGCAAATGGATCCTTGAAGAAGGTGAGTTCACCCTGAAAATCGGCAACCAGACCACCAACGTGACATGCTCCAAGACCAAGAAATGGGATACCCCCAACATCTGACAAGGCCATAAAGGCAATAAGGGCCTTAAAGACCTTAAGGACCTTAAAGACCTTAAAGACCTTAAGGACCCTATAGCCCCTTAAGCCCTTACCTCTGAGCAAAAATGTCAAAGGGTGTGCCAATCGCTTGGCACACCCTTTGACTATGATGAAATGACGATGTCACATCATTTGATAAGACAATGTCACATCCTCTCTCGTAAGTATATCATTATTCCCACACATAGATCCAATAATCCACTTGAACCATCATTAAGACACCGCCCACCTCTCTGAGGACGTAATATTGCACACTCTCGCCTCCGAAGACCCTGAGATAGAGCTCCAGGCCGCTCTGAGTGACAACGATGCACTGCAACTCGGGAACATGCTCCATGAAATCGCCACCGTCGTCGACAAACCAGATTGACTGACCATCCTTATATTCTTCGGGAGTCATACTTCCATGGAATTCCCAGGAAGACACCACTTCGCCTTCGCCGATACAGACAATCGCGGCAAGTGCATCGCCGTCGGCAATCTCAAACTGCACGGCATAGAAATGACGCTCAGATTCTGGCACAGTGGCCATCCACCGTGTATCCTTGATGCGACGTCCGCCATAATAACTGCTAATCATGCGGCAAGCATCGCTGGTGGCTTTGACGATAGGTTCACCCTCTTTCCACCTGCTGAACTGCTGCACCTGATGGTCGGTGAAGAAATCGTTGGTGACAATCCACGGTGTCATCTCCTCATTCTCATAACCTCTGAACATCTTGGCCACGACAGAAGGATTCTTGAGTTTGAATTCATATTTCATCTCGTCGATGATGGCTTGGCCATCCTCGTCTTTCTTGGTGTATCGGTCTTCTTTCGCCAACCGCACCTCGTTTACATGAGGCTTAAACATCATCTGGTTGTAGCGGCGGATATTGCTGACTTTGTCTTCATAATCCACAACGGCAGTAAAACTGTTATGCTCTTTGTCGACATGCCTCACAGGCATCGGGCGTTTCGAAAGTGTGATGTCGGTACTGTGTGTGGCATGTGAGAGCAAACGGTAAATGGCTTCCCAATAGACATCCTCGGGCACGACACTTTTGTCTGTGACTTTGGCCTTGACGTTTTGGCCGTCGGGAGTATACATCACCATCCTGCGGTTGTCCCAGGTTGAGACAAGCAGCGCATATTTCAGCGCTCCAGCATCGGCTGACGGCACCACACAGTATTTCTGTGGCAGTTCGCCAGAGTTGTAACGGAGTCCCTCAAAACGCGTGATGATACTCTCACAACGGTCGGCATACCAGTTGACGGCTTTGTTCTGAGCCTCATAGTCATCATCATTGGTCTCGGCCGACACCGTGACGGCACCGGCGATGGTCGTAAGCAGAAAAACTGCAAAAGTAATCATCCTTTTTCTCATCTTTATACTATAATATAAATGGTTATAAATGGTGAATAATTCTCTGTCCTGCACTCAATGACGACATCGGGACTCTTGCTCTCGCAAAGAGCGCTATCTGATGAGCACCTTCTGTGTCTTGACAGTGCCGTTGAGCTGCCGGCTCACCCTCATGTAGATACCCTTGCCAGGATGTGCCACCCGCTGTCCCTGCAGGTTGTAGTACTCGATGCCCACCACCTCGTCGGTGAAATGGCTGGCAATGCCGGTGCCTGTTTGCCGGGTGCCTGAGAGGGTGATCGACAGCACCACCTGCTTGCCTTGTGGCGTGAAGGTGATGACATCTTTGACGGCAGGCACGAAGTCGACAGTGTTGGACACCACGAAATAGGCGCCGTCCACCTTCTGCGGGAACACATACTTGGTGGCCTCGAACTGCTCGCCGGCGACCTCTCCGAGATAAGCATCCACGTCGGCATAGTTGTCATAGCCGGTGAAGGTGGCTTTTGTGATACTCACCTGCTCAGGCAGATGGATGGAATATTGCACGCCCGCAGAATACTTGATGCCGTCTTCGTTGCCCTTGGCGTAATTCTTCTCCTTCGCGTTGGTAATGGTCAGGTCGTCGTTGAAATAATAGGTCGACGAAGTGTTGTTGTCGATATTCGTGCTCTGGGCAAGCGTATAGTTCACAGGCACGCCCTCTTCTGTGGGAGTGTCGGGATTGTCGCCGTCTCCGGCGCCGATAGCGTCTACGGCAGTGCCGTCCTCCTTGTGATAGGCCGGATAATATTCGTTCACTGTCTCCTTGGCATCGCTGTTGCCGGCAAGCATGATATCCTGCACGAGCGAGTTGAGATACACTTCCACGTTGGTGTAGTGGTTCTTTGTATCCAAGGTATAGGTAATCGCATCGGTGGCATCATTGGGATTGAGGCCGTTGGCTTTCTCCCAGGCATCGGGCATGCCGTCGCCGTCGGTGTCGAAGCCTGCCTCACGCTTGCCGGTGGGGAAATTGGCCTCAGTATATCCGTTCACATCAGCGACGACATCGATGCGTCCTGAAGTTTTCGTCACCGACCCTTTGTAGGTGGCCGTGCCGTTCTTGGCCTCCGTCATATAACGTGTGTCCACCTCGTCGCGGTCGAGGGAGGCACCGGCATAGTTGAGCACCTTGTCAAAGGCTTTGGTGGCCGTGTGGGTGGTCACCTCACCCGTAGCGGTGGGCTCATCGAGACGGATGCGCACGCAGTCGGTGCCCGAGGCATTCTTCACATAAGTCACATTGTCACCATAGTAGTGCTTGGGGTCGGGACTGCACACCTCGCCGTTGATGGTATATACACCGTTGTCGTAGGTCACTCCCTTCCAGTCATAGTCAGCACTGTTGTTCATCTGATTGCCGCTGATAAAATAGCGGCTGGTCATGGTCCAATAGATAGGATAATTGTCGGCATTGCCGCTGCTGCCCACAGAGACGGTGGTGATGCGGCTGGTGTTGCCGGCAGGGCCGCTCTTGTAGTAGTTGCCCACGATATTGATCTGTCCGCCGCCGGGACCGCCATAGCACCCGTTGCCGCAGTTGTAGATCACGCAGTTGCGGAAGTCCACGTTCTCTGCCTGCACGGCGTTTTTCCATTGATACTGGCTGTAGAGTTTGTTGCTGGTGTAGCCCGTCCAGTTGTAGCGGGCTCCGTTGAAGCGGGGCGAACGGTTGTTCACATGGGCGATAAGATTGTGGTGGAAGGAGACGAGCTTGCCGCCCCAGATGCCTCCATAGCCGTGCGCGCCCTTTCCGTGGCCTGCGTTGTTGAGGCTCTCGGCGATGGTACACCACTGCATGGTCATGTTGTTGTTGTCGTAGAAAGAGGCCACCTCGTCAATCGACCATGAGAAAGAGCAGTGGTCGTAGATCTGTCCGGTGTAGTGGCGCGTCCAGATGGCGTCGGCACCGTCGTTGACATCCTTTTCCTGACCGCGGCGCACGCGGATGAAGCGCACGATAATGTTGTTGGCATCGGGCGACACGGTATAATAGCGAAGGGTGATGCCGGGATAAGGAGCCGTCTGGCCGGCGATGGTGGTATTGGCACCAATTTTCAAGTTCGACTTCAAGGCGATGACACCGCCTACGTCGAAGACGATGGTCTTGGCGGTGGAACCGCTGACGGCCTGCCTCAGTGAACCGGTGCCGGAGTCATTGAGGTTGGTCACATGGATGATTTTCCCGCCACGGCCACCTGTGACATAGCGTCCATGACCTTCCGCTCCCGGGAAGGCCGGCACTTGTGCCCTGGCTACCGTCATCATGGCGGCAAAGACTGACAATAGTAGTTTTTTCTTCATTTTCATTCGTTTCTGGAGTAGTTTGTCGTCAAAATTATTTATCACTGGTTATTGTCTGCAAAAATAGACAAAAATGCTGACGTGGCAAAGCAATTTGGGAAGATTAACGCAGTGCGGCAAGAAAAGAGGGGGCATAAAACAGAACAATCCATGAAATGCTCTGAAGCAACACAAATCTTTCATTTTTCCATCCATTTGAAGAAAATAACGACACAATGGCGCACAAAGTCCAAAAACATGGGCACAATTCTTGCAGATTCCTCCGTTTTTTGTACCTTTGCAAACAATCAGACAACAACCATAAAACATTAATTCATCCATAAACCTCCCAAACGACAGAAAAATGTATTGGAACGAGAGTATTGAGTGCATGGACCGCGACCAACTGCGCGAGATCCAGAGCCGGCGTCTGAAGAAGATTGTAAGCTACTGCTATCACAACACCCCTTTCTACCGCAAGAAATTCCAAGAGATGGACCTCAGCCCCGACGACATCAATGGTGTTGAGGACCTCCACAAACTCCCATTTACCAACAAGACCGACCTGCGCGACACCTACCCCTTCGGACTGGCTGCCGTGCCCATGAGCCAGATAGTGCGCATCCACGCATCGTCGGGCACCACAGGCAAGCCCGTCGTGGTGCTCTATACCCGCAAAGACCTGGCCATGTGGACAGAGAGTATCTCAAGAGCCTTTACCGCCTACGGCGGCACCAAGGAAGACATCTTCCAGATTTCCTACGGCTACGGCCTCTTCACCGGTGGACTTGGAGCACACGACGGTGCATCGAACATCGGCGCCAGCGTCATCCCCATGTCTTCGGGCAACACGCAGAAGCAGATTACGCTGATGCACGACTTCGGTGCCACAGCGCTTTGCTGCACCCCCTCCTACGCCATGTTCCTCGGCGAGGCGATGCGAGAGTCGGAATGGCCACGCGAGGAGTTCAAGTTGAGAATCGGCGCTTTCGGCGCTGAGCCTTGGACGGAGAACATGCGCGTGAAACTCGAGGCCTCTCTCGGTATCAAAGCCTACGACATCTACGGTCTGAGCGAAATCTGCGGACCTGGTGTGGGCTTCGAGTGCGAGTGCCAGCATGGCACCCACCTCAACGAAGACTATTTCCTGCCCGAGATTGTCAATCCGGAGACGGGAGAGCCCTTGCCCGAAGGTCAACTGGGAGAATTGTGCTTCACGCACCTCACCAAGGAAGGCATGCCACTGCTGCGCTACCGCACCCACGACCTCACCGCCCTCCACTACGACAAATGTGCCTGCGGGCGCACCCTCGTGAGGATGGACCGTATCCTTGGCCGCTGCGACGACATGCTCATCATCCGTGGCGTCAACGTCTTCCCGTCGCAGATTGAGTCTGTCATCCTCAAGCAAGAGGAGTTTGAGCCTCACTTCATGCTCGAGGTCGACCGTGTGAACAACACCGACACCAGCATGCTCAAGGTAGAGGTGAAGGAAGAATACTTCACCGACAACATGGCCGACATGGTGGCACTGCAAAAGAAACTCGAAGGCGAGTTGCGCAGCGTCATCGGCATCGGGTTCAAGGTGAAACTCGTGGAGCCGAAGGGCATCGAGCGCTCTACCGGCAAGGTCAAGCGCGTCATCGACAGAAGAGTGCTGTAAACCGCATCTATTAACAACCATAGAAAGACAAGTCATTATGTTAGCAAAGCAATTATCCGTTTTCCTGGAAAACAAGTCGGGACGCCTCACTGAGGTGACCGAGGTGCTCGGAAAGGCAGGCGTCAACCTCTCCGCCCTGAGCATCGCCGACAACTCCGACTTCGGCATACTGCGCTGCATCGTCAGCGACCCCGACAAAGGCTATAAGGCGCTCAAGGAAGCATCTTTCACCGTGAAGATCACCGATGTCATCGGATTCAGTTGCCCCAACTCGCCAGGCTCACTGGCTGTGGTGCTCAAGAGCCTCTCCGAGGCGGGTGTCTTCATCGAGTACATGTACTCCTTCAGCAACGGCGACGGCGCCAATGTGGTGATACGTCCCTCCGACCTCTCCCTCTGCGAGCAAATCCTGCAGTCGATGAAGGTCGACCTGCTGGCCGCCAGCGACCTCTACAGACTGTAGAGCGCAACTCACACCATTCCGGCTCCTCTTCCCTCCTGACTGTTTGAAGGAAGAGGAGCCGTGGTTTTGAGGCGACCATCAAAATAAGAATGAAGAGAGCATACCATCCCCACAGTGCCCTCAACCATCAGTTGATATCGTAGCTAAGTAAGGCAAAAAAAGGAAAAACACTTCTTTTTGCAGATTTTTTTTCGTGGAAAAAACAATATTACAGATTTATTTTTTAACTTTGCGACGAAAATAGCAAACAGTCTAAGAGAAGACGCCACTGTCCTAAAAAGGCCAAGCCCTTACGAGGGGAAAAACCTGATAGGGCAACATAGCTTAAATAATATTAAGAGGTCCAAGAGGGACTTACTTCATTCTGCTTCCTGCACTATTCCAGTTCCTCAATTACCTCTTATCATATAGATGATCTGGACAATCCCGGAAACACCAGGAGAATCCGAGAAAAACCTAAAAAAGACTATGAGCACTTACAATCTGAGCGTAGTAGCATTGCGTTACCATGCCATCTTCCTCGATATCCGACGTGAAGACATTCCCATGCAGTCGGAGTCGACAGTACCCGTGATAGCATTCATCGCCCGCCTCAGAGAAAACGGATTCTGCGTCAGCGAGCAACTGTTACATGCCTTGAATGCCGTCTCTACGTATCGTTTGGCGGATATCACACGGCTGATTGACAAAGTGATGGGCATCGAGCTCAACTGGGCACCGCTGGTCAAAGGATGGAATGTGCCGACGGGAGAAAGCTTGGCCGATCATCTCATCACACTGATCGCCAATATCTTAGGCGATGAAGCACATCTCAAAGGGACTACCCTCCCCTGCGGACATTTCATCCCAGAAAACACGTTCCCACTGGAGCGTTACAATGGCTGCCCCTTCTGCGGTACACCCTTTGTGACCGCCAACTATGTCTATAAAGGGCAGGGAAGCAAACTGAAAGAACTGCGTCTGTTCACCATCGATGACCTGAAGCAGGTCTTCACTTCTCTCCTCACTTCCGCCACTCCGCTCGACGAAACCCAAAAAGAATCTCTCCAGCGTCTTCTCTATGAATTTCCATTGCCCAAAGAGGCAGCAATCACCATGAAGGAGACAGCCATGCTCGTCGTCAAGTTTTTAGCGGACCAAGACAGGGCCGTGGAAGCGATGCCATTGCTGAAGACCCCCGCCGACATCCTCCGTTTCCTCTGGTACGATAAGACAGGTTTTCTGCAGGTCATCGAACCGAAGACGCTTGTGGAGTTAGCAAGGAAACAAAACTACCACAAGTTGGCATTATATGACAAGAGCGGCATTGCAGCCCAGCAAAAGAAAGAAGAACTAAAGCTGAAATACAGCCGCAAGACTTGCCGCCAGGTGGCACAGTGGCTCAACGCCATCCCGATGACGGCTGAGCAGGCAGTAGAAAACATGAATCCCAAGCGTGGTATGTGGGTGCGAATGATCCATGCCCTGCGCTTAGGAGAATACTCGAGAAAGAAAGGATTCGGCCATTTAGCTGAGATTCTTGACGCTTTCTACAAGCAAGACTATACGACCTGGCAAGGACGCGTAGACAAGGCAAAGTGCGCCAACGAGGTAGACGAGACGCTCCAACTGCTGAAGATGCGTCCGGGCATGTTCGCCCGCTGCCTCTTTTCTACGATGCTCTGTTTCGGAAGCGAGAAAGTACTCGCTGCCTTCGACGAAATCGCCGACCAGATCCCCCGCAGGCTGCTGCTGTCACTCGGCAATGCGGCAGAAAGCTACTTTGACCCAGGACAGACACGTCTGGCTCGCACCATCACTGGGGTGACCCACCGGCTTGAGCCCCACGGGTTGCTGCAATTCTATAGCGACGAATACCGCACGGCGATGGTGAAAGGTGTCGAAGACATCTACACGGCGTCGATGGCAAGATTCTTCGCGACACAGAAGACAGAGGCAAAGACCATCTACATCGACCCCCAGTTATACAATATCCCCGTGAGCGTGGGCGACCGCTCGACCACCATACAAGACATCTCTTGCGCGTTGATGGGCACACGCTTCCCCGTGGAAGGTGATGCCGTGCGGCTGTTCATGCAGTGGGGCAAGGGGTTGCCCGCACAGCATCTCGACATGGACCTGAGTTGCCGCATCACCCTGCCCCTGAAAGAGGAGGAATGCGCCTACTACAACCTGACATGTGTGGGTGCTAAGCACTCCGGCGACATTCGCCGCATCCCTGATATGGTAGGCACGGCCGAATATATCGAACTGTCACTTCCACAACTGGAGCAAGCGGGAGCCAAGTATGTCACCTTCACCTGCAACGCCTATTCCGAAGGGGCCCTCTCGCCCAATCTCGTCGTGGGGTGGATGAACTCCGCCTATGAGATGAAACTCTCTGAGAAAGATGGCGTCGCCTACGACCCGTCGTGCGTGCAACACATGGTCCGCATCAGCGAAGGCAACCTCTCCAAGGGACTGGTGTTCGGCGTGCTCGATGTGCCAAAACGCGAGATTATCTGGCTTGAGTTGCCCTTCACAGCCCAGACGTTGAGAGAAGTCAACAGTGCCTCTGTCGAAGCCTTGCTGCACAGGCTCGAGCGCAAACTCTCCGTCGGCGAACTCCTCGACATGAAAGCCAAGGCTCAGCATCTCACACCTTGCGAGGATGCAGAAAAGGCCGACCTGGCCTACACCTATGAGTGGGCGCTCAACCCGGCCGAGGTGAGCCAG
>CADBLU010000053.1 GCA_902795605.1 uncultured Prevotellaceae bacterium | reverse complement strand
CGTCGGGCGAGAACTGCGGGTTCTGGTCGTATCCGGGATTGTTGGCCAGGTTGGACGCCGCGTTGACAGACTGGTTCTTGAGTGTCTTTGTGGGGTCTACTTCCGGTGCTTTGTATCCCTCGGGCTTGCAGAGGTTGCGTGTGGTCTCCTGCTCCACATCATAAAGATAGATGTCGGAGTCGGTCGAGATGGAATATTCCAGTCCTGTCTTCTTGCGGCAGGTATAGGCAATCAGTTTTGAGTCGGGACTCCAGTCGAGTTGCTCGATGCCGCCGAAGGGCTCCATGGGGCATTCGTAGGGCTCGCCTTCCAGGATGTCGGTGCACTCGCCGATGCGTCCTTCGGTCACGGGAGCCACAAAAGGATGGGCGATGCTCTCCACATAATGGTCCCAGTGGCGGTACATCAGGTCGGTCACCAGCCGTCCGGTGGCTTGGGGCAGGTCGTCGGGGTTCTTCTTTATGATGTCGTTGAAGGGGAGCGACTTGATGATGATCACCCGCTTGCCGTCGGGCGAGAACTTGTAGCCCTCCACCTGTCCGTCGGTGTCGCTCATTCGCTGTCTGTCGCTGCCGTCGGCGTTCATTGTCCAGATCTCTCCTCCGCTGATGAAGGCGATGCGGTTGCCGAGCCACGAAGGGTCGGTCTCGTTGTCGGCGGAGGCGGTAAGTTGCCTTTGTCCCGTGCCGTCGGCATTGACGATGCACAGCACATGGTGGCTCTTGTTCTCTGCCACGCTGTAGTATCCCACCTGATAGGCCACCTGCTTGCCGTCGGGCGAGGGAGCGTATGCGCTGATGCGTCCCATGGCCCACAGTCCTTCGGGTGTGAGCAGGTCACTCTGAAGATGGATGTTGCTTTTTCCGATGTTCACTTTCTGTTGTGCGTCTGTTGGTGTAGCGCAAGCCATAGCGATGGCAGTCGCGAAGATCAATGCTTTGTTCATGGTCATTTCCCGTTGTTGAGGTCACGTTTTTTGCGCTCCAGCTCCATCCGTTGGCGCTGCATCTCCATTTGCTCTTTCTGCATGGCAGCCAGTCGGGCGGCGAGTCCGCTTTGCTTTTTCGGGTTGTCTTTCCGTTCCTTCTTCTTGGCTTCGAGGATGGCGAGCAGTTTCTCGTCGTTGGTGGTTTTGCGCAGGATGTACATGATGGCGGCGCTGAAGAAGAGCGAGATGAAGTAGTAGAAATTAAGTCCTGCTGAATAGTCGTTGAAGATGAAGAAGAACATCACAGGCATGAGATACATCATCCATTGCATGGCCTTCATCTGGTCGGCCTGCTGTCCCACCATCTGGTCGCGCTGCTGGCGCATGGTCATCATCGAGTAGAGGATGTTGGACACGCAGAAGAGGATGCAGGTGAGCGACAGGTGGTCGCCGATGCCCCAGATATTGTTGCTCCATTCGAGGATGGGGTCATAGGTGGAGAGGTCCTTGATCCAGAGGAAACTCTCACCTCTCAGTTGGATGGCATTAGGCACGAAGTTGAACATGGCGATCCAGATAGGCATCTGGATGAGCATAGGCAGACATCCGCCCATGGGACTGACGCCATATTCGGAGTAGAGCTGCATCATGGCCTGGCTCTTCTGCATCTGGTCTTCGGGTTTGTCAAACTGCTTGGTGGCCTCCTCGAGTTTGGGTTTGAGCACGCGCATCTTGGCCGAGTTGAGGTAGGTCTTCTTCACCAGCGGGTAGGTGATGGCCTTGAGGAGGAGTGTGATGATGATGAGCACGATACCCATGTTGATGCCCATCTTTGTGAGCCAGTCGAAGATATAGAGCGTGAACCAACGGTTGATGTACCTGATGAGAGGCCATCCGAGGTAGACCAGTTTCTCCATGTCAAGCTCCTTGCCGAATCGGCTCTCTTTCTCCATCTTCTTGAGCAGCCGGAAGTCGTTGGGACCATAGAAGAATTCCAGTTCGGTGGCTGTCTCGCCCTTCGGGTCGAAGGTGGTCTCAAGGTCGGCGTTGTATTTCTTCAGGTAGCCTGTCGACTTCTCCTGCGGGATGCTGGTGAGTGACGCGTTGGCGGCGAAATCCGTCTTGGCAATCATCATGGCACTGAAGAACTGGCATTTGAAGGCCACCCAGTCGAGCGGCTCCTCTATCTTCTCGTCGATTTTCTCCGAGGTCTCGCTCAGGTATTTGGTGCCGGCGTCCTTTTTCTTGTAAGTGAGTGTGGCATAGCGGTTCTCAAAAGAGTGACCTTTCTCCTGCTGCTTGCAGTTCTCTTTCCAGTTGATGCCCAAGGTCTTGGTCTTGGTGGAGAAGAGTCCTTCCATCCCCTTGGCGCGGAAGGTGAAGTGCGTCATGTAGTCGGAGCCGAGCAGGTAGGTCATGATAATCTGCTTGCCGTTGCCGTCGTCGGCCGTCATGGTGACGGTGCTGTCGGTGACATTCGACGGCACGAAGAAGAGGTCGGCGGTGGAGAGGTTGGCGCTCTTTCCCTCAAGATTGAATGTCAGCTGCTGGTCTTTGCCCTCGAAGAGCGTGACGTCGGGCTTGCCCGTCTTGTCCTTGAAGCCTTTTATCACGGCTTTGGTCACCGTGCCGCCTTTGGTGCTCAGGGTGAGTTCCAGTTTGTCGTTTTTCAGCACCACATCGCTGGCGGTGCCTGTGAGGGCGGCATGGAAGAGGGCGGTGGAGTCCTCTCGTGCCTGTGCGAGGGCGGCCACTTTGCGCGCCTCCTCTACTTTCTTCTCTTCGATGGCTTTTTCTTGTTCAGCCTTCTGCTTCTCTATTTGCTCCTGCTGAGCCTTCACTTCCTCCTCCGAGGGGCGTGTGTACCAACTAAAGCCAATGAGTACTGCGGCTATCAGGATGAAGCCCATGACGGTATTCTTGTCCATATTCTATCGCTACTTGTTGTTAAATTGCTGTTTTAATGAGATCGGTGCAGAGGGAGTGTCGCTGCCACGATGTCGCATTTGTTGATTCTTCAATTGTGATTCCCAAGAAGATGGATAATCGAATTGCAAAATTACACCTTTTTTGCGACATCAGCAAATTGTAATGTCTAAATTTGAGGTAGGCAAGTTATCAAAGTCATCTGTTACTGACATTTTTGTGGATGTAGTGTCGTCTTTTAAGTTTCTCGGGTGACTTAAGGTGTGTTGAGCCCACCTTAAAAACACGCTTGTTTCGCATTTTTTTTTCGCCGATTTGTCAACTTTCAGATTTTTTTATTTAAATTTGCAAAAATTGTCAACTAATCAAAGATTTTGCCTTATGAGAAAACTTATCATGCTATGTCTTCTTGTCTGTGCGATGAATGCCAATGCCCAGCACAGGAACACCCAGAGCAGGTACATTGAGTATCAACAGTATCAGGTCAACAAAAACTACACCGACTCACTGGTGGCTGTCAAGGAGAAACTCGACACTATGGAGACAGCGTCGGCTGACGGCGATGAGGCCGTGGTCCTCGATGGCCGTTTCTACCGTCTTTTTGCTCCGCTCACTTTCTACCACTCCCCGGCCCGTAAGGCCCTTCGCATGAACCGTCAGGCGGGAGATGATGCCGTGAACGACGAGATTGACAACACGCTGCTCAGTGTCTATCTTGAGCGGCCCGACCTGGTGGTTAACAGTGAGAGTCATCTCCGCAAGGTGGGTGGTGTCAACAACGAGGTGATAGTGCCTATCCAGCAGGACGTGGAGTTGGTCGACAAGGCCGAGCCTTCTGAAGTGGAGAGTGTGGAGGATACTCCCGAGGTGGATGTGGTCGTCACGAAGCCCAATTTCTGGACCATCAAGGGCGACTATTTCCTTCAGGGTCTTCAGACCTACATCTCCGGCAACTGGTATAAGGGAGGTGAGAGCAACTACTCCCTTCTGGGAAGTGTGACGATGGAGGCCAACTACAACAACAAGCAGAAACTGAAGTGGGACAACAAACTTGAGATGAAGTTGGGCTTCCTCACCTCGAAGAGCGACAGCGTCCACTCTTTCAAGTCGTCGGAAGACCTTCTCCGTCTGACCAGTAAGCTCGGCCTTCAGGCGACGAAGAAATGGTACTATACGCTCCAGCTGCTTGCCTACACGCAGTTCACCCGTGGCTATAAGTCCAACGACCGCCGTGTCTACTCCGACTTCATGTCGCCGTTCAACCTCAACATCTCACTCGGTATGGACTACACGGTAGAGGCTTGGAAAAAGAAGCTCACCGGTACGATTCACTTGGCTCCTTTTGCCTACAACATGAAATACGTCGGCCGCCGCTGGTTTGACGAGAACGTATGGCTGCCCACGCGCTATGGCATCGAAGCCGACAAGCACGTGCTCCACGACTTCGGTTCGCAGTTCACCATCGACCTGAAATGGGCCATCGCAGAGAACATCGCCTATCAGACCCGTATGTATGGCTTCACCACCTACGGTAGGGCAGAGTGGGAGTGGGAGAACACTTTCACGTTCAAATTCAACAAGTACATCTCCACGAAGCTCTTCTTCTATCCCCGCTTCGACGACAGCACACCCCGCGACGACCATCACGGATACTTCCAGTTCCAGGAGTTCATGTCGATCGGCTTCTCCTATTCGTTCTGACCTCATCGGCAGCGCTGCATCGGGAAAACGGCAGCGCTGCATCGGGAAACAAAGGAGTTTAGGAGTTTAGGAGTTTAGGAGTTTCGGAGTTTAGGAGTTTAGACATTACTGTTGTGAATCACGCGCCATCGCTGTCAAGGTTTCATCTGTGGTATGGTTTCACCTACAGTTCACTTCATCATCAATCAACTGTCTAAACTCCCAAACTCCTACACTCCTAAACTCCAAGACAATAAACTTGATATCAAAGAAATCGGCTGGCTCAGCACTGATGGTGCTTGGCCAGCCGATTTGCTTATACAATGTTTTGAATGAATCGGATTAATCCGTCATGTCGCCTTTGATATAGATGCGCGACACCTCTTCGGTAGCGTTCGACCTGACGTTGATGCCTTTGTTGAAATGACCGGCTTTGTTGCGGCCGCCATTGTAGGTCACCTCGATCTTTCCTTTCTCTCCGGGGTTGATGGGCGTCTTGGTGAAGTCGGCCACCGTGCATCCGCAGCTGGGGAGCACCTGATGGATGATGAGAGGAGCGTCGCCCGTGTTGGTGAGGGTGAAGGTGCATTTCTTCACGGGGTCGGATGCGGAGAATGTTCCGAAGTCGTGGACTGTCTTGTCGAATTCAATCTTTGCTTGTTTCTGTGCAGCGGCATAGTTGAAAGAGGCCAGCAGCATCATGGTGAGGATAATGATTTTTCTCATGGTTCCTGATGTTTTTATGAGCCGGCCGGCGGCTCTCGGCTATCGTCTGAGCGCTACCGGCCGGTCTGTGATGATAATTCTGATGCAAAATTACGCTTTTCGTCTGACAACTTGCAATATTCGCTGAATTATTGGAATAATTTAACAATAGTGAAGCCTTTTATAACCATTCAGCGAATATAGTTTTTAACATAAATTCCCACGAATTTATCGAAAATTTCAACAATATGAGGTAGTTCATATAATTTCTCCAAGTTTTGCATGCCTGTTAGTAAAAATTTCCGTCTAATTATATGGCAATTATATGTTATAATGCTATTCGCTGAACTGTTACAGCCTTTTATACGAACTTTCTGAACTGCTTGAGCACATCGCATTTCCTCACGTATTCAGGCTGCAGGCCGATGTTCACCTTCTTCAGATAGTTGTTGAGTTCGTTGAGTGCCTTATACTGTCTGTTGGCCCTGAGGGGTGTGATGATGTCACGGTTGTTGTCCCAGTCATAGTCGGTGTTGCACCAGGGCTCGATGGGGATATAGGCCAGTCCGTAGAGACTGTTGATACGCAGCAGTCCGTTGTTGCTCTTGGCGCTCTCGTTGAGGTAGTTGACAGCCATCGCCGCGAAGTCGGGGCGGTCGGCGCGGGCTGTGTCGTTGACGCTCTTGCCATAGTTGGTGAGATACCAGCAATCGCCCAGGTAGGAGGCCTGGAGATAGCGTGTGGCGAGGTCGTAGGCCAATTGTGCCTTCTTCTCTCCGCTGCTCTTCGAGTAGTCGATCTTGAGCTGTATCATCTCTTTGCAGAAGTTGAGCTTGGGGTTGGAGGAGAGTTTCCCGAGTCCCGGGCCGTCGGTGTTTTCGTTTTGATTGGCGGCCTGCTTCTCAATCCAACGTGGCTTGGTGTAGTCGCGGTGGGCGAGGTAATAGCTGATGTTCTGCTGTTCCATGAATTTCAGGGGCACCTTTCCGAGGAAATCGCATGCCTTGTCAAACTGGTTGTAGGCCAGGTATTTGGTGCCGATGAGGTCGTTGAAATAGTTGTTGTCGAATTCGATGTTGTCCTTGACAAACTGCTCGAGCGGGTCGTTGCTTCGTGATTGGATGAACTGACTGTGGGCGATGAGCTGCTCGGGAGTCATCTGGTCGAGCTCGATAAAATAATCGTTGTAGTAGTTGAACGGATTGCCTGTCAGGCTGCTGCTCATTTTGAGGAACCTTTGGCTTTCCATCATCGATATCAAGGCTGCCGCCATGTCGGTCCTTCCGCTCTCCTTGTATTTGGGTACGAGGTTGCTGTAGACGAGTCTGTCGAGGATATCATAGTAGTGGTTGTAGTAAAGTTGTTCCTCGTTGCCGCCTTCTTCCTTGATTTTGCCGAGGAGCCATTTCATTTCGCCCGTCATCCACTGGCTGTATTCCTGGCCGAGGGTAGCGGGTTTCACCGATGCCACCATGCGGATGGCCCTTGCGTTGTCTTTCATGCGCTGGGTGCCTTCCATGCCCACCGCCTTGTTGAGTGTGGTCATGGCGTCGTTGTAATGGCCGTAGAGGAACTGCAGTTCACCGACGGCGGCCATCCAGAGGGCCGGGTTGGGGGTGTTCTTGTTGCTTACCACGTTCTTGGCATAGTCGATGAAGCTGTCTACCTCTTTCTTCAGGATGAGGCGCGCGTCGATGGTTTCCTCCAGCCACTCCTTGTCGGCATTGCTGTCGAGGGTCTCCTGGGCGTTGTTGACGAAGTCCTGCACGAGGAAGTTCATCGTGGCCGAGTTGGGGTTCTCGTCATAGATGGTGCGTATGCCTCCCAGGTTGCGTATCTTGCGCATGGCCCACTTGATGCTCAGCATGTCGCCTTGCTCGGCGTAGATGTTGCATGCCTCTGTCCGTCGTCCGGTGTGGAGCAGTGCGCCGGCGTAGATGTTGTTCATCATGTCGCGGTAGACGCTCTCGGGCATCCGTTTGCCGGTCTTCTCCCAGAAGTCGATATTGTCGGGATGCTTGCCGAGCACCATGTTGGCTCTCATCCTCAGCAGTTGCCATTGCGGTTTGAGCCTCGTGCCTTTGTAGGCGGCCGACTGCTGCACGATGGTGTTCAGGTCCTGTTGCCGTTTCCTCAGCTGCTCTTTGGTGGGGTAGTCCCATGTCTCTTGCAACTGGTCGCTGATGTCGAGGTAGGTGTCGAGCTGCTTCAGGTAGCTGAGCATCTCCTGGTCGCCCTTTTTCTTAGCCGCATCCTTGACAATCTCCTTGTTCCACAAATAGGAGTCTGCGGCTCCGTTGGTGTATGTCTTCCAGAAAGCGTTGATGCGGTCGGCATACAATTCGGAATTCATCATTTCTCTACGAAACACGCTGAACATGTAGTTGTTGTGGTTGTTTCCAAAGTCGCCGCATGCCCATGCATGAGTACTCATGATGAGCAATGCAATGTTAATGACGATAAATTTTTTCATAGTGGTAGTTATTGATTCTTTGTATGTTGTTTCGGCTGATGTCGAAGAGTATCTGCTCATCGTTGGCGTCGCTGCGGATGCGGTCGATGGCCTCGCGCACCATCACAACGGTGTCGGGCGATGCCGAGCGCGTGAGGATGGTGTCGCCGGGGAGCACCGACAGTTCGTCGTCGCTGTGGAGGATGCCTGCCATCCTGCCAGCGCGTACGAGGATTTTCCATTCAAACACAGGATAGGCTGTGCTCAGCGGCAGTGAGTACCCTTTGAGGTTTTTCATATAGGGTGCCGCGTCGTTCATGTCGAGGATGGGGTTTTTGCTCAGGTTGCGCAGGTCGCCGGTGTTATACATCATCAGCACGCCTCTGTCCACCGGGGGAACCGGTTGTGAGAGTTGGTGCAGCCTGATGGTGGCCGACAGGCTGATGCCTTTCTCGTGTGCGGCGTCGCGCAGTCGTCTGAGCATGTCAAAGTAGGTGTTGCGGGTGCGCAGGGTCCAGTCGCAGTCGATCTGGATTTCCTTCACGCCCATGATATCGTGTGTCTCGGCCATCTGCAGGATACGTTTGAGGAGCAGTTGGTCGAGGTTGCTGACATCCTTGTCGAGGCAGTCGTTGACGATGAAAACCGTGGGGATAATTTCCACGCTGTCGGGCATGGGTGATGCGAATCGGATGGTGGCATTGGGCATCACCTCTCCCTGCTCGTCGACCACCACGTCGAAGAGCCGAAGGTAGATTTTTTTAATCTGGTGGCTGCTGAGCAGCTGCCGCTGTGCCGAGTCGCTTTCCCACGTGGTACTCCAGTAGTAGGCGGCGTGCCGGCTCTCGCCTCCTTTGCCACTGCCTCCGCACGCGCTCAAGGCGATGGCGGCGACGAACCAACCGATGAGACTCCACTTGCAGCTCTTTCTCATGGCGTTAGTTTCTCAGCGACCAGGTATTCGGGTAAACGATTCTTTCGGTAGCTTCCTCCAAGTCGTCGGGTAGGTTGCAGAAGAAGTCGATGCCGGTGAGCCGCTCCAGTTCGTCGATGCTCACCACATAGTCGATGATGTTGTCGTTGCTATGGTCTTCGTTGAGGTGCTCCACCCAGAATCCCAGGGCTTTATAGCCTTGTGTGTTCTTGCAGAGGATGGCCATGAAGAAATAGCGCGGCACGATGAGTCCCGTTTTGAGCGTACCCAGGATGTGCTCAGCCTTGTCGATGGTGCCTCCCTTGCACACATAGAGCGTGTCGCGGAAACTCTTGGTGTTCCATGTCTTGCCCACCAAGTTTTCCATCTTTAGCCAGAGGCCGGCGTTGAACACGTTGCGCTGTGGCTGCATGTTGCTGAGATAGAACGTCTGGATGTTGCAGTCGCGGCTGTTGAGCCGGTCGTAAGAGGGACAGATGTGGCCGTGGTCGTAGCCGGTGCCCCAATAGGGGTCGCTGGCGAAGGTGTATGCCTTCGGGATATCGGGATCTTTGGGATATTGGTTGTCCTTGTCGTAGTATCTGTCCACCTTCTTGATGCTGTTGGAGTTGTCGAGGGTGTAGCAGCTCCAGCGTTGTGTCTTTTTCTGGCAGTCCCACTCCAGGATGTAGTTCACGCCGAACTCAGAGGTGGAGTGTATCACCACGAGGTTGTTGTCGCCACCCTTGATATGTGGCATCTCGAGCCGTAAATACTCAGGCTTGATGGCGGGGTTGGCATTGACGTTTTTCACCGTCCGGTTGTTGTTGCCGCCGCTGTTTCCGCCGCCGATATCGTCGTCGTCGTCACCGCAGGCAGCGAACATCAGTGCTCCGAAGAGGGTCAGTAAGAGGATTTTGGCTGTTTTCATGTCGCTTAGAGGTAGGGTAGGGGTGATAGGGTGTAGGTCTGCTGAAAATGAAAAAAGGTGCTCCTGAGCGCATATGCAACTACGCTTCAGACGCACCTTTGTCTATTGTCTCACCTAAGGGACAAGGCACATGGGTGTGCCTGGGTCCTGTGCGAGTATATGTATCTTATTTCTTGATCTTGCCGTAACGGCTCATGAACCTGTCGACGCGACCAGCAGTGTCCACAAGCTTGTTCTTGCCTGTGTAGAACGGGTGCGAGGTGTTCGAGATCTCGATTTTCACCAAGGGATAAGTCTCACCTTCAAATTCCACGGTCTCTGTTGTTCTGCATGTGGACTTTGTAAGGAACATATCGCCGTTGGACATATCCTTGAATACGACGGGGCGATAGTTGTCTGGATGAATTCCTTTTTTCATTTTTAAATGTTCGTCTAATGTTAATGATTCTCTTGTACGTTTGGGGTGCAAAATTACAAATATTTTCTAACCCTACAAAATTTTCTTTGGCTTTTTTTCCTTTTTCCAAAAAATCCGCAATTTGATGTCAGCTGTGCCTATACATACTCTACGTTTGGCTAAGCCAATCACGCTATTATTCTCTGCCGTTTGGTATGACCAGTTTGTCGGAGAGATTATGGTGGCTGCGTTCCAAATCAGAAAGTGTCTATTACTTTGCCGCTTTTGCGGTGAATATTGTGCCCTGTTCTGATATGGTAAGAAATGTGGCATTTTATTTTGCATTTCATTTATCTTGTACTATCTTTGTGGCGTAAATCAATTCATCAACAAATTATGAAAACCATCAAGACAATAATGTTTGTGACGTTTTGGGGCTTGTTGTTGCCCTTAACCACAGCAAACTGCAGTGAAAAGAAGACTGTTGGGATTGCAAAAACTGCTGATGCAACAGCTGCGGCAGAAAGTGTAATCAAACTGACACCTCCACCATTCCAGAAATTCGTTGTTGTGACTACCCCAGAAGAGGGGCTCTACAAGAATGCCGACACCAACAGTCCCAATTTAATGCGTTGGATAGAGTCTGATTGTGAGAGTGACTTCTGTGAGAACATATACCAGTGGTCGGACCAACCTGGAAAGCCAGGGTTTGAAATAAGCACAGACATTATGACTTCGGAAGGCACTGTCTTTCCTGTGCTCGGCGAGGAAGGCAAATTCTATAAGGTGTGTGTTCTTAGCAAATGGTGCGATATTGAGAGTGCTTACATCCCCAAAGCTAGCGTTCAAGACATTGAAATCTCTCCAATCCAGGCAGATATGCTGGAATCGGAAGACAACTACTTCAAGTGTCGTGTGATAAAGGATGGAAAATACAAGGACATAGTTCTTATCGACAATTACGATGAACTCGAAGGTGAGACTCTTCAAGTGGGTGTGCTCATTGACGGTATCGTGGCTACTCCGTTTGCATACAATATTGACAGTTTTATGCTTAATGATCAGAATGAAGAAATCATTATTAATGATTCTGAGGAAAGCATCTCCCTAAGTTACAACAAGAGTTTTGCAGTGGCAATAGAAGAAGGCTATGAGGCCTATCAACTCGACCTGAAGAAACTCAGCGTGGAGCAGATAGCTAAAATTGTGGATACGGTGATAAAGAGAAAACTAGAATACGGGGAATACATGTATCATTTCCCTGCCCAAGGACTGCAATCTTTCGTTTACATGGTTAAGTGATTCTCTGAAAAAGCGGTCGATTACGGTTATACCTTGAGAAAACCAGCATGAAAAGAGGGTAAAGGATATTCGTTACCCTCAAAAGGTGTGCAGCGCTTTTGCCCTTTTAGGGCGGTATTAATATTCTGCCTTATACCCAGGGCGATTGCCCTGGGCTGACAGCTTTTGGCCCTTCGGGCCGTTCTCCTTATTTGCGATCTGTAAGTTTGGTTTTCACGTTATTTCATTTTTATACACCCTCGTTAGTTTTTTTCAGAACAATATTCTGTATAACTATCAGTTAGAGTTTGATGAGCAACAAATTTCCCAGCGTTGCAAAATATGGTAAATGGCCGTTCTTGATTCTTCTGTAGCCCTTATACCTCTTCTTTGGAGGTGAAGAGATAGACGAAGAATGAATAGAGTGCTTTCACACCGTATAGACCCATGATGAAAGGGGATATCATTGCGCCTATCCTGATGAATGAAGGGGTGTCGATGCTCAGAAGATTGTCTGTGTAGCGACCGATTAGATAGGCAAGGAGGAAGAAGATGGCTGAGATGAGAAGGTAAGCCGTCTTGTCGAAAATCATGCTTGCTATGGCTATGATGTTCTTTGCCAATGTGGTGCTCTTGGCTGTGCCGTTGAGAATCATTTCGCTGGGGATGTTTGCTGCAGTTGTCATAACGCTTTGGGTTTAGGGTTTTGTTTGATGTTTACACTTATAGAGAGTGCCCATAGCCCCCTTTCCTATCACTGCAACAAAAAAAACGGGCGACAACTTCGTGCCGCCCGTATAATAGTGGATGTGTGTGTTATTTGCTTCCAAAAGTGCTACCGCCAATTTCAGCATAGGTCACAGTTTTGAGACCTGTCGCACCAAAGTATTTCTCAATGTTTCCTAAGAGAAGCACTTCCTTGCCGAGATAGCCAGGGTTGTCCTGTAGGTTGAGACCTGTACGTACGGCACCATTGGGGAGCTGCACGGGCATACATTTGCTAAGATCGGTCTCCGAAGCGGATCCGGCAATGAGGAGATTGGTCTTCACATCACAACCCTCAGCAGTGAAGTGTGCACCATCTGCCAGTACCTGACCGGAAATGTAGCCCACTATGTAAGCCTTGACATAGACACCTGAGCCAGAGCCTGCTGCTAAGGCAGATGCCACTGTGTAGGGGTTGCTGTAGGTGCCGGCGCTACCATCACCGCCGCCGCCACCGCCGCCTCCGGCGCTGTTAAGCGAGTAGAGATATGCTTTGCCAGCCACTGTCTCTGGTGTGTTATTGCGATAGTTCATCAGCAAACCGCACACGATGACTTCATCGCCCACCTTGATGTCTGTCTGGCCTGCCTCGAACTTCTTATTGTCCAAATAAAGGACGCGGAAACAGTAGAATTCGTTATTCTTTGAACCGTCTTCTGAGATGTAGAACGAGGCGTTGCCATAGGTGCCGCCTTCTGTGAATGTGCCTTTGTCTGCAATGCGTGAAATCTTACCTTTTACATAGACTTCGCCTGTCGTTTCATAGACATCGTTGCTCGTCCAAGTGAGATTTTTCACTGCTGCAATTGCGCCTGCTGGATTATATGGGTCATTGAGTGTACCTGTACCCTTCGCATCACCTTCGTTGCCACCACTGCCACCGCCACCTTCGG
>CADBLU010000052.1 GCA_902795605.1 uncultured Prevotellaceae bacterium | reverse complement strand
ACCAAGGCGCAGGTGATGGAGATGCTGAAGAAAACCATCCGTCCGGAGTTCCTCAACCGTATCGACGAGACCATCATGTTCCTCCCGCTGACAAAGAGCGAGATTGCCGACGTGGTGAGACTCCAGATCAACGGATTGTGCAAGATGCTCGACGCACAGGGCATAAAGCTCGAAGTCACACCACATGCCATCGACTATATCGCCACCGAGGGCTACGACCCGGAATTCGGGGCAAGGCCTGTGAAGAGAGCCATCCAGAACCTCGTGCTCAACGACCTCTCACGGCGCATCCTCGCCGAGGAGGTGAACCGCGACAAACCCATCATCATCGATGAGTTCGGCAACGGTCTCGTATTCAGAAACTAAAGGCATCATGCAGGCGCTCCCTGCATCCGCCCCACACCAATGAGGGGCAATGCGATGCCTCTCAGTTTTTTCAACAATCAAATTGAGTTAATCCGAAGCCGCCCAGCCGTTAGGTCCGGCGGCTTCTTTTTACAGAAAAAATCATTCGAGTTTCGCATTCGCTCAACTTTTTGGAGTTTAGGAGTTTAGGAGTTTAGGAGATTGGGAGTTTGGACTACAGCTCGATTGAGCGAGGGGAGAGAAAATTATTTTCTTTTCCGAGCGTAAGAACTTTCGGCAAAGTATAGGCTATGACTTGCAAGAGTAATGTCTAAACTCCTAAACTACCACACTCCTACACTCCTTTCAACTTGAGAAAGTTGAGGAAAAAATCACCTGTACGGACCCGAAAAGGGCAAAAATCCCTGTTAAAATTGCTTTTCTCTCATCTTTTGACTAAATTTGCAGACGCGAAGCACCATCCAACAACCAAAGACGACACGCCACATGATCATCATCCGCAACAGGCTCCTGCCCTTCCCCTCCTTCGCCGCGATCAATATCTTCGGCGTGCTGTTCTGCCGTCCCGACACGAAGGTCACCCCAAGACTCATCAACCATGAGCGCATACACACACGGCAGATGCTCGAGATGGCCATCCTCCCCTTTTATCTGTGGTATCTCATTGAATGGCTCGTCCGCCTCCCGCATGACGGCAACGCCTACTACCACATCTCCTTCGAGCGGGAAGCCTACCTCCATGAGCACGACAAGCACTATCTGGAGCACCGCAAATGGTATGCCTGGTGGAGACACATGAAAAGAGCGCCCAAAAGATGAGCGCTCTTGTTCGTTGAGGGTCGGCGTCTCTGCCACGACCGCCACATCTTACTTTTTACATTGCTGAAGCATAGCGTGGAGCACAGGCCTACTCCACCGTACTCTCCGAGAAATAATACGACCTGAGAGGCACGCTGAGGGGGTCGCCCTCCAGTGTGACCTGCCCTTGCAGGCGTATGTCGGCCGAGGAGGCACCGACCTTCACGGCGAAGGTGCCGGGGGCGATGTTCCACTGCCGCTGCCCCTCATGGGAGTAGTAGCCGAACTGCTCGACATAGAGCAGCATCCTCACCCTCTTCTTCTCGCCGGGCTTGAGAGACACGCGGGCAAAGCCCTGCAACTGGATGGGGCGGATATGCTGTCCGTCGCCGGTGGGCGAGATGTAGACCTGCGCAATCTCGTCGCCAGCCACCTTACCGGTGTTCTCCACCTCGAACGACACCTTCACCAGGTCGTCGTCGGTCGAGACCTCTTCGTCCACCACCAGGTTCTTGTATTCGAAGGTGGTGTAGCTCAGACCGTAGCCGAAGGGCCACTGCACCCGCGGGTCGCGGGCAGCGCTGTAGTTGTAGCAGAGGGGCTCATAGACCTCGGTGTTGGGATAGCTGACCGACAACTTGGCCGAGGGCGACACGCGCCCGTAGAGGATGTCGGCTACGGCATGACCGCCCTCCTCGCCCGGATACCAGGCCTGGACGACGGCGGCACAGCGCTCGGCGATGCCCGACACCACCTGCGCGCGGCCGCCGAAGAGGACGAGCACCACAGGCTTGCCGGTGGCGAGCAACTGATTGACATACTGCTCCTGACGGCCCGGCAGACGGAGACCCTGACGGTCGCGGTTCTCGCCGCAGAGCATCACGTTCTCGCCCATGGCAGCCACGATGACGTCGCAATCACGGGCCAGGGCGAGGGCCTCCTGCGCGTCGGCCTTCTCGCCGGAGTCCACCTTACGGTGCAGCAGCTCATACTCCCAAGCTCGCTCGTCGCCGCCGACGGTGAACTTCGTCTCGATGTCCTCCGTCCAGTCGCAGCCGCGCGAATAGGCCACGCTCACACCGTCGGGCTTGCGGTCTTTCATGCCTTCTAAGAGTCCTATCACATGGGGATGGTCGAGGTCTTCCATGATGCGCTTCCAGAAATAGGTCATCGACGGAAACGAATAGTCGCCGCACATGGCCCACATGCTGTTGGCGTTGGGTCCGGTGAGCAGCACACGGCAACTGTCGCTCAGCGGGAGGATGCCGTTGTTCTCGAGCAACACCACCGACTGGGTGGCGATGTCGTACGACGTTTGGCGCTCCTCGGGCGTGTCGAGGGCGATGGGGCCTTCGGCATAGAGGTAGGGGTTCTTGTCCAGGAGACCGCAGCTGAACTTATAGCGGAGCACATCCTTCACGGCACGCTCAAAGGCGCCGTCTTCCACCAGACCCTGGTCGATGGCCTCCTGCAGGTGGGCGAAGTTGACTCCCCTGGGGAAGTCGACATCGGTGCCGCCGTTGATGGCGGCTGCCGCCTTGTGTGCCTCGTCGGCCAGGTCGGGCAACTGGTCGATGGCAGTGTAGTCGCTCACCACCATACCGTTGAAGCCCACATAGTCGCGCAGGATCTCCTTCAGGATCTCGCCGTTGGCGGCGCAGTTCGTACCGTGCACGGCATGATAGCCGGGCATGAGCGCCCCGCTGCCGGCCACCCTGATCATCGTCTCGTGGGGCAGCAGGATCTCCTCCATCAGTTCCTTCTCGTCGGCATCACCGCCGCCGCCATAACCCAGGTAGTGCTTCGAGCAGGCACCCACACCCTTGCGGAGATCGCCCTGCTGGAGACCTTTGACAAAGGCGGTGCCCATCACTGCCGACAGGTAGCCGTCCTCGCCATACGACTCCTCGAGCCGGTTGAAACTGGGCGTGCGGCACACGTCGACCATAGGCGAGAGCGACAGCACACCGCCCATCTTGCGCATGGCTGTGGCCGTCTGGCGCGTCTTCTTCTCGGCCAGCACGGGGTTGAACGAGCAGGCCTGCCCTATCTGCTGCGGATAGATGGTGGCACCGCGAGTGTTGACACCCGAGAGCACCTCCTCGTGGAAGAGCGCGGGGATGCCGTGTGGCGTGTGGTGCATCAGCCAATCCTGCATGGCGGCCACACGGTCGCGCAGCACCTCAGGCTCGAGCGGTTTCTGACTGGCGTACTGCGAGAAATGGCCGATGCCGTCGGGTATCAGCTGCCGGCACTTGACCGTGTCGAGCACACCTTGCTCATCGAAGAAATCGTCCATATAGGCACTGCGCAACTGAGCGATACGCTCCTCCTGCGACATCTGGTTGTAAAGCTCGTCGACCTTGTTCTCCAGGTCGGAGGCGGTGCACCCTGTCATGAGTGCCGCCATACAAAAGACTGACATTTTATTCATTGTTGTTATTTGGTGTTCTTCAATACTTCGGCGATGATGTCGGCCATCTTCTTCACGCCCTTCTCATTGGGATGGATACCGTCGGCCTGCAGCAGCGAACTGTCGCCGGCAAACTGGGCATGGAGGTCGATGACGGGAAGATGATACTTCTCTGCCACCTCCTGGATGCGGGGAATCACCTCGCCGGCGATGACCGTCTCGTTGATGTCCCACGACGACTTGAAGGCCGGCAGAGGAGTGCAGAGGAAAATCAGCGGCTTGGCACTGACAGAAGCCTGGCGGGCCTTCTTGCCTTTCTTCTTCGACTTCGACAGGGCGGCAAGGTCGGGACACAACTGCGTGACCATCTGCTCCAGCTCCTCCTTGAAAGAGTCGCTGTAGCGCCAGTTCTGAGGCTTCGAGTCGTTGGTGCCCAACTTCAGGACGATGATGTCGGGACGGAAGGCGAGGGCATCGCGCCAGGCCATCTCCTCGGTGTAGGGAAAGTCGCCCTCGCGGAGCAGCGTGCGGCCGCTCACACCGAAGTTCTTCACCCAGTAGTCTTTGCCCAGCTGCTGCTGCAGCAGTGCGGGATAACCGTACTGGGTGGCCATCTCGATGCCGTGGCCGTCGGTGATGCTATTGCCGACACAGGCCACACGCACCGCCTCGGGACGATGCACGGGCAACTGATTGAGCCAGCTGCTCAGGTCGTTGAGCATCTGGTCGTGGAACTTAAACCAAGGACCGATGCCCCAACCGTGGTCACCCGTGGGATAGATGTGCATGGCGCACTGGTTGCCGGCGTTGCGCATGGCGGTATAGTAGGCCACACCATTGGTGACGAGCGGCACCAGACGGTCGTCGCTGGAGGCGAGGATGATGGCGGGAGGCGTGAGATGCCGACGCACGGCATTCTGCGTGGAGTATTTCTTCACCAACTCAGGGTCTTTCTGCCCTTCTGCACCGAGGAAATTGAGGCATGAGTAGCGGTGCGACACACGCTCGTCCATGGAGATGACAGGATAGAACAGGATGGTGAAGTCGGGACGCACCTCGAAGTCGGAGAGCGTGGAGATGACAGAGGCCAGATGGCCGCCGGCAGAGAAGCCCATGATGCCCACGTCGTGAGGATAGACATTCCAGAGGGCCGCCGAGTCGCGCACGATGCGGAAAGCGCTCTCCACGTCGCTGACAGGACGCGTGCGGTCGCCGTTGGGCAGACGGTAGTTGACCACGAAATAGGCGATGCCCTGACCGTTGAGCCACTGCGACCACTGCGTGCCCTCATGGGTGTTGGACAACATCGAGTAGCCGCCTCCGGGGATGCCTACGATGGCACGGCCGGTGGGATGCTCAGGCAGGAACGCCACCATGTGGGCATCGCCGTCGGCAGTGAGCGGCAACTTAAAGGTTCTTGCTGTCTGGGCCTGTGCTGCCGCGGCAAGCAGCAGCAGACAGGCGATAAAGACTTTTTTCATCATAACGGCTTACTTGAACAGCAATTGAGCAAACTGATAAAGGCTGCGGCGCCATGTCTGCCACTCATGGGCAGTCTCGGGCGACACATACGAGCGGGCGTTGATGCCCATCCCGCGAAGGGCCTCGGCGGCCTGGTCGACTCCCATGTTCTCCTTGCCGCCGCAACTCATGAAGAGCACTTTGTTCGTCTTCTTGAAGTCGGAGGCATCCTGAAGCTCCTCGGTGCGGAAGGTGCCGCCGCTGAACATACCCACATAGGCAAACTGCTTGGGGTTGGCAAGCGTGATCATGTGCGTCTGCATGCCGCCCATCGACAGACCGGCCATGGCACGGTGGTCGGCGTCGGCAATCACACGGTAGTTGTTCTCCACCATCGGGATGATGTCTTTCAGAAGAACATCCTGGAAGGCGTTGAAACCGCCGAAACCACCACGGCGGGGACCACGGGGACCACCAGGACGGGGACCGCCGGGACGGGGACCTTCGGGACGCATGCCCGAACCACCGGCAGGACGCATACCCTGGCCACCGCCGGGACGCATGCCCTGGGGACGCTCACCCATCCGCGGGAATCCGGGGAAGCCTCCGGCAGCCTGTGTGGTGTCGGGATGGGCGGGCTGCGCGTTGAGGCCGTTGTCCATCACGATGATGAAAGGCACGGCCTTGCCGGCTGCAATCAGGTTGTCCATGATGATGCCGGTCTTGCCCTGAGCCGACCAGCCGGTCTCATTCTCTCCCATGCCGTGCTGCAGGTAGAGGACGGGGAATTTCTGAGTGGGATTCTGACGGTAGGCAGCGGGCAGATACACATAGCAGTGGCGCATCTTCTCCGTCACCGACGAGTAATAGTAGACCTCCTCGACACGGCCCTGGGGAACGTTCTTCACCTGATAGAAGTCCTCGTCGGCGGCAGGAACGTCGATACCGCTACCCCACCGGCTGGCACCATAGTAGTATTTGCTGCCGGGATCGGGCACGGAGGCTCCGTCAATATTGAGCTGATAGTAGTGGAAACCCTCGTCCTGGGGCTCCGACTCTCCCGTCCACACTCCCTCGGCGTCTTTCACCATGTCGTATTTCACACCGCCAATGTCGAGTTTCACACTCGTGGCCTCGGGCGCCGAAATCTGGGCGCGCACCCTGCGCTGCGAATTGACCATCGGATACTGATGGCCTTCTTGGTTGGTACTGGCAGGCTTAAAGTCCTCTGCCACTTGTCCGTAGGCCATCATTGAGCAAAAGACAGCCGTCATGAGAATCATGCGTTTCATAAACAATCGTTTGAATGGTTTTATAAATAAGTTAGAAATGGTTTCGTCAATAAGTCAAAACGGTGGTATCAATGATTCAGAATTGATGTCTTTCGGTTTCTTGATTCTTTATCTTTAGACGTTGGAATGCAAAAAAAGTAAAAAAGCATCAGCCAAACACTGCACCAGCTTAACATTTTTTAAGCGCAGAAGGCAGTGAGTGGCAGTTCTGCGAATAGTTCTAAAACATATAATTGCCATATAATTATACGGAAATTTTTACTTACAGGCATGCAAAACTTAAAGGAATGGTATCAACTACTCCATATTGTTGAGATTATCGATAAATTCGTGGGAATTCTTGGACGAGCCAAGCGACAAAATCGATTACATGTTAAAAACAATAATCGCTATGTAGTTACGCAGTAAGTAAGTCAACTATTCATGGCATACATAGATGATTCGCTGAATAAATACGACTTTGGCAGACAAGTATAATAATTGTTAAAAATTTGACACTTCAGAAACAATGTACCCAAATAATTACTATATTTGCGAGGAGAAAATATCCGAAAACACCTTTATAATGATTGAAAACCCCTTTAAATAGGGCTTTTTCCAGTGAAGTGTAAACCAATCGACAACAGTGTTATATTTACCTCCTTCACACCAAAGGTTTTTACAAATGAGTGTCGATAAAACACTTAGAAAAATAATGAGTTTTTATAGTAATCCTACGTCGGATAGGATTATTCGGGGGAGTATCTCATTCTATGGGAGCTCCCCTTTTTTATTATGGGTCATGCGGATCATGGGGACGGAGTTTTTGAATCATGAGGATTTAGCAAGCACTTTTGGAGTGTGTGACAAAGATTTTTGGGATGTTCGACGATAGGAATCGTCGACCCCTAAACTGCGCTCACGGGGCTTGAGCTGAGGATCATCCAAAGATTGAAGACAAAAAACGTATCCAAAACTCCGTCCAATGATTCCAAAACTCCGTCCCCATGATCCAAAAACTCCGTCTCCATGATTCAAAAACTCCGTCCCCATCATCCAGAAGTGAATTTTCTCTGATTTTTCTTGGTTGCTAATTAAAAAATAGCTAAATTTGCACAAATGAGGTTTAGTTTGGATTTTGCTCTGTAAAAGTAACCCTTTTCTCTGCATACCAAAGGATTAGTATTAAAAACCTCACGCTCCTTTATTTTAGTATGAAATTTAGGTTAGCTTATAAGAGAACATTACACCAAGATGAAAAGATATTACACAAAACCCACGATAGAGGCCGTGCCTTTGACTATGGAGAGCCCCCTGCTCGCAGGGAGCGTCGAGGAAGGCATCAATGCTACCATTTCTGGCTATCAGACGTCGGATGACGATGATGACAGCGACGGTTTTTCACAAAAATCATTATGGAACTAATACCACAAAGAATTATGAAGCATATTGGTTT
>CADBLU010000051.1 GCA_902795605.1 uncultured Prevotellaceae bacterium | reverse complement strand
CGAGAAAATGGCGGACTAAGAGTAAATGAAATCGCTGCAAAACCTTGATTTAACGACATTTAAGAATTAATAACATAATCAGAAGACTATTATGGTATTTACAAGTGAAAAAAACACCGATAAGCTACCAAATGTACCTAAAAACAATACATTTGGCAGCTTATCACGACATTATTCTAAATTTTCTTAACCTGTATGGTTGGATTGGGAGCAAAACGGCCTGAAATCCCTACATTTTCTGGGAACCGTTTGGTTTTCGGACATGCATAAACCAAGCCCATACAGCATGTCCATACAAAAGCCAGGAATGGTGGAGCGCGTATGATTGGATTTCTCGTGCACAATACCCGCCCCGAGGAGTGTAGACATTACTCTTGCAAGTCATAGCGCCTATACTGACGAAGAATCAACAAGTGAATAATTTTGTCATTTGAATCACGGCTTTTCACGTTAAAAACCTCAGTGAATGAGTGTTTTTTAGAAAAAATCATTATTTTTGCAAACGAAATTGATGATTTGGAAACAGTATACTAACTCCACGCACCCAATATGGACAAAAAGATACTTCTCACGATAGTCGCCTTTCTCCTCGCATGGCTGCCAGCACACGCCGTGCTCAAAGAGAAAGACCTCGACCAGACCCTCCCCATCCTGCGGCAGGACATCACCAACTACTACCGTGAACTGCAAGACGAGGCCCTCAAACATAAGAAAGACAGGGAGCAGGTGCTCAGAGAACTCATCGACATCTCTAAACGCAGCAACCAGAACGCCCTGATGCTCTATTCACAGAAGGAAGACTATGTCTTCGACCTGACCTATGCCTGCAACGAGGTGACCAAACTCTACCGCGACTACCACCGCAAAATCCTCCCCTTCCGCAACAGCATCGCCAATATCGACTCAGAGATTGCACGCTACGACAGCCTGCGCAACAGCCTTAACAAAATACCCATACGGAGCCTTACGGAAAAGGCAAAAATCGACCGCAACGTATGTCTCACACTGTCGGTGTGTATCTGCCGCATGCTCAGGGAGAACCGCAGCAGCATGAGCGACTATATCAACATCTACAAGTCGACGGAGGAACGACTGCAGCAACTCAACGACTACGCCAACCTGCGCTACAACGAGATACAAAGCAATATCTTCGTCAACGGCGGCGAGAACTACTTGAGCATCCTCTCCGATTTCCGCTCACATCTGTCGCAGACGAAAGAGACGGTACTTGAGAAATATGAGCCCTACGACAACGTGAGGTCGCAATGGGACAGCCGCATGATCATCGGACTCTTCATCACCATGGCCATTTTCGCACTCGCGGCCATGGGACTCAGTTTCCTCGGTGCCAAGGTGCTGCCCGAACGGCTGCGCACACCCAGTTTCATGGCCAAGCGCACCGTCATCATCATGGCTGCCACCGTGCTCATCTTCGCCGTCGCCCTGCAGGTGATCAGACTCTCTTGGGACCAGAACTTCTTCATCATGGCCAGCGGACTCCTCACACAGTATGCCTGGCTGCTGGGTGTCATCCTCGTCTCGCTGCTGCTGCGCGTGAAGTCCGAGCAACTGATGAGCGCACTGCGCATCTACGCTCCCCTCGTCGTCATCGGATTCATCATCATCTCCTTCCGCATCATCCTCATCCCCAACGAGTTGGTCAACGTGCTGCTGCCGCCCATCCTCCTCGTGTGCGCCATCTGGCAATGGTGGGTCATCAGCCGCCACAACGACAATATCCCGCACTCCGATATCTTCTACAACCACATCTCCATGCTCGTGTTCATCATCTCGGTGGTGAGCTCATGGATAGGATACACGCTCCTCAGCGTGCAGCTCCTCATCTGGTGGGTGATGCAGCTCACATGTATCCTCACCATCACCTGTCTCAGGTCGTGGATCAAGGCCTACCGCGAGAGAAGCGAACAAAACCGGAGAGAAAAGCTCGCCGACAACGGACTGCCCTATGTGAAACCCGCCGTGACCGACACCTGGAAGGGCGACCTGCTCTACAGCGTGGTGCTGCCCGTCCTCGGCGTGATGTCGGTGCTGCTGGCCATCTATTGGGCCGCTTCGGTGTTCAACCTCACCGAACTCACATGGCGCATCTTCACCTATAAGTTCATCCACTCGGCCAACATCACCATCAGCGTGCTCAACATCACGTTGGTCATCATCCTTTGGATGGTTTTCTCTTATATCAACCGCACGTCCAAAGCTTTCCTCATGCATTTCCTGCGCGAAAGGGATGCCTCCACGGCCGAGAGCCGCTTTGTGATGGGCAAGAACCTCATCCAACTGTTGGTGTGGGGTGGATGGCTCCTCATCGTCCTCGCTATCTGCAACGTCGACACCACATGGCTCATGGTGGTCTCGGGAGGTCTCTCCACCGGTATCGGTTTTGCTTTGAAAGACATCCTCGAGAACATCTACTACGGCATCTCGCTCATGGCAGGACGCATCAAGGTGGGCGACTGGATTATCTGCGACGGCATCCGTGGAAAGGTGTCGAGCATCAGCTACACAAGCACCATGGTGGAGTCGGTCGACGGCTCGGTCATCGCCTTCCAGAACAGCCAGCTCTTCACAAAGAACTACCAGAATATGACCAAGAACCACGGCTACGAGAAGCACACGCTCGACGTGGGCGTGGCCTATGGCACCGACATCAACCGCACCCGCCAGTTGCTCGTGGAGGCCGTCAAGCAACTCGACTTCATCCAGCAAGACCCCAACCACCATCCGGTGAGCGTCCTGCTCAGGGAGTTTGGCGACAACAGCGTCAACCTGCAGGTGGTGGCATGGGTGCCGGTGGTGACCCAATACAACGACGACTGCGCCATCCTGGAATGTGTCTATGATACGCTCAACAATGCGGGCATCAGCATTCCGTTCCCACAGCGCGACCTGCACATCATCCACGACGGAGGGGTGCTGGCCAACGTATCGAAGTGAACCAAACGAAACGGCTTCCGACATTACGACACTGGAAGCCATTCTCTACGACTTTTCAACACTGTTTTTATCGAGGCGGGGCCGCTCACGGCCTACAGTCCTGCTTGCGCCCGTAGTCGGTGGGAGCCGATCCCATCTGCAGTTCCAGCGTTCCGCCTTTCACGATGTCGGCAAAGTCGATATACGATTTTTTGTATGTTTTCCCGTTGAGTCGCGCACGCTGCACATAGACGTTGTCGGCGTTGTTGCCGCGAGCCACGATGCGGAAGGTCCTCCCCTCGCCCACTTTCACCTCAACCTCGCCGAAGAGCGGTGAACCGATGAGGTAGCGGCCGCCGGCAGGCTCCACCTGATAGAGTCCCATGGCGGTGAGGACATACCATGCCGACATCTGCCCGACATCCTCGTTGCCGCTCAGCCCGTCGGGGGCATCGTGATACAACTCGGCACACACACGGCGCAACAGCGGAGCGGCCTTCCACGGCATGCCGGCATAGTGATAGAGATAGATGACATGGTGGCTCGGCTCATTGCCGTGGGCATATTGGCCGATGAGGCCGGAGATGTCGGGAGGCGCATCCTGACCCAAGTCGCCCTCGGCGATGAAGAGTGAGTCGAGCCGCTGCACGAAGGGACAGTCGCCTCCAAGATGCCGGATGAGCCCGTACACGTCGTGGGGCACAAGCCACAGATACTGCCACGCGTTACCCTCGGTGTAGTCGCGACGCTCTCCACTGACGGTACTGAACGGACTGAAAGGGGTGCTGAAACGCCCCTCGCTGTCCACGGCACGCATAAAACGCGTCTGAGGGTCGAAATATCGGCGCCAAGCGCCACTCCGCTCTATGAAATGGCGGTAGACGGCACCGGTGGAGTCGCCACTGCAAGGCAGAGTCGCTAACCGTGCCACACAGTAGTCGGCCAGCGCATACTCCAGACCTTTCGACACCGTCTCACCCTCACTGTCTTTGTCGTAGGGCAGATAGCCGTACTCCTTCAGCCATCTCATCCCACGTTCGTCTCTCTGTGCCGATGCCACGGCAGCCTCGAGGGCGCGGGGAATGTCCACGTCAAAACCTTTCAGGGCGATATCAGCCAAGACTGGGATGCCAGGGTTGCCCACCATGCAGTCGGTCTCATTGCCCCAGAGGTGCCACACCGGCAATTTCCCCTGCTGCTCATAGATATGGAGCATCGTCTCAGCAATGTCGCGCTGCCGCTCAGGATGGATGAGCGTCATCAGCGGATGGGCGGCACGGTAGGTGTCCCACAGCGAGAAAGTGGTGTAGCAGACGAAATCGCCCTGGTGCACCTGACCGTCGGCGCCACGGTAACGGCCGTCGGTGTCGCAGAACACCGAGGGAGCCACCATTGTGTGATAGAGCGAGGTATAGAAGATTCGCAGCGCATGCTCATCGGCCGAAGACACACGCACCTTCTCCAACTGCCGTTCCCACAGGTCGTCGGCAGCAGCGGCGTATGCATCGAAATCCCAAGTGGGCATCTCTTGCCGAAGGTTGCCCAGGGCGCCGTCGATGCTGACGGGCGAGATGCCAACCCTGACAAGCAGAGGTTGTCCGTCGTTGGGGGCACTGACCACGGCAAGGGAGTCGCCGCGCATACGTTCCATACGGACAGGCCGCGAGAACTCAGCGGCGAAAAACACCTGCTGGTCTCTCGCCCAACCCGTGGAGCGCCGGCCTCCCACGATGAGCCGGTCGCCTCTCTGTTCGGCATGGCACCCGCTCAGCCGGTCCCACCCGATGCCTCTCTCAAGGTCGAGCAGCACCTGCGCCTCTGCCTGCGCGGCAGGGAAAGTGTATCGGTGCATGCCGCAACGGGCGGTGGCTGTGAGTTCGGCCTTTATCTGGCTCTCATCGATGAGCAATGAGTAGTAGCCGGGCCGTACGGTCTCATGGAGATGTGAGAAACACGGGCGCACATGGGCAGTGTCGGCCACGGGGAGAAGAGAGATGTCGCCGAGGTCGCCTATTCCGGTTCCGCTGAGATGAAGATGCCCGAAACCCACCAGCACCGAGTCGGAATAGTGGTAGCCGGAGCACCAGTCCCAACCCCGCACCGGCTCGGTGGGACCCACCTGCACCATGCCGAAAGGCACATTGGCTCCCAAGAACACATGGCCGTGACCGCCAGTGCCGATATAGGGGTTGACATACCGGGTGAGGTCGCCCGCACGCAGAACGGCTACATTCAGCAGGAGCAGGAGTGTGAAAAAGAGGTGACTCGGTCTTTGCATAAGCAATCAGGAAATATCGAATCAGCCAACCGCCTCACTCCGCCAATCAGTGATGTTGCGCTCTTCCGATGAGAAGGCGATGCCCACTTTGGTGACGGGCCTCCCGTCGAGCCGGTATTTTTCAGCATAGCCACGGCTGTCGATTTGTGCGAGGGCATTCTCGGCAGTGTCGTCATATTTCAGTTCGATGACATAGATTCCGCGTGGCATCTTCAGCACAATATCGGCACGTCCCTTCGCAGTGGGCTCCTCGGCACAAATATCAGCACCGAAGGCGGTGAGCAGCGTGTAGAGGATGACATGATAGTGGCGCTCGTCCTTCTCCGCAAGGTGGTAGGGGATGCCTGCAAAGAATGCCCGAATGGCTTCGATAAAGGCCGACAGGTCGTCTGTGCGACGGAATGAGTGATAAGCACGGTAAAGCCTGTTTTTGTTGGTGTCGATGCCCCTGACAGCCATTGTGTATTGGTAGAGGCTGTTGGCGAATCCCCTGCGCACCTCGGCATTGGGCAATCCCAACACGAAATCGTCGCACTCCCTGTCGTAGTCCTTGATGGTGAGGTATCCGCTCTGGTAGAGCACGGGCAAATGGTTCTCATAACTGTTGAAAGGGATATCGAAATCTTCGATAGGACATACGACGCCGTCGATGTCGGTGAGCTCGACGGGCGGCATCTTTGCCAGCATGTCTAAGACAGCACTTGGCGTGGCACTGTCGAACCAATAGTCGCCGATATCACCTGAGTCAAGAGCATTAAAGAGGCTGAAAGGGTTGTAGATGTCAGTCATCTGGCGGCTGAAGTGATAGCCGTCGTACATGCGTTTGAGTTCGCTGAATGTCTCGTCGTAGGTTTTCCCGCGTCTTTGCGCCAACAGTTCGATATCAGGCCTGAGTTGGGTGGTGAGTTCCTCCTCGGTGATGCCGCAGAGGGCTTCATAGTCAGCGAGCATGGAGATGTTCTTCAGATTGTTGAGCGTACTGAAAATGCCCATCTGCGAGAATTTGGAGATGCCGGTGATAAAGACGAACTGCAGGTGGTCGTCAAGCGACTTGATTGTACCGAAGAGGTTGGAGAAGCGCTCGCGCACTCCCTTCTCCAACGCCTCATCGCCGATACTATGGAGCATAAACGTATCGTATTCGTCGACGATGACCACGGCGCGCTGACCCGTCTGGCGGTGAACCTCCTCGATGAGATGGATGAACCTCACATTGTGTCCCTTGAACTTTGACGTAACATCCCATTTCCCCTCATAGTATAAGAGGGTGCTTTCTATCATCTCGTCAAGGGCGGGCAAGGTGTATTGGTGTCCCTTGCTGAAGTCGAAGCGGATGACCGGATGGGGTTGCCACTTCCAACCAGTAGTGGCGATAAAGAGTTGCGGCTGCTCAATACCATCCTCCGTGGTAAAAGCCTCGAAAAGTTCGCGCCGTCCAGAGAAGACAGCCTCGAGGGTTGAGCAGAGCAGCGACTTGCCGAACCGCCGGGGGCGGCTCAGAAAATATGGTTTTCCACAAGTTATCATCTTGTAGATTAACTGAGTTTTGTCCACATAGACGTATCCATCTGTGCGAATGCTCTCAAAACTCTGTATGCCTACGGGATATTTTCTCTTTGGGTACATGGCACATCTTCTTTATTTGGCGGCTAAGATAGATAAAAAACATGAGATTTCCAAATTTTCAGAAACGAAGTTGGCGGTTTGTCACCAACGATGCATTCAAGGTGGAATCGTATTCTTTAGAAAATTCTTCTACACATCCTACTATTTTATGCGGCATGAGTGTGGTCATTAAAAAAATAAGAAGTAATTTTGCACACGAGAGAAAACCTCTTTTCATCGGGACGCAGTCTCAAATCTATTTTTACATGCGACAAGACAGACAAAATAAAATAAAAATGAGACAAAAAATGACAGACATGAAGTACCGCCTTTTATCAGTCCTGCTCATGGTCTTTGCCGCCGCAGGCACACAGGCCAAGGAAGCCTATGCGCTGATCACCACGGCCAAGACTGCCATGACTTTCTATTATGACGACGAGAAGGCGTCGCGCACGGGCACTCCCTACGCTATCACCTACAGTGGAGACCGGCCCAGCTGGAGCAGCGCGGTGAGCAAGGTGAAGACCGTCACCTTCGACCCCTCGTTTGCAGAGTTTCACCCCACCAACGGTAAGTCATGGTTCTACGGGATGAGCGCCCTGACCTCCATCGTCAACATCCAAAATCTGAAAACCGACAAGATGACGTCGATGGAGGAGATGTTCAAAGGCTGTTCCAAACTGACATCGATCGACATCAGCGCTTGGGACACCGGCAATGTGACCGACATGACCTCGATGTTTGAGAACTGCAGCTTGCTTGAAAGCATCATAGTCACTGGTCTCAACACCTCCAAAGTCGGCTCGATGTTCTGCATGTTCTCCAGTTGCAAGAACCTGAAGTCGCTCGACCTCTCTTCTATGTTGCAATCCAAACAATTGGGTCATATTTTAGTGTTGTTTAACTGTTTTATGTCCATTTTTGGCTTAATTTGCCAAT
>CADBLU010000050.1 GCA_902795605.1 uncultured Prevotellaceae bacterium | reverse complement strand
GGATGGCGAGGCACAGCAGCGCGCCGCCGATGAGGATGATGCCTTGGATGGCGTCGGCCCAGATGACCGCCTTCAGACCGCCGAGCATCGAGTAGATGATGATGGCCACCGAGGTGGCGATAATCACCATGTGCAGGTTCCACCCCATGAGGATGTGCATCGGCACGGCGAGCAGGTAGAGGATGCTGCCCATGCGCGCTATCTGTGTGAGCAGATAGCAGGCCGAGGCATAGAGTCTGGCCCACCTGCCGAACTTCTCCTCCAAAAAGGTGTATGCGGAGACGCTGCCTCCCTTCCTGTAGAAGGGCACGAAAAACCGTGCCGCGAAGAAGCTGGCGACGGGGATGGAGAGTGAGAAGACAAAGGCATTCCAGTTGGAGGCGAAGGCCTTTCCGGGATAGCCGATGTAGCTGATGCTCGACACATAGGTGGCAAAGATGCTCATGCCCACCACCCATCCGGGCAATGAGCGGCCCGCCTGGGTGAAGTCGGCAGAGGTGTTGTCTTTCTTATAGAACGAGCACCCGAAGACAACCACTCCCAGGGTGAAGACGAGGAAGATGATGAGGTCGATGGTGTTCATAGCTTCAGTTTCCCGTTCTCAATGGGAAGGGCGGCCAGTGCCTTCCTGATTTTGTCACGCTCGGGTGGGTCGAACTTGTAGAAAGGAGAGGCCACGAAGTCGTCCTTGATGATGCCAAGCAGCGAGAGGGCGCACTTCAGACCTTTGAGGTAGCTCGACCCGTGTTTGCCCACGGTATAGATGGTGGTGGAGATTTGCATGATGAGTTGCTGCAGCCGGAGGATGCGTCCGAGGTCGCCGGCCTTCGCCGCGTCGTACATGGCCACATACAGTTCGGGAAACATGTTGGCGCCTCCGTTGATGCCGCCGTGGGCCCCGAGGAGCACACTCTCTCCGGTCATCTCCTCCGGTCCCACCAGCATGGCGAAGTCGGGGCGCTCACGCATCTTGTAGAGCACCGACTGGAAGTAGACGGCGTTGGCCGAGGAGTCCTTGAATCCCACCACCTGCGGATTCCGCGCGATGCGGCTGACGGTGTCGGGCGCGAAACTCACCTTCACGTGCGAGGGCATGTTGTAGAGGAAGACGGGCAGGGGCAGTTGCGGGACCAGCTCCTCATAGAACTGTGCCAGTTCGGGTTGGCCAGGAGCGAAGTAATAGGGAGGGGCAGACACCACGCCGTCGGCTCCCGAGTCGGCGGCCACGCGTGAGAGGCGGATGCTCTCGACGATGGAGGTGTCGGTGACACACACCAGCAGGGGCAGTCGGCCGCGGTTGATACGGGCAGCCTGCTGTATCATCTCCTTGCGCAACTTGTAACTCAGACTTTGCTCCTCGCCGGTAGTGCCGAGGATGAATAGGCCGTGCACACCGCCGGCGATGAGGTGTTCTATCAGTCGCTCAAGGCTCTCCGTGTCGAGGGTCTCGTTGTCGATGAGCGGGGTGACGAGCGGAGGGATGATGCCGCAGAGGGGTTTCTTATTTGTCATGATTCTTCGTATCTTTCTTTATTCTTCGTATCTTATTTTATTCTTCGTATCTTTCTTTGGTGATTTGTTCGAGTGTCTTACCGCGGGTGTCGGGAGCCATCGTGGTGCCGATGATGAGTGAGATGAGCAGCAGCGTGAGCATCACATAGGCGGCGACGGTGAAGCCTTCGCCATGCTCGCCGTAGATGGAGACGAAGCCCAGGCTCCAGACAGCAGAGAGGCCGCGCACCACGAAAAACATCACACCCTGGGCAGCGGCACGGTAGCGGGCGGGGAAGAGTTCTGAGGCCCACAGCGCATAGAACGACTGCACGGAGATGCCCCCCTGGAGTCCCCACAGAAGGGTGAAGATGAGCAGTCCCGCGAGACTGTTGATGCCGATGGTGATGACGAGCAGCCATGCCGTCACCGCGAAGCCTACGCCGATGAAGTAGAGCCACCGCTGGTTGACCTTGTCGACAATCATCGCGAAGACGAAGGTGGTGGCGATGATGATGAGCCACTGTCCCACGCTGAGCATATTGGCATATTCGTTGGACAGTCCGCCGGCCGTCTCGTAGATGTGCTGCTGGAAGAAGCCCATCACCGAACTTACCAGGTTCCAGGTGAGGTACATGCCCGCGAGAAAGAGCATCGTGCGCACGTTGATTTTGTTGCGGAAGAGGGCCCCGAAGGAGTCGAAGGTGCCTTGGCGCACTTGTGTGGACGAGCGCATGCTCTCCCATTCCTTCGACTCTTCCAGACGGCGCTGCAGCAGCCAGGCGATGAAGGCGACGATGAAGAGCGACGCGAAGACGATGCGGCTGCTGAACACGTTGAGCGCACTCCCCTCGCCAGTGACACCGAAGAGGGCGGCCACCGACTGCACGGCGCCGAAGAGAAGACCTTCGGTGCCCGCACCCGTCGTGGGCGGCGCGAGCAGTGTGCCTAAGATAAGGATGATGGTGGGGCCGATGCCCCACGCCATCTGCGAGATGCCGATGTTGCGACCCCTGTTGCCCACCTCCGAACTCTCGGAGATATAGGTCCATGAGGCCGGCACGCCCACTCCCACGGAGATGCCGGTGACGAGAAATCCTAACAGGAGCATGGGGAAGGACACCGAGCACATGATGAGTGCCACGCCGAGCATGTAGATGAGCATGTTGTAGGTATAGATGGCCTTACGGCCATATCTGTCGGCCAGGAACCCTCCGATGATGGCTCCGATGGCTGCTCCGAGGCAGTTGGCGCTGATGGCGTGGAGCCATCCCAGATGGTTCTCCGTCAGTCTGAGATAGTCTTTCCACAGGGTGAGTCCGCTGGCGCCGGCCACGATGGCTCCTGCGTCGAGATAGTTGGTCAGCGAGACGGCGATGGTGCTCTTGAGGCTTCCTTTTTCTTTTTTCATAGGGGGATGGGGGTGATGGGGGTGATGGGTTTTATGGGATTGATGGGTTTTATGGGCTTAATGGGTTTTATGGGATTGATGGGCTTTTATGGGATTGATGGGCTTTTATGGGATTGATGGGCGTGGGCCGGCGTGGACCTTGATGCTGTCGGCGACGGCGGGGCCGTTGTTTTGCCAGGTGTTGCCGGGGCCGTTGGCGTTTTTGAGGTATTTCTCCGAGGGAGTCCAGTTGTTGCGCACGGTGATGTACGACGAGCCTTCGTCGGTGTAGAGATAGAACCAGTGCTCGGGGTCGTGCACATAGCCGGGTGTGTAGATGTCGCTCACCACATTTTCCTCGATGAAGGTGTGTGGCTGGGCGCCGAGGGTATAGATGCCGGCGGTGTCGTACATGTGGCGGGCATAGTGGTGGATGAGGTTGCCGCTGACGAGGTTGTCGGCCATGGCGCAGGTCTGCTGGTTCCAGCCCCATCCCAGCGAGATGCCGGTATACGACACGTTCGACACCTCGTTGTGGGTGATGCGGATGCCTCTCACATAACCGGCGCCGATGCCCAGACAGCCCCAGTCCTCATTGGCGGCGTCGTCGATGCGGTTGTCGCTGATGGTCAGGCCGGTGCAGACGGCGCGCATGTCGGCGGGCAGATAGGGCAGGTGGGCCTCATGCCCTTCGGGGCCGAAGGTGCCTGCGAGGATGGCCGTTCCGCCGATGTCGCTGAAGCGGCAGTGGCTGATGCCTCCTCCCCGGATGAAGGTGTGATAGTCGAGGGCGGTGGAGGCGCAGTGCTCGAAAGAGCAGCCGCTGAAGGTCATGTCGGTGGCCGCGTCTACTGCGACGGCGGCTGCCGGCCGTCCCACCCATCCCTGGTTGTCGAGTTTGTGGTCGCCGTTGGGCCGGCTGATCTGCGGTTTGATCTTATAGGCTTCGGTCATATACATGCCTGCCTGCAGCGGCGCGTGACCGTGGGTGCTGGGGCGCATCCATGTGGTGTGGCAGAAAGTGATGCCCGTCACGCTGACGTCGGCGACGGGACGGTCGGGGGTGCCTACGACGCGCATGAGCGTCTCGAGGGCGGGCGCCACCACCTCGGCGGTGCGCATGTCCTCACCCTCTCGGGGCATATAGTAGAGCCGCTGTGCGCGGGTGTCGAGAAACCATTCTCCCGGCTCGTCGAGCAGTTCGGCCGCATTGGTGAGGTAGAAGGCGGAGTTGTGCCCCTGGGTGCCGGTCATCGGCGAGGGCCAGGGGTGCATGAAGTGCACGTGACTCTCGGGATTGTGGAAGGTGACCGCGGCGCTGTCGCCGGCTATCCTGATGTCCTTGATGCGCAGGTTGGCCACGCACCACATCTCATGGAGCACCATCTCGGCATGGCTTGCGCGGATGATTTTCCTCACGGCCTCGGCAGGCACATAGAGGGTCTCCTTGGCCTTGTCCATAGAGCGGATGCGGTGCATCTGCTCGAAGTCGGCGACATCGTGGGCGCGCACCGCCTTCCTGCCATTCACCCACAGTTGGCGGAACTCCAGCGGCCGTCCGTTCCACTCTGGCACGTCGGCCACCCACAGGCGTCCTTTTTTCTGCCATCTGCCGATGGCCACGCCGCCGCTGACGCGCACCTGTCCCACCGCCTCAATCCTCGTGTGGCTGTCTTCGGGGCGCAGCACGATGGGCTGTGAGAGACGGTAGGTGCCGCTCTTCAGACGGAGGATGGCGCTGTCGCCCTCACCGTGCAGTCGCATGAGGCGTGCCTGCTGCAGCGCCTGCTCGATAGTGAACTCTCCCGGCTCCACGTCGATGCGGATGTCGGCGGCCTGTGCTGCCACGGCGGTGGCCAGGGCGGCTGCTATCAGTAGGCTACGGGCATCCATACGCTCATTTCGCTCTTTCCGCGGTTGCCCCACGCATAATAGGGAATCAGGCGGATGGTCTTCTGTTCTCCCTTGGTGCTCAGGTCGCGATAGAGGATGCCGTCCCACTGGTCGGTTTTCCTCACGAGCGCCTTCCCTTCGAGGGCGATGATGCGGCTGCCCGCAATCACTGTCTCCACGGGCCGGAAACCGGTGCCGGCGGCGATGCACACATCGTCGATGTCGATGTCTGAGAGGTCGGTGCTCTCGGCGCAATAGACGATGGGGCCGCGCTGCACGGCCACCTGTCCGCGTGCCTCTTCCACGAGCGGGTTGGCCTCGATGATGCGGGTGGTCATGTCCATCTCGACGACGATTTGGTCGCCCTTGCGCCATGTGCCTTCGAGTGTGGTGTAGCCGTCGTCCTCACCGACGGCCTGCTTGCCGGCGGCAGTCACGGTCATGTGCTTGCACCAGCCGGGTTGGCGCAACCTGAATTTCAACGGTTTCTTCCCTTTCAACTCTTTGATGGTCAGCGTCACCTTTCCGTCCCACGGATAGTCGGTCTCCTGGGTGATGGTGACGGTGCCCGCGCCGGGGATGTTGGCGCGCATCGTGCTGCTGCCGTAGAGGTTGACGTAGACAACGCCCTCACCGGCGGCATAGGCATAGTCCTGCGCTTCGCAGAGGGTGCGCAGCGTGTTGGGCGGGCAGCAGAAGCAACTGATATATTTCTCGCGCTCCTTGGGCCAACGAAGTTTGTAGGGCAGTTCGTCGCTCATGCGCATGGGGTTGGTGTAGAAATATTTCTCGCCGTCGAGCGAGATGCCGCTGAGCACGCTGTTGTAGAGGCATGTCTCCAGGATGTCGGCATACTTGGCCTGGCCGGTGGCGAGCAGCATGCGCCAGTTGAAGAGCATATTGCCGATGTTGGCACATGTCTCGTTGTGGGCGGTCGACTGCGGCAACTGGTAGGGGCGGCCGTAGCTCTGGTGCACTTTCTGGATGTTGTCGGGCTTGTAGTCGGTGCCGTCGGGCGACGTGCCGTCGTAGAGCGCACCGCAGGCCCCGGTGACATACATCTTGCGCGAGACGATGTCCTTCCAGATGGAGGTGAGGTTGCTCATGAGTTGCTGCTCTCCGTCCTCGAGGAAGAGGTCGGCCACGCCGGCATAGAGATAGTTGGCCCTCACGGCATGGCCCATGGCGTTGTATTGCTCTCTGAAGGGGATGCGGTCCTGGTTGTCGTCGGTGCCGTTGGCCACCATGCCCCTGATGTCGATGAACTGTTTGGCGAGTTGCAGGTATTTGGCGTCGCCAGTCTCGCGGTAGATTTCGGCGATGGCCATATAGTGCGACGGGCAGATGGCATTGCCCGCGAGTTCCTCGGGGGCATTCTGGCAGAAGTTGTAGAGGAAGTCGGCGGCCTTGACAGCGGCGCCGAAGAGGGTGGTCTTGCCTGTGGCGCGCTTGTGGATGATGCCCGCCATGATGAGGTGGCCCAGGTTGTAGGTCTCGAAGTTGAGCCTGTTGGCGAAGGCGTTGTCGTCTTTCGTCCCTACGGCAGTGCCCACCACCGTGTTGTCGTTGTCGCCGGCGGCCGTCTGCTGCTTGCGTCTGTTGAGTTCGGCGATGATGACGGGCGTGTGGATATATCCGTCGCTGCGCTGCGCCTTGACCACGCATCCGATGAAGCGGTCCATGATGTGGTCGAGTTCGGGGTCTTTGGTGATGGCATAGACGGCGGCCACGGCCTCGAGCCACTTATACATGTCGCCGTCGTGGAAGGGCGGTCCGTGATGCTCGCCCTGTTTCTCGCCTGAGGCGATAAGGAAGTTGTTGAATCCCTTGCCTTCAGCACTCTGCCATGTTTCCCACATGCTTTGCACCGATGTCTTGCTCAGCACGTCGAAGCGCTCGCCCCAGAAGCCTCCGTCCCAGCAGACGGCATCTATAGGAAGGGCGTTCATCACGGCATGCTGACTGCGACTCGTGTCGGTGAGTCCGCGTCCTTGGCCCATGGCGGTGATGGCGGCGGCCATAGACAGGCAGATGACTATCACTCGGTGGTGTGTCGTTCTCATGGGTTTGTTTGTTTTTGTTTGGTCCTTTGTTCCCAGCCCTCACGCTCTTTCTGAATGTCGTAGCCCCTCTTTGAGAGGTAGTTGTTGATGCGGCCTTTGTATTTCTTGAATGTCTCGTGCTTTTTGTTGGAACTCTCCGCGTCGACGGCCAGTTCGCGTGCCTCCTTGAGCCAGATCATGATTTGCGCTTTCTCCTCGGCGGTGAGTGTGGGAATCATGTCGCAATAGGCTTTGTGAGTGACATGCACCACGTCGTAGGTCATCACGTCTTTCACCTGCTCCACCTCTCCGGGTTTGAGATACTTAGACAGGTCGGCGTCGAACCCGAAATGAGAGCGGTAGAGTTTGGAGTCGCAGAGGGCGGTGGCGAGTTGTTTGTCGGTCTTCTTCAGCGAGTCGCGCTCGGCGTAGATGTCGTTGAGGGTGAAATAGCGGTTGGCGATGATGTTGAGCACGTTCTGGCCGAGGGGTGTCCAGGTGATGCCCAGTTTGTCGGTGGCTTTCTGCGCACGGCCGATGATGGTGGTGACATACGATTCGTCCCTGCCCTGACTGTTGAGGGCCACCTCGGCGGCGGGATAGGTGCTGAAGGTCTCCATCAGTGTGCGCACATTGCAGCCGTAGTTCATCTTCACGTTGCGCACCATCGTGGTGTTGCGGCTGCGCTCCACGAAGAGCCAGCCGCTCCATCCCATCTTGTCGAGCGTCTGCCTGATGGCCGGCAGGTCGACGGCGGGGTCGTCGCGCAGCCACAGGCTGTCGGTGTTGCTGGCATGGATGGCGCAGATGTTGGCGGCGCCCAGGCGCTGCATGTCCTTGCAGATGTCGCCTCCGTTCTCGATGATGGTCTGCCATTTATAGAAGATGGCGATGCCGCTGCTGTTGATCTCACGGAGCAATTTGAGGTTGCCTTTGGCGTCGAGAGGGGTGTCGATACCCACCCGTTTGCCGCGGGCCTTGGCGGCCTCGCCGATGTCGTGCAGCCTTTTCACCACGGCAGCCCGCTTGGCCTTGTCGGTGTGCCACGAGTTGCCGCAGCCTCCCAAGGGGAGGAAGGCCACCTCCACATTCCCCATCTTGTCCATTGTGTCGAAGCAGTCGGCGGCCAACTGCAGGTAGGTGTCTTTCTTCGTGAGGTCCTGGGCATAGAAACCGCTCATGGCCACGGCGCCTACGGCGATGCCCAGACTGTCGGCGGTGTGCTTGAAGCGCGCCGCCTCACTGTCGTCGCGCAGTTTGTTGTCGAAGGCGTCTCTGTTGCCCAGTCCGCCCATGTCGAGTTCGATGCCGTCGCATCCTATCGTGCGGGCCAGTTCGAAGGCTCCGAGTTTCTGACGCTTGAGAATCATCCAGTCGCAAACTCCCACGTGATAGCGCTCCTGCGCCATCACCAGCGATGGCCATCCTACGACCATTGCTGAGAGAATAAAAAAGAAAACACGTGTCTTGCTCATATATAAATATGACGCGCGACACGTGTCTTTGTACTTATGTCTTGCAGTATTTGCGACTGCCGGTCTGCCAATCACGGGGCAGCCGTGGAGGGCAGGCTATGATGCTCCGTCTTTTTCGGCAAGGGAGATACCGATGAGGATGCGCTGGCGCAACTCCTCTTTCTCCTGAAGCGTCAGCCGGGGCACTCTGCAATGATAGGTGTCTCTTTTGTTCATCTCCCGTCGTTTTCTTTATAGACAAGAATCGCCGGCGGATGTACCCATAAAAGACTGTCCTATTTTTCGCTTGCCTGTTTTTCTGGGCGTCAGACAATCTCTATGCCCATCTTCTCGCAGAGCTTCAGACTGATTTCCTTGAACTTGAATTTCTGGATCTTGCCTGAGCCGGTGAGTGGGAACTCATCCACGAAGAACACATACTTGGGTATCTTGTAGCGGGCAATCTTGCCGCGGCAGAAATCCTGCACGTCCTCGGGCTGCATCTTCACACCCTCCTTGAGGATGATGAAGGCACCCACCTGCTCGCCGTATTTCTTCGACGGCACGGCGGCCACCTGCACGTCCTGGATGCCGGGCATGTGGTAGAGGAACTCCTCAATCTCGCGGGGATAGATGTTCTCGCCGCCACGGATGATCATATCCTTGATGCGGCCGGTGATGCGGTAGTAGCCCTGCTCGTCTTTCACGCCGAGGTCGCCGGAGTGGAGGAACCCGTTCTTGTCGATGACCTCCGCGGTGGCCTCGGGGTTCTTGTAGTAACCCTTCATCACGTTGAATCCGCGGCAGCACATCTCGCCCTGTACGCCCACGGGGCACTCCTCGCCTGTCTCGGGGTCGATGACGCGCACTTCGACGAAGGGGAAGTCGCGTCCCACGGTGGTGCACCGTTGCTCGAAGGTGTCGTGGATGTTCGACTGCGTCATTCCCGGCGACGATTCTGTCAGTCCGTAGACGCTGGTGATGGTGAGGAACATCTTCTCGCTCACTTGCTTCATCAGTTCGACGGGACACAGCGAGCCCGCCATGATGCCTGTGCGCAGCGAACTCATGTCGAACATGTCGAACATGGGGTGGGTGAGTTCGGCGATGAACATCGTGGGCACGCCGTAGACGGCGGTGCAGCGCTCCTTGTGTATGGAGGCCAGTACCACCAATGGGTCGAATTTCTCCACCATCACCTGGGTGCAGCCGTGTGTGAGGCAGTTCATCGTGGCGAGCACCACGCCGAAGCAGTGGAAAAGCGGCACGCATACGCAGAGTTTGTCGTTCTGCGTGAACTCCATGTTCTCGCCCGTGATATAGCCATCGTTGGTGATGTTGTAGTGGGTGAGCATCACGCCCTTGGGGAATCCGGTGGTGCCCGAGGTGTACTGCAT
>CADBLU010000049.1 GCA_902795605.1 uncultured Prevotellaceae bacterium | reverse complement strand
CTCTGGCAGTATGATGGTTTCCAAACTGGTGCAGTTGCAGAAGGTATAGCCATGTTCCAGGCGTGTGCCCTCTGTCGGCAACTTGACAGTCTTCACCTTCTTATGCCCCTGCATATAGACATATTTACATGTCTCTGGGTCTGCCTTGCTGAGGTCGAGGGTCTCCATGTTGGTGAGTTGGTTTCTGATGACATTGAAATCATCTCCGTTGAGCGGGCCCGTCACCGTGAGGGAAGCGATATCGGAGAGTTCACCCACTTCCTCAATCTGTTCCTGGATTTTCACAAACAAGGTACCCGCCTCTGTCAAGTTGACAGTGAGATTCAATCCCAACTGAGCATTGGCCATGACCATGACTGTTATCCATAACATCATGGTCAGAAGTAGTCGTTTTATCATTTCCTTATAGTATTATATTAAGTATTTTTTTCTCAAGTGAAAGCCACAAATTGCCAGTTTGGCAATTTATGACAAAATTAGTATAAAACAAGGAAAAAGCACTTGCAAATCAGCATTTTCCACTTGCGGATGATGATTTGCAAGTATTTTAACTTCAAGATTGGTGTTTTTTTTCCTTCCACTCACAAGGAATCATGCATCCATACCTCTGTGATTTTCAGGTCGGGCTGCGTTTCATCCCTTATAATAAAACACATTTCCTGCCTATTTTTGTGTGCCCGGCAGGACATTCCTCATGCCATCTGCAACAAAAATCAAGGTTGCTTTCTTTTCTTAACTTGGCTGGAGACAGCCTCACTGCCTCTCACACAGAGGAAGGAGAGCACAAATGTCACCAGGACGGTGAGCAGACAATAAGCGGGGAAATGGGAATAGCAGAACATCGTGATCTCTTCCATGACAGGACATTCGATGAAATAGAACACAAAACTGTGGTATCCGATGAAAAACAGCACTCGGCTACGGATATTGACAATCTTGATGACATAGACGCAGAACAGGACGAAAGCCAGATGGAAGACGATGGTGTTCATATGTATCTGGTAGACGGCGAGCATCAGCAGAGCGCCGGCCATGCTCATCACTACGGCAGGCAACGCCGCCATCCTGTCGTATTGCCAGGCGACGGCAGCACCGGCGGGGAAGCACAGGATGCTGTTGTACCACCACTGTCCGAACCCCAACTCCTTCATCACGACGAGATAGGCGATGGCCATCGCCAGAAGTGCGGCGACCCTCACGGAGTCTCTCATCCGGCATTTGAAAAGCGCTATTGTGATGACATAGGTCACGGCAATCACCTTGAAAAACCAGTTCTCGACATCGGGATGGATAGAGAATGTGGCCACCTCCTCCAAGAGATGCGTCGTCAACTCACCACGGTCGAACAGTGCTAAGACGATGACCTCCACTATCCAATAGATGACAAAAGGCTCAAGCAACCGCCTGAGTTTTGATGCGATATACTGCCCGCCGATATACTCCCGCCTGCTCAGTGTATAGAACAGCCCATAGCCTGAGAGGAAGAGGAAGACACTTACCCCCATGCCGCCCCACAACTCGATATGGAGCCATTGCAAAAACGAGGGAAAGTAGCACGACGCGTCTGCCACAGGATAGCCGTTGTATGTGTGGCTGATGATAATCATCAGCATGGCGATTCCCCGCAGACAATAGGTATCCTTGACGGCCAAGAATGAAGAGACACCCATCTCTGCCGAACCGTCTCGCTGTATACCTTTCCTGTTTCTTTTGCTCATATCCCTCTCTCTGCCCAGTCGCCACGGTCAAGGTTCCGGTATCCGATGGCTTCGGCAATGTGCATCGACTGCACCTTCTCGCTGCCAGCGAGGTCGGCGATGGTGCGGGCCACTTTCAGAATGCGGTTGTAAGCACGGGCGGAGAGTTTGAGGCGCTCCATGCCCAGTTTCAGGATTTCGAGGCTCTTGGCATCAGGCTCCGCATATTGGTGAATCATCCGTTCGGTCATCTGGGCATTGCAATGGACACCCTTCACCCCCTTGAACCGCTCCTCCTGTATCTTTCTGGCGGCGATGACGCGCTCGCGGATGGCCGAAGAAGGTTCGCCCGGAGATGTCTTTGAGATATCGTCGAACCCCAATGCGGCAATCTCACACTGGATGTCGATGCGGTCGAGCAACGGTCCGGAGATCTTTGCCATATAGCGCTGTATCTGCCCAGGCGTGCACACACACGAGTGAGTGGGGTCGCCATAGTAGCCGCACGGGCATGGATTCATCGAAGCCACAAACATAAACGAGCACGGATACTCCACGGTGTATTTGGCGCGTGCCACAGTGATTTTGCGGTCTTCCAACGGCTGTCGCAGCACCTCAAGCGTCTGCTTTGAGAACTCTGTAAGCTCATCGAGAAAGAGCACCCCATTGTGAGCCAATGACACCTCGCCCGGCTGCGCCGACAATGTCCCTCCGCACAGTCCCACCTGTGAGATGGTGTGATGAGGTGCCCGGAAGGGCCGCTGCGAAATAAGCGACGTGTCGCGCCCCAGTTTTCCCGCCACGGAATGCACCTGTGTGGTCTCGAGACTCTCCTCGAGCGACAGCGGAGGCAATATGCTCGGCAACCGTTTTGCCATCATCGACTTGCCGCTTCCCGGCGGACCGATCATGATGATATTGTGGCCTCCTGCGGCAGCCACCTCCAGCGCCCTTTTCACATTCTCCTGTCCTCGCACATCGGCATAGTCGAGGTCGAACTTGAACTGCTGTTCGTAGAACACTTTCCGGGTGTCTATCACCAGCGGCTCGGGGTGCGCCGTACCGTTGAGCAACCCCACCACCTGCGTGATGTCATCCAGTCCATAGACCTCGAGTTGGTTGACCACGGCAGCCTCATAGACATTTTCCCTCGGCACCACCAGTCCCTTGAATTTCTCCTTGCGCGCACGGATGGCGATAGGCAGTGCAGCCCTCACAGGCTTCAGTTTGCCGTCGAGGCCCAACTCACCCACCAGCATATACTTGTCGAGATTGTCGAGCGGCAACTTGCCGTGGGCCGCCAACATGCCAATGGCGATGGAGAGGTCGTAGCTGCTGCCCTCTTTGCGGATATCGGCGGGCGAGAGGTTGATGGTGAGCGAGGAGACAGGCAGGCGGTATCCCACATTGGGCAGCGCGGCAGTGATGCGTGAAAAACTCTCCCGCACGGCGGTGTCGGCCATGCCCGAGAGGTTGAACATCACACCTCTCGTCATGTTCACCTCCACGGTGATGGTGGTAGCCTCAAGCCCCACCACAGCGGCACAGTAAGTCTTTGATAGCATATCGTTGTCTTTTTCTTCGTATATCAGTTCAGACCACAAGAGCCGGGCATCACTTGCCCAGCAGTTGGTTGAGGCGGCTTTTCAGTTCAATGGTGGTGAGTCCGTGAGCCACCACCTTTCGGCGGTTGAAGACGATGTTGTCGGGGATGCCCGTCAGTCCCAACTCCTGGAAAGCCTTTCCCTCGAACAGTTGCCCGTCGAAGAGGATAGGAATCTGCAGGGTGTCGCGCTCAACGAGGTGCTGGCAACTCTTCTTGTCGGCGTCGAGACAGACGGCCACCACCTTGAGTCTTCCTCCTGAGGCGCGTGCCTTCCGGTTGAGTTGGCGCACCATCTCCTGACTGTCGTAGCTCCAACTGCTCCATGAGCAGACCACGGCGATATCGTCGCCCAGGTCGGCGTCGCTCACTGTCCCACCCTCCAGAGCGGGTCCGGAGAATCGGGGCAGAGAGGCACCCGAGAGGCCATGACCCAGTTGGGCCAACTGTTTCTTGAGGATGATGAGTTCGCCGTTCTTGGGCTGGTGCTCCAGCATCAGCGTAACCAGCCGGACGGCCTTCGAATAGTCTGGCGGCACACTCTGCACGAAATGTCTCCTGAGGAGGAAAAGCCCCACTGGCGAGTCGGGATGCTCATTGATGAACTCCTCCGCCGTTTTCTGAATCTCTGGCGGCGACATCGACGCCGTCTGTCGTCTGAACCGTGTCATCAGTTCGTTGGCCTTGGTGCCTTTCACCTCCATCTCCTTCATGTGCGAGGCATCAGCCTTGATTTCCACCGACTTTCCCGGTTGTGCGAAGATGGGTGCCTCGGAGAAATTGGGGAAAACCAGCACGAGCATGGCCGGACGCTCACAGGGCCGCTCATAGGTGAACCTACCGCCCACCACCTTGATAGTGTCGATGCCGTCGACGCCTCCCTCGGGACTATAGATATAGAACTCACCCTGGTTCATGTTGAGGAAACGTCCTGAGAGTTTAAAGTGATTGCCGTCCACGCCACATGCCGCCAACAGCATCACCATGGATATGATATAGAGAAAGTGCTTCATAGGGGGGAGAAAAAAGAGTGCCGCGAGCGGGACTCGAACCCGCACGGCCATTCCTGGCCAAGGGATTTTAAGTCCCTCGTGTCTACCAATTCCACCATTGCGG
>CADBLU010000048.1 GCA_902795605.1 uncultured Prevotellaceae bacterium | reverse complement strand
CTGCCGTGCTTCCTCCGTCATATAGGGGATGGCTACGGGGTAGGGGACGAGCACCTTCGGGTCGCCGTCGTCGAAAGCGCAGAGGTCGTAGATGGAATAGTGGAAGACCACCCCCTCGCGTATCATGTAAGGCGGAAAGGTGGGCATGGGCAGCAGGCTGAGGTCGGTCGTGCACATCGCTTCCAACTGAGCGTCGCTCTTGACATGGAAATAGCGTTTCAGTCCCTCGCGTATATGCAGGAAGAGATTCTCGTCCACCTTATTTAATATATAGGACATCCTGCGGCCGTCGCTCAGCCGGAAGGTCACCCCATATTCGGCATATTCTCCGTGAGCGGCATGGGTGGTATAGGAATAGCGGTAGACCTCATAGGTGACAAAACGGTCGGTGAGGCAGAGCAGGCGTATCTCCATGCCCTCTTCCGGCGCCTCGTCGGCACCCACCTTGGCGGTTTCCATCTGCTCCAGCGTTTTCGCATGGGCCTCCTGTCGGCGTTCGCAATACTCCCTGGCCAGCGACTGCGGGTCGTCGGCCACAGAGGCGGTCAGGTCGTCGAGCAGCGTTGTGCGGATGAATTCGCGAAGGGCTTTCACCACTTGTGGCGGTCCGCCGGTGGGGTAGTCGATGTAGACGTCGCAACTGCCCTCTGCTCCAGACAGCGAGTAGCTGACCGAGTCGGTGAGCAGCGTGTCGCTGTTTGCCCTTGCCGACTTTAAGGGGCTGCCTCCGATGCTGTCGGCCGGAGTGGACTCAACCTTCTGGGCATTTCTCTCGCATCCCGTCGGCAAGAGAAAAAGCAGGCCAACTGTCAGATAAATTAGATATTTCATCACAGATGTTGCAAATTTATAGTAAAATCGCGAATTTTGGTTATTTTTGTCTTGCTTTTGTCGCTGAAAATCATTTTTTGTTACTCTATTTATGAAACTAAAACGCATTTTTAAATAAATTTTTTTGTTATTATGCAAAAAATGTTTAATTTTGTAGCCTCTCTATTATTATGAGCCGTATGTATCATGGCGTATTTCGTAGAAAGAAAAACGGATATATGGTTGTCGGCAATAGATGGAGAACGCATAGAAACAAAGCTCGAATAAGAACTGATAATAAGATTTCAATATTATAATTATTAATTAGTGAGAGAGTTTATGATTAAAAAGTTAACTATGTTTATCGTGTGCATGATCCTCTCTGCAGGGCTTGCATACGCGCAGACCAACATCAAAGGCACCGTCGTCAATGCTGAAGACGGAGAGCCTATTGTTGGAGCCACTGTGAAAGTCGTGGGCAGTGCCGTGGGTGCTGTCACCGACATCAATGGCGCGTTCTCGCTGACAGTGCCAGCCGGTCACTCACAAATTGAGGTTTCATACGTAGGTATGCAATCGAAGACCGTCAGGGCCACCAATGGTATGAAGGTTCTCCTCATACCCGATGAGAATGTGCTCGACGAAGTGATGGTGGTCGCTTTCGGTACCGCCAAGAAGTCGGCCTATACCGGTTCGGCCAAAGTGGTGGATGCCGCCGACCTCCAGAAGGTGCAGGTGAGCAGTGTCACCAACGCCCTCGCCGGTGCTGTGGCTGGTGTGCAGCTCACCACCCAGAGTGGTGCTCCTGATGCCACCTCCACCATCCGTATCCGTGGTTTCAGTTCGCTGAATGCCGGTAAGGACCCGCTCGTCATCGTCGACGGCGCTCCCTACACCAGCCCGATGTCAACCCTCAACCCCGCTGACGTGGAGTCGATGACCGTGCTGAAGGATGCCGCCTCAACCGCCCTTTATGGTGCCCGTGGTGCCAATGGTGTGATTATCATCACCACCAAGACCGCCAAGAAAGGCCGCGACGCCGTGGTGAACCTCGACGCCAAGTTCGGTTGGAACACCCGTGCTCTTCAGCAGTATGACATCGTGACCGATCCTGCACAGTACTATGAGATGCAGTATGAGGCAGTGAAGAACTATTATATGTATGAGAATGGCTACGACCTCGAGTCGGCCTGGAAAGCCACCAACGAAGTGCTCACCGGCACTTCCTCCAACGGTGGTGTGGGCTACGACATTTGGGAACTGCCTCAAGGTCAGATGCTCATTGGTATCAATGGCCGTCTCAATCCCAATGCCACCCTTGGCAAGCGCGTCACCTACAAGGGCGAGGAATATCTCGTCACTCCCGACGACTGGATGGAAGTGGGCCAGCGCACCGGCCAGCGCCAGGAATACAACCTCTCCGTGAGCGGCTCATCCGACCGTTCGACTTTCTTCGCCTCTCTCGGCTACCTCAACAATGAGGGTATCACCGACGCCTCCGACTACGAGCGTATGACTGGTCGTCTGCGTGCCGACTATCAGGCTAAGAAATGGTTGAAGGTGGGTGCCAACCTCGGTTTCTCGCACTTCGACTCCAACTCGCTCGGCAACAACGGTTCGAGCACTTCGACGGGTAACATCTGGGCCTTCACCTCACAGACCGCTCCTATCTATCCCGCCTATGTGCGCACAGCCGACGGCAAAGTGAAGCTTGACAGCAACGGTATCGGCATGATGGACTACGGTAACGGTATGAATGCCGGCTTCGTCCGTCCTTGGATCAGTGACGCCAACCCGATTCTCGACTCGCAGCTCAACACCCGCAACCGTGAGGGTAATACTGCCAGCGCCAACGGCTTTGTCGACATCGAGTTCTTCAAGGGCCTCAAGCTCACTGTCAACGGCACCTACAACCTGCATGAGCGCCGTTATACATACGTCTATAACCCCTACTACGGACAGTTCGACTCTACTGGCGGTACCATCGAGAAGCAGCACATCCGCGACTACGACTACAACCTCCAGCAGATCCTCAACTACACCACTTCCATCAACCAGCAGCACAACATCTCGGCCATGGTGGGCCACGAGTACTACAACTCGCTCTACTATGACCTCGCCGCTGCCAAGCACGGCATGTTCTCGCAGACCAACAAGGAGCTCGCTGGCGCTGCCAACGATGACAAGGGTGCCTACTCCTCCAAGGACGGCTACAATGTGGAAGGTTTCTTCGGACGTTTGCTCTATGACTATGAGGGTCGCTACTACTTCCAGGCTTCTCTCCGCCGCGACGGTTCCTCTCGCTTCTTTCGCAATTGCAGATGGGGCACATTCTGGTCGCTGAGTGCCGCATGGCTTCTCAACAAGGAGAGCTTCTTCAATGTCGACTGGGTGGATGAGCTGAAGTTCAAGGCCTCTATCGGTTCGCAGGGTAACGACGCCATCGACAACTATCTCTATACCGACCGCTACACCGTGGTGAACTCCAGCGGTAATGCCGGTGCCTATTTCGCCGGCAGAGGTAAGGACGATATCACTTGGGAGACCAACACCAACTTCAACGTCGGTTTTGAGTTCGGCCTGTTCAAGAAGCTCACCGGTAGCCTTGAGTACTACTACCGCAAGACCACCGACCTGCTCTTCTCGTTCAACACAGCGCCGTCCATCGGCTATGCCAGCTACTACCGCAACGTGGGTGACCTCTACAATACAGGTTTCGAGTTCGAGCTCAACTACAATGTCTTCAACACGAAGAATCTGAAGTGGGACATCCACGCCAACATCGCTAGCGTGAAGAACCAGATCACCAAGATTCACGACGACCTGAAGACCAACTACACCTTCGACAAGAACGGTAAGGTCTACTACGGCTACACCAGCGGCAGCAAGATGATTGCCGAGGACGTCTCGATGTACACCTGGCGCTACAGGGAGTTTGCCGGTGTCAACGAGAACGGTCAGTCGATGTGGTATAAGAACGTCTATGAGACCGACGAGGCAGGCAATACTGTGTGGTATGACAAGAACAACCACAAGATTGACAACCCCGACACCTATGATGGCGTGAAGCACGAGAAGGTGACTGGCCGTGAGACCACCACCACTTATACTGAGGCCGACTACTATGTGACCAACGAGACCTCTATTCCTGACTTCTTCGGCGGTTTCGGCACCACACTGGCTGCCTACGGCTTCGACTTCTCCATCAACTGCTCCTTCTCGCTTGGCGGTAAGCAGTTCGACGGCACCTATCAACAGTTTATGTCGTCACCGACAGCAAGTTCTGCCGGCTACAACTTCCACAAGGACCTTCTCAACTCATGGACCACAGAGAAAGCCAACAACAGCATTCCGCGCTTCTGTTTCTCTGACAACTACTCTGCCGGAGCTTCTACCAGGTTCCTCACCAACTCGAGCTACCTGAACATCGAGAACATCAACTTCGGCTACACCTTGCCGGCATCACTTACCCGCAAGGCCGCTATCGAGGCACTCCGTCTCTATCTCGCTTGCGAGAACGTGGTGTACTTCTCAAAGCGCAAGGGCTTCGACCCGCGTCAGAGCTACTCCGACACCACCAACGCTACTTACTATTCGCCGATGAGAACCTTCTCTGTTGGTCTCAACGTAACGTTCTAATATTTGAAAGGATCAAAGTATGAAAAGAAATTATTTTTTGACAGTCCTTCTCGCCACGGCTTCACTGTTCACACTCAACAGCTGTCTGGAAGATACAGCGCCTGAGTCGGAAACCGTAACCGCAGAGCAAATCTCGGCTTCTCCCGATGCTCTCGAGGCAACCGTCAACGGTATTCCCGCACAGATGGTGCAAGGCTATCTGGTATATGGCGACCAGGTGCATGAGACTGATATGGCCTATCCTCAGTTAATGATTGCACAGACTGAGATGCTCGGCGATATGTATCCCGGCCTTGCCGACAATGTGGGTTATGACTGGTATCGTCGCTACAATACGGCACCCGCCGAGGGTGGCATGGGGCCCAACAGCTATTTCGCCTTCCTGCCTTGGTATACACTCTATAAGTTTGTCAAGATGGCTAATGGTGTCATTGGCAACGTCGACCTCAACAGCCCCTCGACTTCTGACTTGCAGAAAGCTTACGCCGGTATCGGCTATGCATGCCGCGCT
>CADBLU010000047.1 GCA_902795605.1 uncultured Prevotellaceae bacterium | reverse complement strand
GGACAGGTTTTTGATAGTGAATTTTTCAAATTCAATCAAAAACCTGTCCCCTTGATTGGTGGTGCAAGCATGGCGGTGCAAAAATCCGGTAAGCATGGCGATGCTCACTATTAGATCTCTCGGGCACAAGACCCGCCCCAAGGACTGTTTCTTCCTTTTTTGAGATGCCTTTAGGCATTTTTCTTTAGCGACGATGCGTTTATGGTGAGATGGCCTACGGATAATGTCGCTCAAAGACCATTGAAATAGGTCTTCAGTGTCTCAACATACTCCCGCATCGCTTCCCGGCCGGCATCAGTCATCCTACAGATGGTTCGTGGCTTTTTGCCAGAACCATCTGTCTCTTTTGATATGTAGCCGGCAGAAGAGAGTTTTTCCAATTGCACGCTAAGATTGCCGGCCGTCGATTCGGTCTTCTCTTTCAGATAGACGAAGTCGGCTTCCTCAAGACTCAGCAGGATGGACATGACAGCCAACCGCAACTGACTGTGCAGCAAAGGGTCAAGCTCTTTCATTCTGCTTCAATTTGTTCACTTCAAGAAAAAAGCCAAAGGCTGTGATTGTCACAACGGCTACGAATGTCAGGACTGTCATGGCACAACCAAATTCAAATATGGGTGCCACCTCAAAGTTGACCATAAACGCCACAAAAGGAATGGCGGCTCCCGGCAATCCGGTCATCGGCGCCAATTTCATCCCAAGCAACTGACAACTTATCAGACATCCTATGATGAGGAGAATGGATTGAATCAACGGAACAGCCCAATAATGTGTCAACAGCTCCAAATATGAGCCCAGAGAAAAAAGGAGCCCAATCATTATCATCAGTGGAATAGCGAAGCCTATACCGCACACCGTGTCCCATGTGATCTTCAGCATATTGTCAATATAACTCAGCGAGGCACCGTTACGTTGAATGGTCTTGCGTATGACAAACCATGCACAGAGGTTCCATACAATCAGAAGCGACATGTTGACAACGGCACACCAAGGATTTTTTGTCACCATAGTAAATATCCCTGCCAGCAACGACAGAACTGTCAGCGACAGGCCTAAATAGATGAAATTGTTCCCATCCACCACATTGCGCCTCGTCTTTTGTATCATCTGGGTGATAATCTTCAGACTCTCTTTCTCTGAAATTTTCTTGTCTTCCATCTTCTTTTCTTTTATCTCCTATCAAGCAGATGTAACCAATTGGGCCTACCTATAATAACAGGAGATGGTTTTACATTCAGTTTATTTTTTAAACCATCTCGGTGAAAAGAGAAGCAAGGAGGTCGACTCTCACTTGCTTAACATAGCATCACGCTCTTCTTACACCCATGATTTCAGGGGCAAAATTAGCACAGTTTATTTTATAAACCAAATATTCCGGAAAGAAAACACCAAACTTTAACATTGGTTTACAAAATAAACCAGCAGAGGCACCATTCAGCGAATAGTACTATAACATATAATTGCCATATAATTATACGGAAATTCTTACTTACAGGCATGCAAAACTTGGAGGAATTATAAGAACTACCTCATATTGTTAAAATTTTTGATAAATTCGTGGGAATTTATGTTAAAAACAATATTCGCTGAATGGTTACCCAACAGGTCAGGTGTTTCCCCAATATCCACAAATATAAGCAATACCATGAAAAAAAGAGAAACTCTGCATTTTCCTGATAAAACATAACCTGTTCTGAAATAAAATGTGTATCTTTGCCTACGGCGAAGAAAGGCGGCACCTCGGAAAAGCTCAAATATCATTTGGCTCTCCGCTCGGTTGGCACTTTCATTGCCAATTGCAAAAAGATCTTAAACTACAGTAACTATGAATAGAAGCAAGTCGTTCCTGTGCGCCATTTTCACATTTGTCATGGCCACAATGCCTGCCCTGGCAGGACAAAAAAAGGATGTAGTCAAACCCATCGAAGATCCCAATGAGATGGTGGCCTACCTTTTCACCTACTTCAACAGCAATGCCCCTGAAGATGAGCAGATATGCTATGCCATCAGCGACGACGGCTATAACTACACCCCGCTCAACCATGGCTATCCTGTCATCACCAGCGACACCATCGCACTGACACAATGCGTGCGCGACCCTCATATACTGAGATGCGAGGACGGCAAGACCTTCTACATGGTGGCCACCGACATGCGCTCCAGTCTGGGATGGGCAAGCAACCGCGGACTGGTGATGCTGAAATCTACCGACCTCATCCACTGGCAGCACAGCACGGTCCACTTCCCCACGCGCTACACCAAGGCATGGAAGAACGTGACACGTGTGTGGGCGCCGGAAACCATCTACAACCGCCAGACGGGGAAATACATGGTGTTCTACTCCCTGCGCACCAGCGACCCCGGCTCTTTCGACAAGATCTATTACCAATATGCCAACGACGACTTCACCGACCTGGAGGGAGAGCCCCGATGGCTCTTCGATGCCGGCAACGCGACCATCGACGGTGACATCGTATACAACGAAGCCGACCAACTCTATCATCTCTTCTACAAGCAGGAGTCGGGCCGCGGCATCTATCAGGCCGTGGCCAAGCAGCTCACCGACCGCTGGAAGATGCTGGAAGGCCATGTGGAGCAGACCAAGGAGGCGGTGGAAGGAGTGGGCGTGTGCAAGGCCATCGACGGCAAGTCGTGGATCATCATGTACGACTGCTACGGCAACGGCCATTATCAGTTCTGCCGCTCAGAAGACCTCAACACCTTCCAGTTTGTGCAGAACACTGAGACCAAAGGCAAATTCACTCCCCGCCATGGCACCATCATCCCCATCACAAGGGCAGAGAAGGAGAGACTGCTCAAGGAATACGGCAATCACCGCCAGCCCATCCTGACAGGATTCCATGCCGACCCCGAGGTGCTCTACAGCAACAAGACAAAGAAATACTACATCTACAGCACCACCGACGGCACGCCAGGTTGGGGAGGCCACGACTTCAGCGTCTTCTCCAGCACCGACCTGGTCGACTGGACCGACGAGGGGAAGATGCTCGACGTGAAGGGCGACCAGGTGAAATGGGCTACCGGAAACGCCTGGGCTCCCTGTATTGAGGAGGTGAAGCAGAAAGACGGCTCCTACAAATACTATTTCTATTTCTCAGCACACAACCCGAAGAGCAACCGCAAGGAAATCGGCGTGGCCGTGAGCGACAGTCCCACAGGACCTTTCACCGACTCTGGCGCGCCCATCATCACCGATGCCGACCGTCCCTCAGAGGCTCACGACGGACAGGCCATCGACGTGGATGTGTTCACCGACCCGAAGACGGGCAAGCACTATCTCTATTGGGGCAACGGATTCATGGCCGGCGCCGAACTCAACGACGACATGCTCTCCGTAAAGAAAGAGACCATCACCCACCTCACCCCCAAGGGCGGCAACCTCGACACCTGGGCTTTCAGGGAAGGCGCTTACGTGTTCTACCGCAAAGGCACCTACTATTTCCTGTGGTCGGTCGACGACACCGGGAGCCCCAACTACCACGTTTGCTATGGCACGGCGAAGTCGCCGTTGGGCCCCATCAGCCTCAACGAGGACAACTACCTCGTCATCAAGCAGAAGCCTGAGGACAAGATCTATGGCACGGCCCACAACTCCATCCTCCAGATACCCGGCAAAGACGAATGGTATATCGTCTACCACCGCATCAACAAGAACTACGTGGACAGGAAATTCGGCGGCGGCGTGCCAGGCACCCACCGTGAGGTCTGCATCGACCGCCTCACCTTCGACAAAAAGGGAAACATCATCCCCGTGACACCTACCCTCAACGGCCCCGAGCCACTCGCCACAAAAAAGAAATAGGAAAAAATCTATAGCATCTAGAATATCTAGAATATCTAGGAATACTAGGAAAACTAGGAATACTAGGAATACTAGAAATACCCAGAAAAAATCTCAGCTAAAGCGGTCGAGCATCCGCTTGATATCGAGCAGCTCGTCTCTCACGGCGATCAGTGTCTCCAGCATTTTCGCTGTCTTGTCCACACCTTCGCGGTTTTCGTTGAGCATCTTACGGGCTGCCGAGAGCTTAAAGCCTCTCACCTTGACCAGATTGTAAATGATGGCAATCTGGTCAATGTTTTTTTGCGTATACTGCCGCACCTTGTTGCCGGTCGTCTGGGGCTTGATCTGGGGGAACTCCGTCTCCCAATACCGCAACAAACTCTCGTTGACGCCGAATTTCGCCGCCACCTCCTTGATGGAATAGTATACCTTCCTTGCCTTGGGCTTATCCGAATCCTCTGCCATAACTGAGTCTATTTCGTTTCTTACGTCCTCATGCCGGCCAACAGACAGACTGACAGACGATACCACTACTGAACGGGATTGCAAAAATAGCATATTTTTTTGAGACCGCCATATTTTCGTCAGAAAACTTTCACGGCTGGCACCTATCAGCGGTCTTACTGACTTCTGCCACACGGCGGCAACGGCCTCTTTGTGTTGCCTGAAGAGCGCATCACACTGAAAAGACGGCATTTCTTTGGCTAATTCGCAGAAAAGCATTAATTTTGCACGAATTTTAGACCAAAAGTACAAAATCAAGACAATATGATGACAGCCAACGAAATCCGCGACTCATTCAAGAAATTCTTCGAGTCGAAAGGACACACCATCGTGCCCTCCGCTCCGATGGTGGTGAAAGACGACCCCACACTCATGTTCACCAATGCCGGAATGAACCAATGGAAAGACATCATCCTCGGCACACGCAACCCGGAGCCCCGCCGCCGCGCCGACTCACAGAAGTGCCTGCGCGTCAGCGGCAAGCACAACGACCTCGAGGAGGTAGGACACGACACCTACCACCACACGATGTTTGAGATGCTCGGCAACTGGAGCTTCGGCGACTACTTCAAGAAAGAGGCCATCGAATGGGCGTGGGAGTATCTGGTTGACGTCTTGAAACTCGACCCCAAAGACCTCTACGTCACCGTCTTTGAAGGTTCCAAGGAAGACGGTCTGGAGCGCGACGACGAAGCTGCCGCCTTCTGGGCAAGCATCGTGCCCGCCGACCATATCATCAACGGCAACAAGCACGACAACTTCTGGGAGATGGGTGACACCGGTCCCTGCGGACCCTGCTCAGAGATCCACCTCGACTCCCGCTCAGCCGAAGAGAAGGCCAAGGTGCCCGGCCGCGAACTGGTGAACAAAGACGACCCACAGGTGATAGAGATCTGGAACCTCGTCTTCATGCAGTTCAACCGCCGTGCCGACGGCTCCCTCGAGAAACTCTCGATGAACGTCATCGACACCGGCATGGGCTTCGAGCGACTGGTGCGCGCACTGCAAGGCAAGACCTCCAACTACGACACCGACGTCTTCCAGCCTATCATCCGTGAGATAGAGAACCTCTCGGGCGTGAAATACGGAGCCGCCGAGGACACCGACATCGCCATGCGCGTCATCGCCGACCACCTCAGGGCCGTCTCCTTCAGCATCGCCGACGGACAGTTGCCCGGCAACGCCAAGGCCGGCTATGTCATCCGCCGCATCCTCCGCCGCGCCGTGCGCTATGCCTACACCTTCCTCGGACAGAACGAGGCCTTCATCTACCGCCTCATCCCCACCCTCGTGGCCGAGATGGGACCCTCCTACCCCGAACTGCCCGCACAGCAGACACTCATCAGCCGCGTGATGAAAGAGGAGGAGGACGCTTTCCTCCGCACCCTCGACAAAGGCATCAGCCTGCTCAACGGCGACATGGAAGCGATGCGGGCCAACGGCGAGACCGTGCTCGACGGCAAACAGGCCTTCCGCCTGTTCGACACCTACGGCTTCCCCCTCGACCTGACCCAACTCATCTGCCGTGAGAACGGATTCACTGTCGACGAGAAGCAGTTCGACGAGGAGATGCAGAAGCAGAAGGCACGCGCCCGCAACGCCGCCGCCGTGGAGAACTCCGACTGGGTGGAACTGCGCGAGGGTGAGCAGCAGTTTGTGGGCTACGACTACACCGAGTATGAGTGCCACATCCTGCGCTACCGCAAAGTGACGCAGAAGAAGAACACCTATTATGAGCTGGTGCTCGACTACACACCCTTCTACGGCGAGATGGGCGGACAGGTGGGCGACCGCGGTGTCATCGTCAGCGAGAACGAGACCATCGACATCATCGACACCAAGCGCGAGAACAACCAGAGCGTGCATATCGTGAAGGAACTGCCCAAATATCCCGAGGCCGACTTCATGGCTTGCGTCGACACCGACCTCCGCGAGGCCTGTGCCGCCAACCACACCGCCACCCACCTCATCGACTACGCACTCAAGCAGGTGCTCGGCGACCATGTGGAGCAGAAAGGCTCCTTCGTGAGCCCCGACACCCTGCGCTTCGACTTCTCTCACTTCCAGAAAGTCACCGACGAGGAACTGCGTCAGGTGGAGCGCCTGGTCAACGACATGATACGTCAGGACATCCCCCTCGACGAGCACCGCAATATGCCGCTCGAGGAGGCCAAGGAGATGGGCGCCATCGCCCTCTTCGGCGAGAAATACGGCGACCGTGTGCGCGTGGTGCGCTTCGGACCGAGCTGCGAGTTCTGCGGCGGTATCCACGCACAGTCCACAGGACGCATCGGCATGGTGAAAATCGTCAGCGAGAGCAGCGTGGCTGCCGGCATCCGACGCATTGAGGCCAAGACTGGTAAGAACTGCGAGGAACTGCTTTACAACCTCGAGGACCTCGTGCGCGGCATCCGCGAACTGTTCAACAACGCCAAGGACCTGCGCGGCGTGCTCGAGAAATATATCGGCGAGCACGACACCATGAGGAAGCAGATAGAGGGTTTCCGTGCGCAAGCCACAGAGCGTGCCAAGGAGCAACTGGTGGCCAGCTGCCGCATCGTCAACGGATTCAACGTGGTGAGCGCTGTCCTGCCCGTCGATGCCGCCTCGGCCAAAGACCTGGTGTTCAAAGTGCGTCAGGAGATTGACTCTTCGCTCATCTGCGTGCTCGGCACCGTGCATGAGGGCAAGCCGATGCTCAATGTGATGCTCAGCGAAGACGTGGTGAAAGACCACGGCCTCAACGCTGGCGCACTGGTGCGCGAGGCCGCCAAACTCATCAAGGGCGGCGGCGGCGGTCAGCCTCATTTCGCCTCGGCAGGTGGCAAAGACCCCGATGGCATCTCGGCTGCCGTAGACAAAGTGGTGGCCCTCGCCACCGCCAAGGCATAACATGACAATCGGACATAATGCTGGGGAAATCGCGTTTCACTCTGATTCTCAGCAGGAAAATAGCTAAATCAACACCATCGGGGGCGTGTCAAGTTTTTGACACGCCCCCGATGCTATTCATTCTTTTTCACAAACTCACTGGGTTTGACACCGAACTGCTTCTGGAAGCATTTCGAGAAATAGGACGGACTGGAGAACCCCACGCGGTAGCACACCTCACTGACCTGATACTTCCCTTCGCCGAGTAGGGCGGCGGCACGCTTCAGTCGCACAATCTGTATCATCTCGTTGGGTGTGACATCGGCCAGCGACTTGATTTTGGCGAACAGACCGCTGCGGCTGATGGCTAATTGCTCTGCCAGAAACTGCACCGAGAGGTCGGGATTGGCAAAATTCTCTTCTATCACCTGTGTCATGCGCTCGAGGAACACCTTGTCGGTGTCTGACTGCGCGATACGGACAACCGGTTCCATCGGCTGCGAGGAGAACTTCTCGCGCAGGCGCTGCCGTATGAGTAACAAATTGCGCAGACAGGCATCGAGATAGTCGAGCGAGAAGGGTTTCTCCACATAGGCATCAGCCCCCACATTCATCCCTTCCACCTTGGCACTGTCGTCGGTCTTCGCCGTGAGCATGATGAAGGGGATATGACTGGTGAGGGCATCGCTCCGCACCCTGCGGCACAGTTCGGCGCCATCCATACGGGGCATCATCCAGTCGCTCACAATCAGCGACACCTCTTGCCGGTGAAGGATGTCGAGCGCCTCTATCCCGTCATGGGCCGTCAACACCTCATAGCGGCTACTGAGATGGGCAGCGATGAAGTCGATCATGTCCTGATGGTCGTCCACCACCAGCACACGCTGCCTGTCGCCCGCAGCCGCCACAGCATCCACACGGTCGGCCGCCACAGTCTCCGTGTTGCCGTCAGTCACAGCAGCAGGAGCCTCGTCGCCTTCCTCTTGCGTCGCCGGATGACTCACGGGGAGCCACACACGGAAGGTGCTCCCCCGCCCCACCTCACTCTCCACATCGACACGGCCTCCGTGCTGCTCCACGATATTGCGCACGATGCTCAGGCCGATGCCCGTGCCGGGCTGGTTGTCGCTGGCCTGATAGAAAGGCATGAAGATGCGCTCTTTCTCCTCGGCGGGAATGCCCTTGCCGTCGTCAGCGACCTCGATATAGAAATGCTCGTCGTCGCCGGCCACCCAACAGCGGAGGGCGATGTCGTGAGTGGCATATTTGCGCGCGTTGGAGAGGAGGTTGCTCACCACCTTGGTGATGGCCTCATGGTCGATGAAGGCGGTGAAATGCTCGTCGGGATACTCCACGGTGAGCGTCTTGCCGTCCTGCCGGATGGCGGGTTCGAAGCGCACGGCCACATCGTGGAGCAACTGCCGCACGTTGTGCGGCATAAACCTCACCGTGTGCTGGCGTTGCTCCACCTTGCGGAAGTCGAGCAACTGGTTGACGAGTTGCAGCAACCGGTGGGCGTTGCGGTCGATGAGGGCAAGCTCCTCCGACGAGTCGTGCCCGCGCATCAGTTTCTCCAGCGGACCGATAATCAGGGTCACAGGTGTGCGTATCTCATGGGCAATCATGGTGAAGAAGTTCAGGCGGGCCTCGCGGGCCTCACGCTCCTTCGCCTCGCTGAGGCGCCGCATCTCCTGCTCGTGCCTGGTCTCTGCCCGCCGCAACCGCATCTGCACATACCACACCACGCCGCCGATGAGCAGGAGGGCATAGAGAATCTTTGCCGGCAGACTCCACCAGAAGGGCGGATGCACCACGATGCGCAGGGTGGTCTCTTGTTCCGACCACACGCCGTCGTTGTTGGTGGCCTTCACCCTGAAGGTATAGGTGCCGGGGCTGAGGTTGGTATAGGTGGCTTTCTGGCCGGCCTCCACATAGTTCCATTCGGGGTCGAAACCGTCGAGACGGTAGGCATAGCGGTTCTTCTCGGGCGAGCAGTAGCTCAAGGCGGCAAACGAGAGGGAGAACATGCGGTCGCGATAGGCCAGGTCGACCTGGCGGAGGTGCTCGATGGCCTGAGGCACCTGCCGCGCCCCTGTCTCCACGGCATGATTGAAAATCTCAAGCGAGGTGACGTAGACGCGCGGTGCCTTGCTGTTGGTCACTATCTGATAGGGATAAAAGGCGTTGAAACCGCTGACCGTGCCAAGGAAGATGCGGCCGTCGCTGGCGGTCAGCGCCGCGTTCGGCTGAAACTGCATACTCACGAGGCCGTCCTCACGGGTGAACGTCTGCAGGTCATCGTCACCGCGCATACGCACCAGTCCGCGGTCGGTGGCAAGCCACAGCGCCCCCTGGCCGTCGATGATGCTGCTCACCCGCCATCCGTCGAGCAGGCGGCGCCATGTGCCGTGCCCGGTGTCGTAGAGACAGAGTCCTTTCTCTGTGCCCACCCATATCCGAGTATCACCGACACACACGCTGTTCACCTGGTTGTCGCTCAGCACGCCCGACGGACCGTCGGCCCCCTCGTGGCGCCACTGGCCGCCGGCGGGGTCATAGATCCAGAGTCCGCCGCCCTGTGTCGCGAACCACAGCCGCCCCTGCCGGTCTTCGTCGATATCGATAGTGAGGGCATGGAGGGTCTTCATGCGCTCAAAGTCGTCGTGCTCCCTGCGATAGCGGCAGACGCCTTCCATTGTCGCCACCCACACCTGTCCGCGGCTGTCGCGGAAGATGCAGTAGCTGCTGTTGCCGTCGAGGCTGTGGGGCTGGTCAGTGGCGGCATAATGCCGCTGCCGGCCCGTGGCGATGTCCATCACATACACACCGTCGGAATAGGTGCCTATCCACAGGTCGCCGCCGTCGAGACAGAGGGCGTGGACGTTGAGGTCGGCCAGTGTCTTACTGCCCGGGAAGTCGGTGAACTGTTGCCGGCGGCTGTCGAAGCAGGCCAGTCCGCCGTCGTCGGAGGCCACCCATATATGTCCTTGGCTGTCTTCGCAGAACCGTGAGACGACATGGCCTCTCAGTTGACCGTCTTGCCGTGAGAAGGCGTCGAAGCGGTGGGCCGTGGGAGAGACATAGCTCACGCCGGAATAGAACGTGCCATACCACAGTCCGCCCTCCTGGTCGCAAAGGATAGAGTAGACAAAGCGGTCGTCGCCCACCCAGCGCCATTCGCCCGTCCGCACGTCGTAGTCGAGCAGGCCGTCATCGCAACCGATGAGCAGCCGTCCGTCGGGCTGTTCGGAGAGAGCGTGGATATGCCGGCAAGTGCCGCTGAGCGAGGGCGAGATCATCTGGCGCAGCGAGGCGCCGTCGACGAGCATCAGTCCCTGCTCCCAGGTGCCCACCCACTGGCGGCCGTCGTGTGTCTGGAGCATGCACAGGGCACCGGCATCACCGCCATCGAAGCGGACGGGCTCGAAGCGGTCAGCGGCCTTGTTGAGGCGGCTGACGGCCACCTCGGCCCAGTTGGTGACGGCCATCACCTGGTTGTCGCGTGTCACATACACCTGTGCGATACTGCCCTTCTGCGCAGCCATGTCGTAATGACGGCGATGGCCCGAGCGGGGGTCATAACACCACACGCCGTCGCTCATCGTCGCTATCCAGAGGCGGCCGTCATGGTCGGCGGTGATATGGGTGACGTTGGCCTGCCCGGCGGCATCGAGACGGGTGAACCGGCCGCTCACCGCATCCAGGAGCAGCACGCCCCGCACCGTGCCCACATAGATGCCCTCATCGGCACACCACATGGCCGACACATAGGGGTCGGTCAGGTCTTCGGGCATGGCATAGCGCCTCACCTGAATGCCGTCGTATCGGCACAGACCGTTGTCGGTGCCCATCCAGACGAACCCATAGCGGTCTTGGGCGATATGGCGCACGGCATTAGAGGCCAGTCCGTCGTCCATCGTCAGACGCCGTCCCTGGCCGTTCTGTTGTGCCCCGACGATATTCTTTCCTGTCATCCACGCCGGAGTGAGCACAAGCAGGAAAAGGAGGACCAGCACTTCCCTCAGCGCGAAAGGCAGAGGGCAGAGCCATCCCCGGCCTCGTCGGGCAACAAAGCGAAATCGGCGGTCTGTCAAGTCCATTTCGATAGGTACAGTTTCCGTTGTCATTCTGCAAAAATAGTGAAACTCAGGCGCAATTCAAAACGAAACGCCCCTTTTTTCACCAAGAGGAGATACTCCCCCTCTTCATCCCTCCTTCCATCTCGTTCTTCAGCCCTTCTTCTTTTCCTCTCTTCATCCCTCCTTTCATCTCGTTCTTCAGCCCTTCTTCATCCCTCCTTTCATCCTTTCTTCAGGCCTTCTTCGCCTCTCTTCATCCCTCCTTCCATCTCGTTCTTCAGCCCCTTCTTCGCCCCTCCTTCATCTCTTTCGCCAAGTGTCCGGTAGGCTGCGGCATTGCCGCAGCTGATAAGAGAAAGTCTCCACGCTCCCCATCTCGCCCTCATGAGGCATGCTCAGCTGGCGGTGTCTCTGAGGAGCCCCCATGACCACGAGGAAGAGGTGGCGCAGCCTCTGCGGGGCCACGTCCAGCCCGGTCTGGCCGATGCCGCCATAGTGGCAGGTGCCGTCGGCATCCACGCCCACAAGGGCATAGAGCACGCCTTTCCCTTTCCCTTTCACCTTCACGCCCCTGCAACTGGTGGGGAGCGGAATGATGTGGAAGCCGTAGGCCTCAAGCGCGTTCTTGGGCTTCATCCATCCTCCGCGCAGGGTGTCGAGGGGTGTCGACCACTGGCAGGCATAGGGCCTTGTCTCCCGCCTGGCGTGTTTGAAATCAAAGTCCACCAGATGCTGGTAGCCCCTGAGCATCTCCTCGTTGAAAGCCTTCTGGCTGAGGCCGTATTTGCGCATGTAGGTCATGACAGGGTCTTCGCCGATGCGTCCCTCGCGGTAGAGTTGTGCGATTGACTCACGACCGTGCAGGTCGCTCCACCACTGGATGACATAGGGCGAGTGATAGATATTTTCGAGAGCTAGAAAAGCCTTGTGGGTGAGACCTTTGAAAGCCTCTAAGTGATAGTTCTCGTCGCGCAGCCACCACGGGTTGACCTGCCAGAGCATCCACTGCGAGGTCATCTCGAAAAATCCTGAGCCGCCCCAGGCCTGACCGATGGAGTCGGCCATGATCTGCGCCTGGAACGAGTGTCCCAGTTCGTGCGCCAGGCAGTTCATCGTCTTGTCCTGGATGCGGTTGGGCGCCACCCACAGTGCCCCGATGAAATTGTCGTAGGTGCCGCCGTAGGCCGTGCCGTCGAGCGAATAGTTGAGCATGACCATCATCTTGTAGCGGTCGGCCTTCGAACCGGGCAGCGAGAAGCGCAGCGTGTCACGGAAGAAGGTGTAGAACGACTGCACGCGGTCCATCAGTACGCTGAGGTTCACCGCCATGTTTTTCCCCTCGAGTGGCGGCGGGGCTTGCAGGTCGTTGCCGAATCCCCGTTGCCACATGAAGATGAGGTCGCGCGTCTGCGCCGACCGCTGCCAGCACCATTGGGAGGTGTCGCTGTCGAGGCGGAGAGTACGCAGGTCCTCGGGCAGGTAAATCTGTTTCTCGGTGCCCGCTGTCACCTGGGCGTTCGCCATCACGGCCATGGCGGCGAAGGCGAAAATGCATATCGCTCTTCTCATCACTTCGTTTTTGAGGATGATGCGTTCACTTTCCATTCCAGCACACCGCCCGACTCTCCCTGTCGGAGTTGAGCCACAATCTTGAGGCCGCGGGTCGTCACGGGTTTGAAGTCGACACTGTTGTAGCAGTCTTTCGACACGCCGTAGCGGGTGTGGTCTTCCACCTCATGCCAACTGCCGGCCTCATCCTTGTAGAAGAGCGCCCAGCGCTCCGGCACCCTGAAGTTGCCGTCGTAATGGTCGAAGTCGAGCCAGTAGACCTGCACGTTGCTCACCTCATAGGGCTGGTCGAACTCATAGGAGATGGCCTCGGCGGTGCCGCGCTTGAGCCACCAGTAGTGATAAGGTTTCGACGTGTCGCTGCTGCGGCGGGGCTCCCACTGGTCGTTGGTGCCGCCCGCCCATCCGTCGACGGGGGCAGTCTCGGGAGCGTCGTTCTGGATGGGACCGCGGTTGCTGAACGTCTGCGCACGGCTGGCGATGGTAGGCTGCGGCACAGGCCGTGCCACGACGGGCGTGCGGGCCACCCACACCTCCATCTGTTGCGGTCCGCGGTTGTTCCATGTGCAGTAGGGGATGGCCTTGATGGTCACGTCGCGGATGGTGCCGTCGGGCATCACCTGCTTGCCGTCGCCAGCCAGCGTCACCACGCCATTGAGCAGCCCCTGCTCGTAGGTGGGGGTGAAGATGGCGGTGTCGAGGATATATTTGTCGAACACGCTCTTCCCGGCCTGGTCGCCGGCCTCGAGGCAGTATACCACCGGTCCGCGCTCCAGGGCCAACTTGCCGCGGTCGTCCTCGGCATTGTCGTTGGCCACGATGCGGCGCACGTCCATCGGCATCTCCAGTTCCACCACGTCGCCCTTGCGCCAGCGGCGGCTGATGCTCACGTAGTCCTGGCTCATGTCCACCTCCACGGGGTGTCCGTTCACCTTGCAGGTGAGTGTCCGCGCGCCGTCGGCATAGCGGTAGAGGTCGTTGCCGAGCGGTGTGGCCTTGAGCCATCCCGGTATGCGGAGGAGCATGGCAAACTTGCCGCCGCCTTTCTCCACGCTGATGCGCACGGCGCCGTCCCACGGATAGCCGGTGGTCTGCCGCAGGGTGACGCCACCGATCTCGGCTTTCCCCTGCGCATAGAGGTTGACGAAGATGTCGCTGCCGCGGGTGGCATAGATATAGCCCGGCACACTGGCCACGAAGCGGGTGATATTGCCGGGACAGCAGGCGCAGCCGAACCATGCCTGCCGCTCATGCTCGCCGTCGGACTCCAGGGGGTTGTCGTAGAAGAACCTGTCGCCGGAGAGGCTCACGCCGCTCAGCACGTTGTTGTAGAGGGCGCGCTCGCACACGTCCATATATTTCGACTCGCCCGTGGCGAGAAACATGCGGTAGTTCCAGTAGACGTTGGCGATGGCCGCGCAGGTCTCGCAGTAGGCCGTGTGGTTGTTGAGCTCATAGTCGGGGCCGAAGCCCTCACCCTGCGCACGGCTGCCGATGCCGCCGGTGATGAACAGTTTGCGCGACGACATGTTGTTCCAGATTCGCTCCAGCGCGGCGAAATAAGCCTTGTCGCCTGTGAGCGCGGCCATGTCGGCCACACCGCTGAAGAGATAGCCGGCACGCACGGCATGCCCCACAATCTCGTCTTGCTGCAAGATGGGTTGGTGGTCTTGCGAATACTCACTCGGCCGGTGGCCGTCGGTGCAGCGCCCGGTCTCCTCGACGAAATAGCGGGCGCCCTCGAGGTAGCGTTTCTCGCCCGTCACCTTATAGAGTTTGCACAAGGCCATCTCTATGATGGGATGACCGCCGGGCCGGTGGATCTGCCCTTCGGCGGGACCGAAAGTCTTGCACACCAGGTCGGCGTTTCTGATGGCCACGTTGAGAAACGACTTCTTGCCGGTGGCGAGATAATGGGCCACGGCCGACTCAATGAGATGTCCGGAGTTGTAGAGTTCGTGAGAGTTGATCTTCTCCCACCGGTGGGTGCCCCACCAGCCACTCAGCCGGGTGCACTTGTTGGTCACGCAGGTGGTCAGGTAGCCGTCGGGCTCCTGGGCGGCGGCGATGATGGCGATGACGCTGTCGAGATAGTGGTCGAGGGCGGCGTCATAGTGCACGGCCAACGAATAGGAGGCGCCCTCAATCACCTTGTAGGGGTCGGTGTCGTCGAAGGAGAAGTCGCCGCGGTGCTCACCTTGCTTCAGTCCGCCAGCGATGGCGAAATTGTCGAAGCGGCCGTTGCGCTCACACTCCCTGAAGGCCGACGGGATAGAGACGGTGCGGTTGGTTTCGATACGTGGTGTCCAGAAGTGGTCGTCGAGATGCACCTTGGCAAACGACACTTCCTTGATCTGGGCCTGTGAGCCTACGGCTGCCATGGCCGAGATGATGACGAGGATAAGATACTTTCTCATAAATGGTGATGGATGACGTGAATGAAGGTGTGGCTGCCGGGGAAACCGGTGTCGGCGGGACTGTCGTGTCTCTTCTCCGGCAGACGATGCAAAGAAAGCAATAATGTGGCATGATGAGTGTCAGTATCGTCTAATAGATTGCAAAAATCCTCCAAAACGACGCTTTTGGACGATTTTTTCACTCACTTGCACCATTATTTCATCGTTTTTGAGGATTTATAAGTAGTTTTGCAAGAAAATCACGAACACCCTCTCATGCGCAACCAGACAATCCTCCTCTTCACCGTGATATCACTCCTGCCGTGCCTCGCCACGGCAAAGGGAATCCGCCTCTCATCGCCCGACAAACATATCTCCGTCAGCATCGGAGACGCGCCGACGCTGTGGTATGAGGTGCAAGTCGACGGGAGGGCACTCACAGGCCGCTCGGCCATCGGCATGCGCACGTCTGCCAACCCCGGCGGCACCCACCGCATCAGGTCGGTGAGACGCACGGCAAGAAACGAGCGCGCGGAGGCTTTCCTCTACCGGCAGAAGGTGGTGGAGACGACCTGTAACGAGGCAGACATGAGACTCGACGGCGACATGGGGGTTGTGTTCAGGGTCTACGACGAGGGCGTGGCCTACCGTTTCTACTCCAGACACCCAGGCGGACTGACCGTCTACGGCGAGGAGGCGACACTGGCCCTCGACGGCTCGTGCGAGGCATGGCTCCCCTACTCCACCAATAAGGAGAAACCCTATGCCATGGCGTTCCAGAACACCTACGCCCACGGCACGCTCGCACAGATGGCACGGCAACCGGCTTTCCTGCCTGCCACCGTGGAGAGCAAAGGGGTGAAAATCACGCTCACCGAGGCCGAGCTGAAGGCGTATCCCGGCATGTATGTCACGCCTTCTGACGAGGGGCTGAAAGCCTGCTTCGCCCCCTACCCCAAACGGATGGACTACTACCGGTGGAGAGGGATGTCGTATGTGGCTGAGACCGAGGACTATATCGCCCGCACCGACGGTCCGCGCGCATTTCCATGGCGCGTCCTCGCCATCACCACCGACGACACACAGATGCCGGTCTCCAACCTGGTCTATGCCCTCTCCGAACCCAGCCGCATCGCCGACACGTCGTGGATCAGGCCGGGAAAGGTGGCATGGGACTGGTGGAACGACTGGAACCTGAGCGGTGTGGACTTCAAGGCCGGTATCAACACCCGCACCTATGAGTACTATATCGACTTCGCCCACCGCAACCACATCCCCTATGTGGTGCTCGACGAGGGATGGTATGACTCTGCCAAAGGCGACATCATGCACCCCATCGCCGACATCGACCTGCAGCACCTCATCGATTATGGCCGCGACAGACAGGTGGGCATCATCCTGTGGACCGTGTTCAACGTGCTCGACGAGCACCTTGAGGAGGCCTGCGCGCAATACGCCAAAATGGGCGCCAAGGGGTTCAAGGTGGACTTCCTCGACCGCGATGACCAGACAGCCACGGAGATGGCCTACCGCATCGCCGAGACCTGTGCGCGCCACCGCATGCTCCTCGACTACCACGGCTACTACAAGCCCACGGGCATGAGCCGCACGTGGCCCAACATCCTCAACTACGAGGGCGTCTTCGGCATGGAGGAGGCACGGTGGGCCGACAACGGCACCGACATGCCTCTCTACGATGTCACCTTCCCCTTCATCCGTATGATGGCCGGAAGCGTGGACTTCACCCCCGGCGCCCTGCGCAACGGTACGAAGGGCAACTGGGTGGCCTGCTATGAGCGCCCCGTCTCGATGGGCACCCGCTGCCACCAACTGGCCTGTTATGTGGTGCACGACTCGCCGCTGACGATGCTCTGCGACTCGCCCACCAACTATGAGCGTGAGCAGGAGTGCACCAGCCTCATCACCGCCATCCCCGACGAGTGGGACCAGACGCTGGTGCCGATGGGCAGGATGGGCGAATATATCGTCACCGCCCGGCGCCACCACGACGACTGGTATGTGGGTGGGCAGACCAACTGGGACGCCCGCGACATCCGGCTGCCGCTCTCTTTCCTCGGCGACGGCTCCTATGAGGCGACCATCGTCGCCGACGGCATCAATGCCGGGCATCACGCCGAGGACTACCGCTCCGAGAGACGGCAGGTGACGAAGACCGACACCATCGGCATCGCCATGGCATCTGGCGGAGGATTCCTCATGATGCTGAGAAAACGATGACCATCAGACAAAAAAAATCAAAAACAACATCCATACAGACCTATGAGAACAATCATCACTGCCATCGCGATGGCTATGACCGTCGCCAGCGCAACAGCGCAAGAGAGCAACGCACAGGGCTACCCCATCACACCCGTCCCCTTCACTCACGTCAAAGTGACGCCGGGGACCTTCTGGGGACAACGGCTGGAAGCCAGCCGCAACGTCACCATCCCTCTCGCATTCTCGAAATGTGAGGAGACCGGACGCTATACCAACTTCGTCAATGCCGCCGCGCACCTGAAGGACCTGTCGAAGACGTTCAAGGTGGGCGGACTGTCGTTCGACGACACCGACCCCTACAAGACCATCGAGGGAGCCAGCTATATCCTGCAGACCTTCCCCGACAAGAAACTCGTGGCCTACATCGACTCCGTGCTCGACATCATCGCCGCAGCCCAGGAGCCCGACGGATATCTCTACACCTCACGCACACAGAACCCGCAACAGCCACACGAGTGGTCGGGCAACAAAAGGTGGGTGAAGGAGGAGGACCTCAGTCATGAACTCTACAACCTGGGACACATGGTGGAGGCTGCCATCGCCCACAGCCAGGCCACCGGCTCAAACAAGTTTCTTGACATCGCCAAGCGCTATGCCGACTGCGTGGTGCGCGAGGTAGGCCCCAACCCGGGACAGGCATGCGTGGTGCCGGGACACCAGATAGCGGAGATGGCACTGGCCAAACTCTATCTCGTCACCGGCGAGAAGAAATACCTCGACGAGGCGAAGTTCTTCCTCGACTACCGCGGGAAGACCACCATCAAAAATGACTACTCGCAGTCGCACAAACCCGTGGTGGAGCAGGACGAGGCCGTGGGGCACGCCGTCAGGGCAGCCTATATGTATGCCGGCATGGCTGATGTGGCGGCACTTACCGGCGACAAGGAGTATATCCAGGCCATCGACCGCATCTGGGACAACATCGTCAACAAGAAACTCTATATCACCGGCGGCATCGGCGCCACGTCCAACGGCGAGGCCTTCGGCAAAAACTATGAGTTGCCCAACATGAGCGCCTACTGCGAGACATGTGCCGCCATCGGCAACGTGTATGTCAACTACCGCCTCTTCCTCCTCCACGGCGAGGCCAAATACTACGACGTGCTGGAACGCACCCTCTACAACGGCCTCATCTCGGGCGTCTCGCTCGAAGGCAACGGATTCTTCTATCCCAATCCGCTGGAGTCGATGGGACAGCACCAGCGACAGCCGTGGTTCGGATGCGCCTGCTGCCCGAGCAATATCTGCCGCTTCATCCCGTCGCTGCCGGGCTATGTCTATGCCGTGAAAGACCGCAACGTCTATGTCAACCTCTTCCTCTCCAACAAGAGCGAACTAGATGTGATGGGACGGAAAGTGGCTCTCGAGCAGACGACGGAATATCCGTGGGACGGCGACATCGCACTCAAAGTGGGACAGAACAAGGTGGGGCAGTTTGCCATGAAAATACGCATCCCCGGATGGGTGCGCGGTCAGGTGACTCCCGGCAACCTCTATTCATATACCGACAACAAACGCTTAGGATACAAAGTGACCATCAACGGCAAGAAGGAAGCCGGCACACTCACCGACGACGGCTATCTCACCATCGACCGCACATGGAAGAAAGGCGACGTGGTGAGAATCCACTTCGACATGCAGCCGCGCATCGTGAGGGCCAACCGCCGCGTGGAGGCCGACAGAGGCATGGTGAGCATCGAGCGCGGACCGCTGGTCTACTGCGCCGAATGGGTGGACAACGACTTCGACATCATGAGCGGACTCATCAACCAGACACCGGAATTCTCGATGACCGACGCCACCATCGCAGGCACACCCGTCAAGCAACTCAACACCAACGCGCAGACACTCGACTTCGACAAAAACGGACGCCTCACGGTGAGAGACGTGGAACTGCGCCTCATCCCCTACTACGCCTGGTGCCACCGCGGGTCGGGCAAGATGCGCGTATGGCAGGCACAGGACCTGAGCGCCACCAACCCCAGTCAACCGGCCACCCTCGCCTCGGAGTCGAAAATCTCTTCGTCGCACGAATCACCGGCCATCACCGCCCTCAACGACCGCCTCATCCCCAGGGACGAGAACGACCGCTCGGTGCCCTATTTCCACTGGTGGCCCAAGAAAGCGTCTACAGAATGGCTCACCTACGAGTTCCCGCGAGCCACGACCGTGCAGAGTGCCACCGTCTATTGGTTCGACGACCGGCCATGGGGCGGATGCCGCGTGCCTCAGTCATGGCGGCTGCTCTATAAGGACCAGAGCGGAGCATGGACGCCCGTCGCAGGTGCCGACCATTATCCCACGGCCCAGGGTGAGCCTTGCACCGTCAACTTCACCCCGGTAGAGACAACAGCCCTGAAAATGGAAATCACACTGCCCGACGACAACTCTTCCGGACTGTTTGAATGGTCTGTAAAATAGGCCGGCTATCGTCTAAACTCCTAATCTCCTAAACTCCTAATCTCCTAATCTCCTAAACTCCCAAAAAGAAAAAGCCCCCGCCACACAAAGCCAGGCAGCGTGTGACGGGGGCTAAAAGCATATGTGCGATCAAAGCGGATACTCTTCGAAAGCGTAGAGCACAGTGGAGAGATAGCGCTCACCGGTGTCGGGGAGCAGGACCACTACTCGCTTGCCGGCATTCTCGGGACGGGCGGCCACCTGGGCGGCGGCAAAGGCGGCGGCACCCGACGAGATGCCGACGAGGAGTCCCTCCTGGCGCGCCAACTGACGTCCGGTGCGGATGGCGTCGTCGTTGTCCACATCCACCACCTCATCGATGACGGAGGCATCATAGGTGGCGGGCACGAAACCGGCACCGATGCCCTGTATCTTGTGCGGACCGCTCTTGCCGCCGTTGAGTACGGGCGAAGACAGCGGCTCCACGGCGATGACCTTCACGTTGGGGTTGAACTCCTTGAGGCGCTTGCCCACACCTGAGATGGTGCCGCCGGTGCCCACGCCGGCCACAAAGATGTCTACCTGTCCGTCGGTGTCGTCCCAGATCTCCACACCCGTGGTGAGATAGTGACGCTCGGGGTTGGAGGCATTCTCAAACTGCTGCAGGATGACGCTCCCTGGAATACTGTCGCGAAGTTCCTGAGCGGCCTTGATGGCACCGGGCATACCATCTT
>CADBLU010000046.1 GCA_902795605.1 uncultured Prevotellaceae bacterium | reverse complement strand
CATGAGACATCGTCGTCGACACAGAACTACGAGCGCCACATGGAGAATGCCTACAACCTGATGAACCACTACGGCTACGACGCCGTGAAGAGCGGTTATGTGGGCGACATCATCCCCCGTGGCGACCACCACTTCTCGCAGTCGATGAACAACCACTACCTCTATTGCATCCAGGAGACCGCCAAGCATCATGTCATGGTCAACGCACACGAGGCGGTGAGACCCACCGGACTCTGCCGCACCTGGCCCAACATGGTGGGCAACGAGAGCGCGAGGGGCACCGAGTATGAGGCCTTCGGAGGCAGCCGCCCCGACCATACGGTCATCCTCCCCTTCACCCGCCTGCAGGGCGGTCCGATGGACTATACCCCCGGCATCCTGGAGACCCAACTCTCCACATGGAGCGACAATCCTAATTTCGTGCACACCACCCTCGTGGGACAGTTGGCGCTCTACGTCACCATGTACAGTCCGCTGCAGATGGCTGCCGACCTGCCCGAGAACTACGCCAAGTTCGATGACGCCTTCCAGTTCATCCGCGACGTGGCCGTCGACTGGGACGACTCCCGCTACCTGGAGGCAGAGCCTGCCGACTATATCACGGTGGCCCGCAAGGCCAAAGGCACCGCCAACTGGTTCATCGGCGGCAAGTGCGACGAGAATGGACATGCCAGCGTCGTCAAGCTCGACTTCCTCGACAAGGGGAAGAAGTATGACTGCACCATCTATGCCGATGCCAAGGATGCCCACTACGAGAAGAATCCCAAGGCTTACACCATCACCCGCAAGACCGTGAAGAAAGGTGATGTGCTCAAACTCAAGCAGGCTCCTGGCGGCGGCTTTGCCGTCTCGCTCATCGCCAAGTAGGCGGCAGCCTCGGCCCGGGAAAGTAGCCATTCCTCACCTTAATCCTCTTTAAAATGAGAAAATTTCTGATAATCCTCGCTGCCGTGATGATGACCACCACCTTACATGCACAGTCATTCAATTTCAATGAGTGCGAGTTGACGCCCGACGGTGTCGTCTTCCGGCTCCTTGCGCCGCCCCATGCCAAAAACGTGAGGGTGAGAATCTACGACGATGGCGAGGGAGGTCATCCTGTCTTAACCCTCAAAATGAAATATTCCGACGGCGTGTGGACGGCGAAGGCACGCAACTTGAAAGGCAAGCCGCTGCTGGGCAAGTTCTATACCTTCGACATGATGGGCGACCGGATCGTGCATCATGAGACACCGGGCATCTTCGCCAAAGCCGTCGGGGTCAACGGCCGAAGGGCAGCCATCATCAACCTGCGCGACACCGACCCCTTCGGGTGGGACAGGGACTCACGCCCCGTCGTCGCCTCGCCCGCCGACCTCGTCATCTATGAGATGCATCACCGCGACTTCTCCATCGCCCGCAACATTAACCTCAACCCGGGGATGTCGCCGCAAGTCAAGCGCGTCTCCACACGCTATCCGGGCAAGTATCTGGCACTCACCGAAGACTGGGCCATCAACTACCTGAAGTCTCTCGGTGTCAACGCCGTGCATATCCTGCCCTCTTTCGACTTCGCCTCTATCGATGAGAGCAGCCAGGCGGCACAGTACAACTGGGGCTACGACCCGTTCAACTACAATGTGCCCGAAGGCTCCTATTCCACCGATGCCCGCAATCCCTCCACCCGCATCAGGGAGTTCAAGATGATGGTGGCTGCCCTCCACAAGGCAGGCATCAGGGTCATCCTCGACGTGGTCTACAATCATACCTTCGACATCGATGGGAGCAATTTCTCGCTCACCTGGCCCGACTACTACTACCGCAAGACCGCCGACGGGAAATACAGCGACGGGTCGGGATGCGGCAATGAGACGGCCTCGGAGCAGCCCCTCATGCGCCAGTTTATGATTGAGAGCGTGAAATACTGGATCAACGAGTATCACATCGACGGCTTCCGCTTCGACCTCATGGGCGTTCACGACATCGAGACGATGAATGCCATCCGCGCGGCTGTCGACAAAATCGACCCCTCCATCTTCATCTACGGAGAAGGATGGTCGGCGGGCGCTTGCGCCTATCCCTCCGAGAAGTTGGGCTTGAAGGCCAACGTGGGGCAGATGCCCCGCATCGCCGCCTTCAGCGATGAGTTGCGCGACGCCCTCCGCGGACCGTTCAGCGACGACACCAAAGGAGCCTTCCTCGCCGGCATCCCCGGTGAGGAGGAGAGCGTGAAATTCGGCATCGCCGGCGCCATCGCTCATCCGCAGGTGGAGATGAGCAAGGTGAACTACTCAAAGGCTCCATGGGCCACCCAGCCCACGCAGATGATCGCTTATGTGAGTTGCCACGACGATATGTGTCTCGTCGATAGACTCCATACCTCCATCCCCGGTATCACCGACGAGGAACTTATCCGGCTCGACCTGCTTGCGCAGACGGCCGTGTTCACCTCGCAGGGTGTGCCCTTCATCCTCTCCGGCGAAGAGATGCTGCGCGACAAGAAGGGTGTGCACAACAGCTACAACTCGCCCGACTCCGTCAACCAGCTCAACTGGAACAACCCCATCCGCTATATCGCCGTGCTCGACTACTACCAGCGGCTCATCTCCCTGCGGAAGCATCATCCCGCCTTCAGGCTCGGCGATGCCGAGAAGGTGCGGGCGTCGCTTGAGTTCCTGCCCACGCAGCCTTGCCTCGTGGCTTTCCGCCTGGCCAACCATGCCGGCGGCGACGCCTGGAAAGACATCATCGTGGTGCTCAATGCCAACCGCGAGGCGATGACCGTGAGCATACCCGCAGGCAAATACACCGTCGTGTGCCGTGACGGGAAAATCGACGAAGACGGCCTGGGCACCGTCAGCGGACCCTCGGTCAGCATACCGCCGCAGTCGGCTTTCATCATCCACAACTAATCCTTATCCATCATGAGAAAGTTTTTCTTATCTTTCATCCTTATCTTCTTTTGTGCCAGTGCCATGAGAGCAGCCCTCAAAATCGACCGGATAGAGCCCACCGACTGGTTCGCCGGCATGCGCAACACCTCGCTCCAACTGATGGTCTACGGACAGGGCATCGGCGGCGCTGAAGTCTCCACCGACTATCCCGGCGTGAAGATCGACCGTGTGGTGACCGTCGACTCACCCAACTACCTGCTCGTCTATCTCGACCTCGCCGGCGCGCAACCCGGTGAGATGACCCTCAAATTCAAAGTCGGCAAGCAGAAGAAAAACGTGGTCTACCGGCTGAGACAGCGCGAGATGGCCGGCGCCGACCACCGCGGGTTCTCCAATGCCGACGTGCTCTACATGCTCATGCCCGACCGCTTCGCCAGCGGCAGCGACGCCAACGACCAGATCAAGGGCATGAATACCTATGTCAACAACCGTCAGGAGCCCAGCCTGCGCCATGGAGGCGACCTTGAGGGCATCCGCCAGCATCTCGACTATTTCTGTGACCTCGGTGTCACCGCCCTCTGGCTGACTCCCGTGCTGGAGAACAACTCTCCCGACGGCAACGGCTACAGCACCTATCACGGATATGCCACGACCGATTACTATAAGGTGGACCCGCGTTTCGGCACCAATGCCGAATACCGCCGCCTTGTCGACGAGGCCCACCAGCATGGACTGAAGGTGGTGATGGACATGATTTTCAACCACTGTGGCTTCGACCACCCGTGGGTGAAGGATATGCCCACCGCCGACTGGTTCAACCTGCCGCAGTGGCTCAAGGAGTCGGGCGGGACGTCAGACCCGAGGGGCACCTCGTTTCTGCAGACCAGCTACAAGCTGACGCCCGTGGTCGACCCCTATGCCTCTGAGGTGGACCTTCGCGAGACCGTGGAGGGATGGTTTGTGCCTACTATGCCCGACCTCAACCAGCGCAACCCTCATGTGATGACCTACCTCATCCAGAACAGCATCTGGTGGATAGAGACCGTGGGCATCGACGGCATCCGCATGGACACCTATCCTTATGCCGACGCCGAGGGCATGGCCCGCTGGATGAAGCTTCTCGACGAGGAGTATCCCAATTTCAACACCGTGGGTGAGACATGGGTCACCGAGCCGGCCTACACCGCCTCCTGGCAGAGAGACTCGCGCATCGCCAAGCACAACAGTTACCTCAAGACGGTGATGGACTTCAGTTTCTTCGACAAGATCAACCAAGCCAAGAACGAGGAGACCGATGCGTGGTGGAACGGTTTCAACCGCATCTACAACAGTCTGGTCTACGACTATCTCTATCCCCAGCCGTCGAGTGTCATGGCATTCATCGAGAACCACGACACCGACCGTTTCCTCGGCAACGGCACCGACACGCTGGCACTGAAGCAGGCACTTGCCTTGCTGCTCACCATCAACCGCACCCCGCAGCTCTACTACGGCACCGAGGTGCTCATGAACGGCACCAAGGAGGTCACCGACGGCAATGTGCGGAAGGATTTCCCCGGCGGTTTCCCCGGCGACAAGAAGAACTGCTTCACCCGTGAGGGGCGCACCAACGCCGAGAACGCCATGTTCGACTGGTGCAGCCGCCTGCTCCACTGGAGGCAAGGCAACGAGGTGGTGACCAAAGGCAAGCAGACACAGTTCATCCCCTGGAAGGGTGTCTATGTGGTGGCACGGCAGTATGGCGGCCGTCATGTGATGACCGTCATCAACGGCACACGCAGTGAGGCAGCCCTCGAGGTGGCCCGCTATGCCGAGATCATCGGCACCTGCCAGAGAGCCACAGACGTGACCAACGGCCGCACGGTGCGCCTCGACAAAAACGTCACTCTCCGTCCCCGCCAGACCATGGTGCTGGAGTTCTGAATCTTTGAGAAAGTAATGAAAAGGCATCGGAGGACACGCGTTGCGTGCCCTCCGATTTGCATGATGGGGGATGGGGCTGTCTGCTGCCCCTGTTCGATCACTGAGCGGGAAAAGTCATTCTGTTGTCAGGTAGCCGATATGCAGGTTGCCTTTCTTGAGCAATTGCCTCAAGTGGTTTTTGAGGGATGCCGGAGTGACCTGTTTGATGTATGAGGTGTCGCCTTTATTCTCGACGATACCGTTCAGCTCGCGGTCGATATAGTCGCGGCGGACGCTGTAATCGTTACCCTTGAAATTGTCTTTCTGCTTCTCGCGCTCCTTGATATAGCTGTCGATGAGGTCTTGGGTGATGAGGTTGCCTTCGGCCATGTCGTGGATGAGTTGTGTGACGTCGCTGGCTATGCGCTCACGCTGGGCGGGGTCGCAGGTGTAGGCGATGAGGCACTTCATGCGATGGAAAGGCAGTATATCGTCCTGCACGGCGCACTGTGGGGTGTAGACATCGCTGTGTTGCACCCGCAATGTGTTGAGCAGGATGTTGCCGAGGACGCTCTGGAGCACTTGGTTGTGCGCGTGGCTTTCCTGTGTGTATTGGTAGCCTTTCTCCCATGTATAGAACAGAACTGTCGAACAAATAGGAGTGGCATTCTCTAATTTCTCCACGACGGTGGTGTTGGTGGTCTTGAAATGGTCGGCGCTCCAGGTGTAACGCTTCACCGGCTCGGGCTTCGACGGGAGCGAGCCGATGTATTTGAGCAGAAGCGGTGTGATGGTGTCGGTGTCTACCTCTCCCTGGACGACAAGCACCGACCCGTTGAAGTTGGAGTAGTATTCCTTGACCAGTTCCCTGAAGCGGTCAACGGTATAGGTTTTTGCCTCCTCAACCGTCGGAGGCATCAGCCGCTTCGACGATGCTTGGCATAGATTGAGCAGCCTGAGTTGCGCCAGCACATTGGGATTGTTGGCTGTCACGGCCGCCGCTTGAATGTTTTTGATTTGATCGGCCGCCTCAATGGAGTCCACCTCTGTCGTTGTCAGCGATACATGGATCATCTTCAGTTGCTGCTCAATATTGTTCCAATACTCCGTCCTGTCCTCAGGGTGGAGAGACAGCGGCACGTCGATGACGTCATCATAAGCCTTGGTCTGGACTGTGGTGCTGCCGCCTACGTATTCAAAATGCCTCCTGCACGATGAGAGCATGTTCTGGTAATTGATCTCGTCATCACGAAGCGCGGAGAATCCCATGGGGCGGTCGAACATCATGTTGATGGAGTTCTTGTCTGTCTTTCTCTTCCACAGCACCACCTTCACGCCATTCGACAAAAGGAGTTCGGTGATGCTGTCGTTGAGAACGGTGGTTTTCACCAAAGTGCCTGGCGTCGGATGGATGTCGAGGTCTTTCACATGAAGTGTCTCCAGTTTCTTTCCCTTTTCCTTGACGATGTTCCCCAACTCTTCATCTGTCATGTTCTTCACCCGGGAGATGACCGCCTTCACCTCGTCCTCGGTAGGAAGGGCAGCGTCTTTGGGAAACATCAACGACACCATCATGTTGTGGCCACTGGTCATTTCTCTGAAGAGCGCGTCTATCTGTTCCCTCGTGATGGTGTTTTTGATGTGATTCTTGCTGGCGTGCTCGCTGCTGCAGTCGTTGATGGCGCTACCGTTGAAAAAACTGTCGACAAACTTGTCTGTCCACTCGTTGCTTCTCTTTGACACGAATTCGGTGAATATGGTGTCTGGGAAGAGGATGGAGGAGAAGTCTTCGTTGTAAGTCCCACCGACAAAGCCTTGCGGATTGTTCTCGTAGTCTGTAAAGCCCTTGCGGCGGAGGCTTTCCATCAATTTCGCCAATTTCTCCAATACCGACTTCCAGTTGTCGGGGGATGAGCTCGTCTCAAAGACGATGAACCTGGCGTCTTTGACATCGGTAGGGTTGAGGTTGTATGCCGTCGAGGCCAAAACCTCCTGGTCCTTGAGCGTCTTGAGTTGGTCGCCCATCAATTCCTTCAGTTTCTCAAGGACGAGTTCGGTCCTGAAGTCTCCTACTTTATCCTTCTGTCTGCTCTTGTCTTTTGGCAGTCGGATAATCATGGAGCATGCGTGGATAGGAAGTTGCGGGTCTTGGTAGATGTGCACTTGGAGCGTGTCGTGGTCGGAAATGACGGGCATCGCAGGTAGGGCGCTCTTTCCTCTCTTCATCGTACCAAAGATTTTCTCTATCTTCTCCACCATCTTGTCTGCGTCGAAATGCCCGGTCACGACCACGGCTTGGTTTTGTGGCTGATACCAATGCTTATAGAAGTTGCGGATAAGTTGAGGCTTGCAGTTCTTGACAATCTCTATGTCGCCGATGGGCGTTCGTTGCGCATAGAAAGAGTTGTTGAATAAATCGTTGACAAATTGTTTCGAAAACGATATGGTGTTGCGGCTACGCCATTCCTCTACGATGACATTGCGCTCACTCTCCACATCCGCGTCGGCGATGGTGGCATCACAGGCCCAGTCGCGAAGGAGCAGCAGGCAGGAGTCCATCTGCAACTCGTCGTCGGTGGGTATCGCGTTGAGCAGGTAACGCACCGTCGCGTAGCCGGTGAAGGCGTTGCTGTCGTGGCCGAACTGGATGCCGTTGCGACGCATAAAGCCTATCACGTTCTGTCCGGGAAAATGTTTCGTGCCCTTGAACATCATGTGCTCGACGAAGTGTGCTATTCCGCGTTCTTTCTCTTTTTCGATGACCGACCCTCCCTTGACAAGAAGGCAGAAATTAGCCTTGTTCTCGGGCTCTGTGCATCTGCGCACATAGTAAATCAGCCCGTTCTTCAGAACGCCTGTCCTCACCGATGTGTCGGCAGGTAACGTCTGCTGGTCAACGATGGCCGCATTGGCTAAGAGCAGCGAGTCCTGCATCTTCCTTTTTTTCTCGTACGCCGCTGTCGCTGAGTCATTCTCAACGTATGTCTTTGAAATGGTTGAGTCTTTCTGTTGCTCAGTTTGAACATTCGTCTCTTCCTTCGCTTGCGCAAAGAGAACAACACTAAATAGAGTAATGATAATAGTTATGTATGCTCTTTTCATTTTTAGAAAATCGTTATTTTCCTTCTTTTGCGCGGCGAAGGTAGGCAAAAATCTTGGAACAGCCAAAAGATTTGGAACGACAATAGAAAAATACCAACAATTGAGGAGGATGCGACAACGGCCAAAACTTGACAGATCAGATTTTTCGCAAGATTTTGTATTTTTCCTAAAATCCACAACTTTGCATTCTGGCTACCGATTTGCCGTCAAAAGGTCATCGACCTGTACGATGGATTGGGAGCAAAAGGTTTTCGGACATGCATAAAGCAAGCCTCTACGGCATTTTTGCACACGCCAAAGGGCCTGTTGCAACTGTAGTTACTAAGCGGACATGCATAAAGCAAGACACACAGATAAGCAAAAAGTATGGATAATCCGCCAATCTATAAAAATTTGTCAGTTTTGGGGAAATATTCGACCGATAGTCCGCCAAATCTATAAAAATTTATCAGTTTTGGGGGAATATCCGACCGATACGCTCAACTATCTACAGTTATTTGTTTAGCTTACAGACAAAGCCATTTCCAGATGGGTATAGCCTGTAAAATGTAATGTCTACACTCCCAAACTCCTAAACTCCTAAACTCCTCCAAGAGTGCAAAGTGGTTGGTGGTGAACTCAATATAGCAGGAGCAGTCCTGCGAAGCCGGCGAACACCAGCATCATGATGGGATTGATTTTCATCACCTTGGTGCCAATCCATGTGGCGATGAAGAGTGCCACGCTGATCCAGAAATGCCAGGCGTTCTCATGGATAGAGGAGAAGTTCTCCTTGTTCATCAGCAGCAGGGCAGCGGAGGCGAGCAGGCCCACCACTGCGGGGCGCAGACCGCTGAAGATACTTTCCATGAGCGGTGTGCGCATGTATTTGAGAAACATCTTCGCGATGAGAATCATCAGGATGAACGATGGCAGCACGAGTGCCAGCGTGGCGGTGAAACTGCCCAGCATGGCCATGGTATGGCCCATGCCCGCATTCTTCACGGCGGTGAAGCCGCAGTAGGTGGCCGAGTTGATGCCGATGGGCCCCGGTGTCATCTGACTGATGGCCACGATGTTGGTAAACTCAGCCGAGTTCATCCAATGATGGTGGTGCACCACCTCTGTCTGGATGAGTGAGAGCATGCCGTATCCCCCTCCGAAACCGAAGATGCCGATTTCGAAAAACGTGATGAAGAGTGTGAGGAAAATCATGACTCAGTGGGCTTTACGAGTTTTCCGTAGAGGAATCCCCCCAGAGCGGCTATCAGGATGATGACGATGGGGTTGACGCCCATCAGCCAGATGGCGATGGCGCTAACGATAGGAATCCAGCAGTTGACCAGTGTGATATGCGCGCTCTTTGCCAGACTGAAGGTAGGGGCGGCGATGAGCGCCACCACCGCCGGTCGGATGCCTTTGAATATCGACTCCACGACAGGGTTGTCCTGGAAGTTGGCGAAGAACATGGCGATGAGCAGGATGATGACGAAAGAGGGCAGGGCAGTGCCCAGAGCCGCACAAAGGGCTCCGGGCAACTTGCGCAGCCTGTATCCTATGAAGACGCTCATGTTGATGGCGAACACGCCGGGACAACTTTGGGCGATAGCGATGATGTCGAGAAACTCCTCCCGCTTCACCCACTTATGCCGCTCCACCACCTCGCTCTCGATGAGCGGTATCATGGCGTAGCCTCCGCCGATGGTGAAGGCACCGATGCGGAAGAAAGTGCTGAAACTGTCCCAGTAGAATCTGTCCATGAGGTCTTGCCGTTGTCTATTGACGGTGCTCTTCTATCCATTTCCTGGCGTTGACGAATGCCTCTATCCACGGTGTCACCTCGTCGTTGCGGCGGTCGGCAGGATACCATCCGCACTGCCACGGGAAGATGGCACGCTCAAGGTGGGGCATCATGGCCAGATGGCGGCCGTCGGCGCTGCAGATGCCTGCTACGCTGTGGTCGGAGCCGTTGGGGTTGCCGGGATAGGCGTCGTAGGTGTATTTGGCCACGATGTGGTAGCGGCTTTCGTCTTCGGGCAGGGAGAACTTGCCCTCGCCGTGTGCCACCCAGATGCCCAGGCGGCTTCCGCTGAGAGAGCCGAGCATGACACTCTCGTTGCTGGGGATGGTGACGCCCACGAAATTGCTCTCAAACTTCCTCGAGTCGTTGTGGAGCATGCGTGTGCGGTGCTCATGCTCAGGATTGATGAGGTTGAGCTCCACCATCAGCTGGCATCCGTTGCAGATGCCGAGCGAGAGTGTGTCGGGGCGGGCGTAGAACTTGTCGAGGGCCTCCTTGGCCTTCGGGTTGTAGAGGAAGGCGCCGGCCCATCCCTTGGCGCTGCCCAGCACGTCGCTGTTGGAGAATCCTCCGCAGAAGACAATCATCGAGATGTCGTCGAGTGTCTCCCGGCCGCTGATGAGGTCGGTCATCATCACGTCTTTCACGTCGAAGCCGGCCAGATAGAGTGAGTAGGCCATCTCGCGCTCGCCGTTGGTGCCTTTCTCACGGATGATGGCGGCTTTGATGCCCGAGGGGACGTGGCGTCCCTGTCGCAGATAGTAGTATTTCAGCGCACCCCTGAAGGCGTGGGGCAACCTGATGTCGAGCGGCTGCTTCTTGTAGTTGTCAAATCTCATCTTTGCGCGCCCGTTGCGGCTCTGGCGGCGGTCGAGCAGATAGGAGGTCTTATACCAGATGTCGCGCAGGTGGTCGATGTCGAAGACATGCTCCTTGCCGTCTTTCTTGACGGTGATGGTGCGGTTGTCGGGGGTGGGGTAGCCAATCTTGGCGTAGCCCACGCCGAGGTCGTCGAGCAACTCGCGCATCTCAAACTTGTACTTGTCGCTCACCTGTATCACCACACCCGGGTTCTCTGCGAAGAGCACCTTCACCAGGTCGTCCTTCATATTGAAGAGGTTGATGCTCATGCCGCCTTTCGTGTTGGCGAAGCACATCTCGAGCAGGGTGGTGAGCAGGCCGCCGGCGCTGATGTCGTGGCCGGCCATGATCCAACCCTTGCGGATCATCTGCTGGATGGCGTTGAAACAGTCGGCGAAGTAGGCCGGGTGGCACACCGTGGGCACGTCATCGCCCACCTTGCCCATCGACTGGGCGAAGGCCGACCCTCCGAGACGGAGATGGTCGAAGCTGAAGTCGATATGGTAGATGGAAGAGTTCTTGTCGTTGACGAGCACGGGCGACACCACGCGGCGGATGTCGTCGACCTCGCCGCCGCTGGTGACGATGACGGTGCCCGGCGAGATAATCTTCTCTCCGTTGGGATATTGCTGGCTGAGCGAGAGCGAGTCCTTGCCGGTGGGCACGTTGATGTGCAGGGCGCGGCAGAAGTCGCTGAGTGCCTCGACGGCGGCATAGAGACGGGCATCCTCACCCTCTTGTGAGCGGCAGGGCCACATCCAGTTGGCGGAGAGCGAGAGGCTGCTCATGCCGTCGGCTAAGGGAGCCCACACGATGTTGGTGAGCGACTCGGCCACGGAGAGCACGCTGCCCTTCTCGGGCGATGCCAGTCCGGCCTGCGGCGCATGTCCCAGGGCGGTGGCGATGCCGTGGCGTCCGCGGTAGTCGAGTGCCACGACGCCGCAGTCGGAGAGTGGCAGTTGCAGTTCACCCTGGCACTGCTGCCGTGCAATTTTTCCCGTCACCGAGCGGTCCACCTTGTTGGTGAGCCAGTCTTTGCATGCCACGGCCTCGAGCTGCAGCACCCGCTCAATATATTGTTGTACGTCGTCGTCGGAATATTCCACGTCGGCATAGTGGCGCTCCACGGTGCGGTCGGTCATCACCGTCTTGGGCGAGTGGCCGAACATCTGTGCCACATCGAGGTCGAAGGGGCGCACACCGTCGGCCTGCACGAAGGAGAAGTGGGCGTCGCCGGTGGTCTCACCCACGACATAGAGGGGTGCGCGCTCGCGCTCGGCGATGCGTGCCACATGCTCGATGTGCCTTTCGTCGATGAGCAGTCCCATGCGCTCCTGACTCTCGTTGGCGATGATTTCCTTGGCCGAGAGGGTGGTGTCGCCGATAGGCAACTTGGCCATGTCTATCCGGCCGCCGCATTCCTCCACAAGTTCCGACAGGCAGTTGAGGTGGCCGGCCGAACCGTGGTCGTGGATGCTCACCACGGGGTTGATGTCTTCCTCGCAGAGGGCACGCACTAGGTTGTAGGCGCGTTTCTGCATCTCGGGGTTGGCTCTCTGCACGGCGTTGAGTTCGATGCCGTTGGAGTATCTGCCGGTGTCTACCGACGAGACGGAGCCTCCGCCGAGTCCGATGCGGTAGTTGTCGCCACCCACCACAACGATTTTGTTGCCTTTCTGCGGCTCTTTCTTCAGACAGTCGCGGCGGGTGCCGTAGCCCACGCCTCCGGCGAGCATGATGACTTTGTCGTAGGCATATTTGGTGGAGTTAGTGGCTGTACCACAGCCACATGCAGGAACCTCCTGGTGCTCGAAGGTGAGCACCGAACCGCAGATGAGCGGGTGGCCGAACTTATTGCCGAAGTCGGAGGCACCGTTAGAGGCCTTGATGAGGATCTCTTCAGGCGTCTGATAGAGCCATTT
>CADBLU010000045.1 GCA_902795605.1 uncultured Prevotellaceae bacterium | reverse complement strand
GATGGAACATTTTTGAGTTTTTATGACATTTTGTAAATCTTAACGAATTTGAGAAATTCTATAACTAACTGATATTCAATAAATAATGCTCATATATGGAATTATTAAAAACCACCAAAAACGTTCGAGTCCCACTGGGCACCCTGGAAACCTCGCAAGTCATGACTTGCGAGTTTTTTTTGATTATCCGCTATCATAAAACAAAATGCCGCTTCAGCCATTATCCTTACCCATAAAAAACACTCATCGCCGCAGGTACATGACCTGTGGCGATGAGTGTTTCTATAGGTAACTATTATTCTATCTCAATCATCGAAAAAGGAATCACCGCTCTTGTCGTCAAAGAAAGACTCATTGGAAGCCTCTGTAGTTACCTCATCAGGATAAATAGAGAACTGCAACATAAAAGAGCCTGTGATACCCGAGAAAATCTCAGTTTCCGGCTTGATGTATATTTTATATGTACGCATGGTGTATGTCGTTTTAAGATGGATTCTTTCTTATTTCACCAGGAAAAGCCGGCCTTTAGTCACATAGATTCCCGAAGGCAGAGGGCCGGTCATCTTTCGGCCCTGCAGGTCATAGACTGGTGCGTCCTCGTCATTCACCACAACTTCATGGGTGGTAATACTGTTGGTCTCTTCGGCTTCTCCCTTGCCAAAAGTGAAAGTGACCGCCGGAGCATCCGGATAGTCATCAGGCGAGATGCGAGTGTTGAGATAGGCCTTGTTGGGTGTCATCGTAGCCTTGCTGGAATGGTAGAATCCCAGTCTGCCGTTAAGAGAGGAAAGCACATACATGACAGACTTGTCGTTGGTGACAAAACTACCATTTATCGAATAATGCCCTTTCAGAAAGTGTTCTCCTTCACCAATAACAGAACCCTCGGAAGGAGTACCATCCTCTCTTGCAAACAGAGGCAAAAGACGATTGACCACAGTCTTGTCAGTCGTAAAATCGTTCTGAGGAACAGCACACTCCAATACCACAGCCGTCTTGGCTGGCACTTTGCCTTCTGGCACCTCGGTGAAATACACCACTCTGCCACCATTTTGCAGATTTTGCAGATTGTCTTGCGTATCAAGATAGTAGGCCTTCACGCCATCAAGACACTTATAGGCGAAGTCTGCGTACATCGTGGTGTAGTATTTGCCTTCCTTGGTAAACCCGGCTTTGGCGTTCGCACCAAACGCACCTTCTGTGGTATTCTCATCAAGGAAATACACATACCACTCTGCCGATCTCTGGTCGTTTTCAGTCAGTCCACTCAAGGTCTTCATCACCAAAGTCCCCCCGTCATCACATAAATATGAATTCATGGTGTTATTCTCTCCTTCTTTAAATACCGTATAGATACGATAGAAATCCCCAGATTTCTCAAATGTCAGCTTATATTGGTCATTACCTACAAGGTAAGAATACGAAACATCATGAGCAGCCAAGTCGGATTCGATAGTGACACCTGTGCCACTTGCTTTTCCGTTCCGCAAGAAAACCGTCTCTGGATTGCCTTGTGCATCGGATGCGGAAATCAGCTTCAGACTGTTAGTGAAGATGAAACCATCGTTGCGATTTTCTCTTGTATGATTCGAAGCTTTTTGGTTTCCATAAAAACTGATAAATTTACCTGTCATCTTGTTCTGAATACGCACATATACCTTTGAATCAGCCTCACTGAAATGGGCGATATAAGTGCCCTTTGTCTCATTGCTGACTGTCAACACCAACGGATTTGCTGTTGAGATGTAATCCGTGCCGTTGTCCTTGGTCCATCCGAGGAACATCACACCATTAGATATGTCTGGAATGGCTGTAAGGGTCACCTGTTGTCCTGGCGGATCTAACCCATTATTGGGATTGTCGATGGAGACCCTTCCCTTCGACACATCGGCAGACTTCACCTTGATTAAACCTTTTTGGGCAATAAAGACAGCAAAATAATTAAACGTGTTGGGGTTGTTTTGATTTTCGCTGTTGAACTGAATCTGCTCAGTATGGGAATCTGTATAAGCGATTGCGGCACCATCTACTGACCCTTTAGCCCAGTGAGAGAAAAGGAAGCCGTCATTGGGATTGGCATACAGATACAGCGACCTCTGTCCATAGCCTATCGTATATTCACTGCCAGTGACTTCTTGTTGACTACTTTGATAATTGGGACTGATTGTCGGCGTGTTACTTATATACACCTTGCCTCCCGCTATTGGATCTATTGGATAAGGCGACACCGTGGCTTTATAGTAAAACGTTGAAGTATTTGCCTGCACCTCCGTCAGAAAGCCCAGCAGCATCAACGCCAAGAGGCTGAGCCAGCGTGGCAGTCTCTTGATTGGTTGGGTAAAGTCTCTCTTCATATTGTTCTGATTTTAATTATTTCTCTATTATATTTCTAACGATGATATCTCTCTGGATATCTGCATTCAGCGTATCGGCTCAGGCATCTCACCAACAGAGTGGCTGTGACGAGTTGGTGGGGGATGTCGAGCACTCCTAAGAGCGGCGTGGCGGCGATGAAAAGCACCAGCACAGCACAATAGGCCAACCAGCAACGGCCTTTTCCCGGTCCGTGAAAAAAGCGCCATATCAGCAACGGCAAGGGCAGGCAGACGATGAGATACCAGTTCCACACACTCACAAACATCTCTGAGAAGAATGTGACGTAGAGCATCACAGCTCCCACTAATGTCTGGGCCGTAAAAAGCAGCAGGTCGAAAACGCGGGCAGTCAGGCGGCATCCGCCCCACCACTCTGCCGCCGTGACGGCCAGCGCTAAGGCCAACAGCGCACCGAACACCATCAGCGGTGTGACGGGCACACCCTTATCCTTACCCCCATCGGCGACAAGCACCCTCCCAGGGTCGGTCACCACAAAACGGCTCTCGCCTGTCTCATCATTGACGATGCGTGCCTCACGAAGCATGGGAATAATGGTCTCCGGCGTTAACCGGTGCTCCAGGTCGGAGAAGCGGTCGTAGGCCGTGCCGCCGAATGTGACGAAAAGGAATTCCGCCCACGGAGAGCGGCGCACGGCATGACGGAAGAGATCTCCGTCTTTGAGTGTCTGTGGAAACCGCAAAGGTCCCCACACGAAATGCTCCCCCACAAGGCATCGCTGCACATTGATGATGGAGGTTGTCAGGCAGTTAGTGAACAGCAAGTTGAAATTGCGGTAGGCGCCTGCCATATATTCTTCGTCGAGGAGCCGCCACAACTCCTGTTTCTCTTTCGGAGTGAGGTTGAGGCGATACTGCTTCACCTCGCGGCCCATCTCCCGACTGTCATTGAGATAAGTGTCAGTCTCCACTGCCACGTATTTCGCCTTGGCCTTGCCTGCCACTCCTGTCATGAACGTCCCCATATTGGCATCACTCTCGAAAGTATAGACATAGTCGAGATGCTGCATGGGGCACTCCATCCGCAGAGTGGCATGGCCGAAAACGGAGTACAGCGCCTTCAACGGTGCCGAGATGAGCAGACTGACAGTCACGAAGTCATCATTGGCAGCGAGACTGTCTATATTGCTTTCCGCAGCAACGGTGTCTGTCTTCATCACCTCCGAACGGCAAATAGGTGAAAGAAGCAAGAGTCCTATCAAAAGACACAAGCTCCACTTTCTTTCTGTCATTCTCTTATTGCTCGCTAATTAGCATTCATATATGAATATGCAAAAGTAATCTTTTTTTTGATAATACGCTTTCTTTAGAGAAAAAAAACTTTGTTTTTTCAAGCAAATTAATACATTTTTGTCTCTTTCTTTTACAATCCATCGCCAAATGTCTCTACAGATTAACAAGTTCGGCATATATCCTGACATGGCTGTTGGAGCCTTTATAAAAGCAAGAAGGACGCACCGTATAAAGTGCATCCTTCATGACTTGACTAAACTCTGCCCCTTATCTCGGGCCCAGCGTCTCCACGATACGAGCCAACTGGTTGGGGATACGGATTTGCTGCGGACACTTCGAGAGACATTCCTCGCAGTCCTGGCAACTGCGTGCCCATGTCTTCACATCGGGAAGGGCCTTGCTGTATCCTTCGACAAACTGCTGGCGGCGCTGTGCGAAATCGGCAGCCCCCTTGTCGGGCAACGGGACGATCTTCTGGTTGACGGCTTCGTTGTAATAGGCGAAATTGCCGGGAATATTGACACCGTAGGGACAAGGCATGCAATATTCGCAGGTGGTGCACGGGATAGTGGGCACACCGGCCACCTTGTCGGCAATGACGGCCAACAGCGCGTTCTCACTGTCTGTGCACGGGTCGAGGGGAGAGAACGTCTCCACATTCTCCATCACATGCTCCATCCTGTTCATGCCGCTCAGCGTGGTGAGGATATTGGGATGCGAGCCCACCCAGCGGAAAGCCCACCGTGCCGCGTTGTCGTCAGGACGCACAGCCCTGAGGGACTGCTCCGTCTCAGCATCAATCTTCGTCAGCGCGCCACCACGGAGCGGCTCCATGACCACGCACTGCACACCCGTCTTCTCGCACTTGTTGTAGAGATATTCGGCATCGGCATCGTGGCGCCTGCCACCGCGGATAGAGGCATGCCGCCAGTCGAGATAATTCATCTGTATCTGCACGAAATCCCAGTGGTAGTCGTCCTGATGGTCGAGCAGCCAGTCGAAGGCGCTCACGTCGCCGTGATAGGAGAACCCCAGATGGCGTATGCGGCCGGCTTTGCGCTCTTCGAGCAGGAAGTCGAGCAGATGGTTGTTGAGGAAACGGTCTTTCAAATTGTCAACCCCTCCCCCGCCGATGGCATGCAACAGATAATAGTCGATATAGTCCACCTTCAGACGCTCAAACGACTGGAGGTACATCTCCTTGGCTTTGTCGAAATCCCAAAGGCCGGAGTGCTGGTTGGACATCTTTGTCGCCACGAGGTATTTGTCACGTGGATAGCGCGAGAGGGCATTGCCGGTGAGCACCTCCGACCGACCGCCCATATACATGGGCGCTGTATCAAAATAGTTGACGCCATGGGCAATGGCATAGTCCACCATCTGGTTCACCTGCTCCTGGTCATTGGGCAACCGCATCATGCCAAAACCCAACAGCGACACTTGTTGGTTGGACCCATGCTGCACACGGTAAGTCATGCGGACAGGCTCCTCGCTGGTGGCGCCGACGGCATACTTGATTCCTGACGAACGGGCAAATGCCCCGAAAGGCTCAAGAGCCATCATCGCCACGGCAGAACCCGCTCCGAGGCCTAAGCGCCGCAGAAACTCACGACGCCCCATATCTGTTTTTCTCTTCTTGTTCATCTTTCTCTCGTATTGATAGGGTTAACCCTGGAAAGGGATTGAAACGACAATAAAAAATTCTTGCTACAAAGATATGATTATTATTTCAAAATTACTAACAACAGCATCAAAAAAAATCACTAAATAGTATGAATCTACGACAAAAATCCCCCAACGGCTTTCATTCTGCAAATTTCCGGAAATCAATATCCGACGACCGGCAGTGAGATATGATGCCGTGCATGTTGCTCCATGCTTTTCGTCATTGTTGGCAGACGCTGAATATTTCCATCAGAATAGTGATATTTAAGGTAAGGGCACAAAAAAAGGAGTACCGCCGTACTCCAACCTTTGTTAACCTTAAATCTAATACTATGAAAAACACGATGCAAAGATAGGCGGTTTTTGGACAACATGCAACTTTTCGGGCAGGAAAAAGTGTAAAAATGACAATTACTTGATTTAAATCAAGCGGCGGCAGTGTGCGAGCACAGAAAATCAGACGAGCAGTTGCCTCGACTTCATCTCAAGATATTTGTTGATGACATCCACAGAAAGGTGGTCGGGCGTGGTGAGCAGACTAAAAATACCGTGCTGCTTGAGCGTATTGACGATGAGCCGCCGGTCATAGACCAGTTTCTCGCCGATGACATGCTGATAGTACTCCTCTATGCTGTGCTGCGTGGAAGCGATATAGGCATGAAGCTCCACGTCCTCGAAGAAGACGACCAGCAGACGATGACGCTTGTTGAGCAATTGCAGATAAGGCAACTGCCGTTGCAGACTGCCGAAGTCGGTGAAATTGGTGTAGAGCACCATGAAACTGCGGCGGGCCACCAACCTGTTGATGCTTGGGCAGAGCACAGAATAGTCACTCTCTCCAAACGTGGTGTGCTCGGCATAGAGACACTCGAGGATGCGCTGCATCTGGGCCCCATGACGCTCCGCCGGCACATACGACCCGAAGCGGTCGGCAAAGGTGACCAGTCCGGCTTTGTCCTGCCTGTGGATGACGACATACGACAGCACGAGCGAGGCATTGATGGCATAGTCGAGCAGCGTCATCCCGTTGAAAGCCTGCTGCATGAGCCTGCCTTTGTCGATGAGCGAGAACACCTGCTGCGAGCGCTCATCCTGAAAGACGTTGACCATCAGATGTCCGCGGCGTGCAGTGGCCTTCCAGTTGATCGTGCGGTAGTCGTCGCCCTTCACATAGTCTTTGATCTGCTCAAACTCAGTGTTCGTGCCCACACGCCGCATCCGCTTGATGCCTATCTCAACGAGATTGTCGGAGGCAGCCATCAACTCATAGCGCCGCAACATGAGGAACGAGGGATAGACCTTCACCGCCAGCGGCTCACCACAGCGGAAACGCCGCTGCACCAGACCGAGAGCGGTGGAAGCGAAGACCAGCACATGGCCGAACTCATAGACACCGCGCACAGTGGGGCGGAGCTGATAGACAGAGTTTGCCGCCGCGCGCGCGCCGACCGCCATGGACAGCGAGAAATGACGCTGCTGCAACTGCATAGGCAACTCATCGATGATCTCGACGCGCAGCGGCAACCGGCTATGGTTGGACACCTCGAGGGCCACCTCGTTGTCGTCGCCCAATGACAGGCGGTCGCCACAAGTGCGCGACGCCGTGACCCGGCAGCGCCCATAAAGCACCACCGCCTCTGCCGCCACAGCGACACCCAAAGCCACGAGCAGGCACTGCCCCACCACCAGCAGGGGTGAGAAGAGGACGCCTGAAGCCATCACCAGAGCGATGGCCACCATGACGAGGTAGAATCTGCGTGTGAGAAACATGCTGATGCGTGATAGTCGTTATTATTTGGGCACCTCCACCTGCTCGGTGAGCTTCTGCACGAGACGCTCGGCAGTATAGCCCTCCATCTCGGCCTCGGCAGTGAGGATGATGCGGTGATGGAGCACTGACGGTGCCACGAAACGGATGTCGTCGGGTGTCACGAAGTCGCGGCCCTGCAGCAGCGCGTAGGCCTTCGAGGCGCGCAGCAGCGCCACGGCGGCACGTGGAGAGGCGCCCAGATAGACGGCCTTGCTCGAGCGGGTGAGTTGTACGACATCGATGATATAGCGCAGCAGACTGTCGTCGACAAGCACCTTCTCCAGTAACTGCCGATAGCGCAGCAGCTCGTCGGTGGTGAGAAGAGGTTCGATGTCCTCAAGGCGCGTCAGACGGGCATTCTCGTTGTGCCGCTTGAGAATCACCACCTCCAGTTCGGGAGCGGGATACGACATGACGATCTTCATCAGGAAACGGTCGAGCTGCGCCTCGGGCAACTTATAGGTGCCCTCCTGCTCCACCGGATTCTGGGTGGCCACCACGGTGAAGAGGTCGCCCATGGGATAGGTGGTGCCGTCGATCGTGGCCTGGCGCTCCTCCATCACCTCGAAAAGGGCGGCCTGAGTCTTGGCGGGGGCACGGTTGATCTCATCGACGAGGACTATGTCGGCGAAGACAGGTCCACGGCGGAACTCAAACGACGACTCCCTCATATTAAACACGGAGGTGCCGAGCACGTCGCTGGGCATCAGGTCGGGCGTGAACTGCAAGCGGCTGAAGCGGGCATCGATGAGACGCGCCATCAGACGGGCAAGCAGAGTCTTGGCCACGCCCGGCACGCCTTCGAGCAGCACATGACCATCGGCCAGGACAGCAGTGAGGAGCAAGTCGACGGCGGCACTCTGGCCCACCACGATGGTGCCTATCTGCTGGCGGACCAGCATCATTTTTTCAGTAAACGCCATAAGGTCGAGGCGTTGTTGGCTGTTTTCTTCCATGATGACTGCAAATTATAGATGTTTGATGATTTTGTTTACACGGTCGATGCACTGGCACAGGCTGTCGTCGCTGACTTCGGTATCGTCGGCGGTGAGTGTGCGGAGCATCTCAAGAGTGGCGGCTATCTCCGACTCGTCAATCCCCGTCGTTTGCGACAACTGGCGTATATTCGCATCCTGACGGTCGGTGTCGGCGATGTCGAGCAGCTGCGTGCGGCGCAGCTCCTCGCGGAAATATGTGTATTTCTTGCGCAGCAGGTCTTTATTGCCGTGCTGGCTATAGTAGAGGGTGCCGAGCAGTTTGACAAACTCCACATTGCGACTGGCGGGCAACTCTTCCACAGGGATGACGCGCTGACGGCGACGGGCTGTGAAGAACATGAGCAGCGCCACAGCAGCGCAGAGGGTGTAGAACGCCCATCTCATGGGCGGGCGCTCCAGGAGATAGTAGAAATGCGACACCTCATGCTTGGTGGTGCCCTCCCAGTCCTCTCGCAAATATGAAGCATTCACCCGCATCACAGGCAAATCGGTGATGGAGGAGAGCTCATAGCTCAGATAGCGGGAAATTTCGGGATCGAGCACTCCATAGTTGGTGAAAAGCAACGGACTGCCCACAAAACGCACCTCACCCTTGCCCACCTTCAGGCGGACAGAGTGAACCTTCTTCTTTTTGTCAATGCCATCACCCTTTTTAATGAAAGAAGTAGGCTCATGAGGGCTGGAGAAAGTAAAGTAGCTGCCGATAAGGGGATTGGGTACGGCAGCCGAGCCACCTGGCCACCGGAGCGTGTCGGCCACAGAGTTGCCGGTGAGATAGTAGCGGAGGGAATCTTTGTCGAAAAACCCCCACGTTTCTGTGTCGAACACCCATTTGAAGGTCGTTCTCGGATCGTTGATATAAAAATACTCGGACACAACCATCAGTTTGTTGCCACGTGACACGAATTTCTTGATTTTTTCCGGGAAATCGGAATTCCAATCGCAGGAATTTGCAATGACGAGAAGGGAACGTCTGTCCCGGCTATTAAGCAAGGTGTCGATGTCGCCCTCAAAATAACTGTAGCCATGCGGGAAGGTGGCAACGGCCATCTTGTCGAACAGTTCGCAGCCGAAGGGTTCATCGTCCTCAGGACCATAAGCATCGAAGGGATGCCAGACAAAATGGCGCTTCCCTGGCAAAAGCATCATGATGAAAACGGCCACAGCCACCACTGTCAGGGCAATCATCCACGGACGCTTGTTCATGACTCACCTCCTTTCACTATATCCGACTGCAGACGTGACATCTCGTCGTAAAGACCCTGCGTGGCGGCGAAATGCCCATAGCGCACCTTCACAAAATGATGCGTCATGGTCATCAACGAGGCATCGCCCGTCTCGGCGACATACTCCATAGGGGTCTTGTGGATGCGCCACACGATGCGGCCCTGCTCGTCGAGCGTGTGGAGCGTGGAAAGATAGACCAGACGGACAAGAGCAGCATAGTCTTTCTTGCGCAAGGCTTCGGCGAACTCACTGTCGAAGTCAATCTCATGGATGTTGTCGGACAAGGCAACAGCCGCATGTCTCGTCCGCTCAATCAGGCCACTACGGTAAAGCCAAAGTAAGAAAAAGGAGAGGATCAGCACACCCAGCAGCGCCCAGACAACCCAGGGGACCGCTTGCAGAAACAGCAACAAACTGTCGGGACCATCCTCGGGGGGCACCGACGGAAGATGGGCCTTTTCCGACTCCTGCAGCATCTCCCCGGCAAGGTCGCGTTTATAGTCGTGCCCTTGAAACAGCCGTGCTGCAAGCGAGTCGTTTTGCATGATGGTGGTGGCTGGCATGGCTAATGGATTTAGAGTTGGTCGAAATGGTCGATATCACTGGACAGTGAAGCATCGTCGACACGCTCGGAGACAGAGCCATAATGATAGGCACTGGCCATAAACACCATCGAGAGCACGACAAAGAATGCGAAATAGAGCAGCGAGATGAAGATAGCCCCCAAGATATTCAGCAGCATGGAAGGCCGGTCGGAGAGCTCAAAGCCCAAAACCTCGAAACAGACGTAGCTGAGGAAGGAGGCCGGCATCACGAACGACAGAATCATCATCAAGCCGAAAAACAGAGTGAACCCCATCGTGAAAAGGGAGTGGAAGAACGACAAAAAGCCATAGCGCCCCGACTTGAAGAACGCCTGAGGCAAGGGGTGACGACCTATCAGGACAACCGATGGCAGCGTGGAGAAGATGACCGTGAGCAAGAGGCCCAACAAAACCAGCAGAGCTGTTGTCCTGTGGATGAAAAAACTGACAATAAAACTGATAATCAGCGCTATCCACCAGGAGCGCCGAAGGCACTGCAGCATATATGGCCACAGGTCGTGCCGGCTGAAACGCTCGATAGTCGGACCCTTCTCCTCGTATGCAATCAACAGGGAGAAGACCATGGACAGCGACATCCACGTGCCCAACGCCAACAGAACGTAGAACAGCACCGGATGGTTGTCGCTCCACGATAACAACCGGTCCTCCAGTTCGGAGGACTCGTCAAGCTGACGGAAACAGACTGCCATGATGCCCATCACCAGAGAGACGGGATACAGACTCACACACGCGGCCCTGATGCACACACGCCTGCAGGTGCGCATGAAATCGAAAGAGGCCTCTATGCACTGCGACACCGACCTCCCTTTGTAGAGCGATATCTTAGACTCTGGCAGCATCGCGATGACGTTTTATAGGCAACAGCACATAATAAAAGAGGACGAAAAGCGCTGACAGCAAGATGACTAACAGGCGCAAGAGGTCGCCGACATGGGTGTAGCGCGTGAAAAAGCCTTCTATAAAACCGGCAATGACAAACATCGGCAGAGTGGAGATAAGCACACGAATACTGCGGCGGGCAGACCGCAGAAACGACTCCATGCGGCTGTAGGTGCCGGGGAAGAGCCAGCCGTTGCCCAAAGTGATACCGGCACCGCCCGCGATGACGATGGCCGACAACTCGAGCGTGCCGTGAAGCATGATGGCGAGAATAGACTCCACGAAGAGTCCCCTCACAATAAAAAAGGTGACGAAGGCGCCCACCATAATGCCATTCTGCATGAGATAGACACCTGTGCCGATGCTGGTGAAGATGCCCATCACATAAATGATAAACGACACCATGATGTTGTTGAAAGTGATTCCCAGGAAACTGCTCAACTGAGAACCCATGGAATAGACGGCCATGGGCTCGCCATTCTCTATATTTTCAAGGGTCATTTCTACATAGCGATTGCCAAGGATGACACGGGGGAAGACGGCATCGCCGAGGGTGGACACGGCACCCACCAGGATGAAAACCAGGAAGAGCGCGAGAGAGATGAGCATCTCGCGGCGCACCTCATAGACGCTGAGGGGGATGTCGTGGGTCCAGAAGTGCAGCACACGCGACCAGGGAGTGTGCTTGTGGTAGTAGACGTCGCGATGGACGGCCAGGGCAAGGTCGTTGAGATAGGAGGTCACAGGCGACTGAGGATACTGTGTCTGCGCGAAAGCGAGGTCAGAAGTGAGCTCGTTGTAGGCATCCACCATGTCGTCGGGTGTGGTAAAGACGGTATCACCAACCTTCCCCTCTATCTGTCTCCATTTCTCTATATTCCGGCGTATGAAAACCGCTTCCTGCATCCTCTGTCAGATTTTATGCTTTAGTTCTTGCAAAAGTAAGATATTATTTTTACTTTTGCAAATAAACTGACAAATAAAATGGCACAGACGAGCATCATCACCGGACAATACGTATGTCTCCATCAAGAGGCGGCCACAGTCGTTCAAAGATTCCTCGCATGGCTCATCGACTATGTGATCATCACTGTAGGCGGGACAATCTTCGCCTTAGCGACCAGCGGCATGGTTTACCTTTCCGAAGATATAGCCATCATTTGGATACTTTTGATGACCCTCATCATCATGGCCTATCCACTATACATGGAGATATTCAACAACGGACAGACGGTGGGAAAGTCGGTCATGAGCATCAGGGTGATGTGTCTTGACGGCTCGAAGCCATCAAAGACGGCATCCATGCTCAGGTGGCTGCTCTATCTCATAGACATCTTCATGGGGATGGGACTCTTTTTCGTGGTCTTCTCAAAAAACTGCCAGCGAGTGGGCGACCTGGCGGCAGGCACCACCGTGGTGAAGGTGAAGAGAGAGAAGAGACCGTTCGTGCTCAGCGACTATCAGTTTACCAAAGTCGGCTACCTCCCCTCCTACCCCGAGGTAACCAAACTCAACATGCGTCAGGTGAGTGTGATTGAGAATGTGCTCTATACCAACAACGACCAGATGCGTGAGGCATACATCGACCAGCTCGCCCTCAAAGTGGAGGACGCGCTCGGCGTCCTGAGAAAGGCAAACGTCACAAAAGAGCAATTCCTCAGAACCGTCTACAACGATTTCCAATATTATGCCCTCGAGGCGGTTTGACCTCCCGCCTCACCACACGGCAGCCGAAAATCCGACGCAGGCATAAGCATGCCTTTCAGCCAGTAATGGGCATGAACGGCAAGCACAAGAATCCGACAAAATTGATTTATGTCAAGAAATAAAAGAGTAGGGAAAGAAATACGCGAAAATAGTTGTGTGCGTTACCAAAATCCCTTATCTTTGCATCGTGTTTTTCATAGTATTAGATTTAAGGTTAACAAAGGTTGGAGTACGGCGGTACTCCTTTTTTT
>CADBLU010000044.1 GCA_902795605.1 uncultured Prevotellaceae bacterium | reverse complement strand
GTGGCGGTCATCATCGTCAGCACATTGCTCGACTTCATGGAAATCACCACCTTGTGGAAGTCGTACTGCTCGCAAATCTCCAGCCATTCGAGGGCAGACTGCACCATCGCCTCAGGGGTGTTCCCATAGCGACTGACAATGCGGTCACAAAGCGAGCCGTGGTTGATGCCGATGCGCACCGCCGTGTCGTGCTGCTTGCAAATCTCGAACAACGGCTTGGCTCTCAAGGCCATACGTTCCACTTGCGTGGCATATTCGCTGTCGGAAAGATCCAGTTGGGAAAAATTGCGCTTATCGGTAAAGTTGCCGGGATTCACACGCACCTTGTCCATAAACGTGGCCACGGCTTCGGCGACTTTGGGGTTGAAATGCACGTCGGCAATGAGCGGTACACTCCCATAACCGTCTGATTTCAACTGCTTCTGGATGGCCTTCAGCGGTTCCACCTCCTTCAGGGAAGGCACGGTGAGACGCACCATCTGCGCCCCCGCGTCAATCATCCGCTTGCACTGCGCCACAGATGCGGCCACATCGGCGGTGTCAGTGTTCGTCATCGACTGCACCACCACCGGGGAATCCCCGCCTATGGTAACGTTGCCTATTTGGAATTGTCTTTTGCTGTTCATTTGTAATGGTTATTGGTTATAGGTTATTGGTTATTGAGGGTTATTGGGGTAGAGGTTATAGGTTATGAGGTTAGAAGGTTAGAAGTTGAGGTAAGAGGAGGATACTACACAAAACATCATTCTACATTCATCATTCAGCATTCATCATTCATCATTCATCATTATGCATTATAAAAGCCCTGTGCCTTCAGCGGCACCTGCACATTATCGCCTGTAATTAGCTGATAGCCAGCGGCCTCCTCTTTTATATAACCAATGATGGAAACATTTTCCACTTTCTTGATCTTCTCGAAATCGGCTTGTTTGATGGTGAACATCAGCTCGTAGTCGTCGCCGCCGTTGAGTGCAGCAACGGTATGCACAATATCCAAATCCTTCAGGGTCACGAAGGTGAGTTCCGTCATTGGCAATTTTTCCTCAAACAGCACACAGCCCTTGTGAGATGCTTTACAAATATGTATCACGGAAGTGGCGAGACCGTCGGTGACGTTGGTCATGGCGGTGGGCATAATCTCCTCGCGGCGCAAGTTCTCAATGATGTCAATGCGCGGTTCGGGCTTGAGCTGGCGGCGCAGGAGGTAGTCTTTGCCGGAGAAGTCGGGTTGAGCACCAGGGTTTTTCTCAAAGACCTTCTTTTCGCGCTCAAGTAGCAGCAATCCCGTGTATGCGGCCGCGAAATCTCCTGACACGCAGATGAGTTCGTTTTCCGCCGCCCCCTTGCGGGTACACAGCTGCGCAGGTGCACACTCGCCTATCGCGGTCATCGAGACCACCAGTTCGCGAGGTGAAGTGGTGAGGTCAAGTCCGACGAGGTCTGCATGAACGGTTTCGCAACATGCCGCAACCCCACTCAAGATCTCGTTAACCATCTTCAAGTCAAAGCGGTCTGAGACGGCGATGTTGACCATCAGCTGCGATGGTACAGCGTTCATGGCCAGAACATCGGAAAAAACAATCGTGGAAAGCTTGTATCCGAGGTGCTGCAGCGGGAAATAGGTAAGATCGAAATGGACGTTCTCAACGAAAACTTTCGCGGACGTAACCATCTGATTTGCATCTGGCTCAATCACAGACGCATCGTCTCCCACAGCCACTATGGTGGAACTGTTCTCCTGTGGAAAATATTTCGACAATTCCTTAATCAGCTCATATTTGCCGGGCATTTTCACCGGCTCGGAAGTGGCGTTTTCAGACATATTCAAAAATTTGCGGCAAAGGTACACAAATTACGAATACAGACAAGCAACTGAAATCACTATATATATAATGAAGGGGCGGCATAAAAAAAAAACGGCCATTTCTGACCGTTTTTCAGTGTCCCCTCAGGGATAGTAACCGTTTTTCTAACCATATAACTATCAATCTTATACTAAACATCTGCGAATATCATGCGCTTTTTATGGGCAATGTTGATATTATTTCCGGGATTTCGACTTTATTAACCATCGGTTTCATCCCACCACCTTTCCCCGTCCACTTTGCCTTTTATCCGCTTCACTTTGTCCTGTTATTCTTATTCTGGCCACTGCCGCCCGTCCACTTTGCCTTTTCCCGACTTGCCTTGTTTTGGCTTTCCGGGTCAAGCCACTGCCGCCCGTCCACTTTGCCTTTCCCTGTCTCGCCTTGTTTGACGTTCCTGGTCCGGCCACTGCCGCCCGTCCACTTTGCCTTTCCCCGCTATCTAAAATAGAAATGCGGCTTAAAGCCGCATTTCTAGCAAACCCACTAAAAAAAACAAGATGATTCACTCATCACGATTACGTTGCCTCTGTTTGGATCTCTAATCGTTCTGATTTATTTTAATTTATTATGTTTTAATCCACTCTATCTTTCTTAAAGCCTAAGGTGGTTTTAGGATACGTTTCTGTTTTTCGTATCCTTTTTTCTTTCTTTTTACCATGTCTTATTTGAAAATTTCAGGGTATTCTTCTTCATACCCCTCGTACGTTTTTCTGTAATGCTCTGCCCAGTCATAGGGAGCTATTTCGTTACTCGGTTTGATTTCTTCCAATATTTTTGGGTCGTATCCTCGCATAATGTCCGAAAGGTTTCTTACCTTCTCATCGCGATACATGGCCACCAATGCGTCAGTAGGTGTTGCCGCGCGTATTTCATTGGTATCGAACCCCATCTTCCTACAGCGTCTTTCCCATTCCGCCCATGTTTCCTTGTTGCTCTTCGTTGGGAATTCCTTAAATGGGAATCCCATTTCTTTTTTCTCTTTTTCGGTTAATTCTGCCATTTTTTTTAGTTTTTGATTTTTATTCTATTGTTTTCTGTACTTTTATCTCTTCTTCGTGTTGAATTCTTATTTTTTGCTCTTCATTATCGAAACGGGTGTGTCTATTTTTTTCATTATCTCGTAGGCCTCTTTCGTTCGCACTTTCCAACAGCCGTTAATCTTCACGAATCTTGTTCTTACTCCATGATTGGTCGCCAGCTGGTAAAAATTATGATTCGTTTTGCCCATCATGGCAGCGCAATACGATATGTCGGTGTATTCAGGTGTTCTTACATGTTTTTTGTGCGGATCTATTTTCTTCAACCCATTTATGATCAAATACACGTCATTCACATTGTAATATATATTCCTTCCAATTTTCACCTCTTCACATCCCCAGTTCTTGGCGTTTTTCCTCACCCTCTCGTTTTGTTGTTTTGTCAGCCCGTAAATCTTTACAATTTC
>CADBLU010000043.1 GCA_902795605.1 uncultured Prevotellaceae bacterium | reverse complement strand
GTAGTTCTTATAACTCGGGAAAAAATCGGGAATTATAGGATAGCAAAAATCGCCAAGTCTTGAAATTCAAGCGCTTGGCGATTTTTGCTGTTGGGTCACCGGGATTCGAACCCAGAATGACAGAACCAAAACCTGTAGTGTTACCATTACACCATGACCCAATTGCGGCTGCAAAGTTACGAAAAAAAGTGATTACTGCCTATTGTTCAACAAAAAAAATTGTCCTGACAGAATAAAAAAACTATTTTATCAGTCCTTTTTCTTTCAGAATGGGCAGAATATGAGCCGCCGACTCGCGGTCTTTCTGCTTTTTCTCACTTCTATATTTCTCGAGCATCGACTCATCCTGCAGGAGCAGATACGTCATAAAGGTATCATTGATGAGTTTGATATCAGTCTTCTTGCCATTGCCATTGTTGTCCACCAGATAGCAAACGCGGTCTTTCAACTGAGAAGAACCATTTACGACAGCCCCTACGGTACCGAAAAAGAAAGCCGAAGCGAACTGTTTGTTCTTAGCGTCTCTGCCTATACGATGGGTGACGAACATGATTTTCGTGCCGTCATAAGGCAGTCCCATGGCATAACCATTGCCGAAACGGCACCCCTCATAACGTAGCGTGCGAAGGTTGACGTACAGCGTGTCATCGTATTCGACAACGAACGCCTCCTTCTTGATCACCTTACCCAACGCCTTGTCTTCTGTCTGAAACTTATAGTCATTGCCACCTGCCCACAGTTTGTGAGAGTCGGAGTGGTGAATGGGTTGGAGGTCGGACACCTCTATCCACCGTCCGGCCACGAAATCATCGTAGCTCTTGCAGAATCTGCCTTGTGCTTGAACTGTCAGTGCAGTCACCAGCAAGATGAAGCAAACAAACTTTCTCATACCTCAAAACAATTACCTGTACATCCGTTAGAAATACACGCGTAGGCCAGCTGTCAGCGCAAAGCGCTGTATGCCGTTATTGCCGTTGTCTCCCCAACCATACTTGTCTCTCTTGCTGTAAAAAGACAAGTAGTCGGTCAGCTCAGCTCCCACGCCAAGCCATTCCAGCAATTTATAGTCAACGCCGACAGAAGCCCTCAGGCCGAAACCCTTGCGCTTGTCGAAGCCATCATCACAGACGGTATAGCCGGCACCGGCATCCATCTTCCCCCGCCATCTGTCAGAGATATCGCCTGCCATGACAAACGACGGTCCAAGATACGTGATGTTGATATAGTCGCCGCCGTAATCGGTGCTGCTGCGCTCCGCCAGAAGGCCAAATCCATAGCCACTATAAAAGACACAGTCGTATTCCACCGACATATCTATGCCACAAAGCCATGACTTGTCACCATCAGGCGTGTACAGTTTGGAGGTGATGCATCCCAGCCCTCCATTGACCGCCACCGTATGCGTGACGCCACGCTTGGCCGATTCTGAAGCATTCAGTTGAGCCTTTACCGGCATGGAAGCCAGCAAGACAACGAACATCAGGGCAATCCTCATGATACTCATCGCCATAATAGCAAGTCTCATTGCGCGTCAGCGACCTACTTCACAATCAGCAGGTAATAGTTCTTCTTGCCTTTCTGGGCGAGCAGGTATTTGCCGTCAATCAGGTCTTCGGCAGTGATTGGCCGGTTCTGGTCGGTCAGTTTCTCCTTGTTCAGGCTGAAGCCGCCGCCTTGCACCATCTTGCGCATCTCACCCTTTGAAGAGAACACGGGGGCTGCCGCCGTGAGCAGTTCCACTGCAGGAAGACCCAGTTGGTCGCGGCCAATCTCGAATTGCTGCACACCCTCAAACACGTCGAGCAGTGTCTGCTCATCAAGGCGCTGAAGGGCTTCCTTGGTCGCCTTTCCGAAAAGGATGTTGGAGGCCTCGATGGCCATCTCCAGGTCCTCACGTGAGTGCACCATCACAGTCACTTCCTCAGCCAGACGGCGCTGGAGCGTGCGGCGTCCCGGATCCTGGCGGTGCTCTTCCACCAATGCGTCGATGGTCTCACGGTCGAGACTGGTGAAGATCTTGATATAGCGCTCTGCGTCGTCGTCGCTGACGTTGAGCCAGAACTGGTAGAAGGCGTAGGGGGTGGTGCGGTTGCGGTCGAGCCACACATTGCCGCTCTCAGTCTTGCCGAATTTCTTGCCATCGGCCTTGGTGATGAGGGGGCAGGTGAGCGCGTAGGCCTCTGCGTCCTGACCCAGTTTGCGGCGGATGAGTTCGGTGCCGGTGGTCATGTTGCCCCACTGGTCGTTGCCGCCGAGCTGCCACTGGCATCCCATGGTCTGATAGAGATGGAGGAAGTCGTAGCCCTGAAGGAGCTGGTAGGTGAACTCCGTGAACGACAGTCCGTCGCGGGCCGTTCCGTTGAGGCGCTGCTGCACACTTTCCTTGGCCATCATATAGTTGACGGTGATGTGCTTGCCCACCTCGCGCGCGAAATCAAGGAAGGTGAAGTCCTTCATCCAGTCGTAATTGTTCACCAATTCGGCCTTGTTGGGGCCCTCTGCCTCGAAGTCAAGGAACTTGGCCACCTGCTTCTTGATGCACTCCTGGTTGTGATAGAGTGTGTCGCTGTCGAGCAGGTTGCGCTCCTGGCTCTTCCCCGAGGGGTCGCCGATCATGCCAGTGGCGCCACCGACAAGGATAATGGGCTTATGGCCGCAGCGCTGCAGATGCCGGAGCATCATAATGCCGCAAAGGTGGCCGATATGAAGACTGTCGGCGGTGGGGTCAGTGCCCAGATAGGCAGTGGCCATCCCCTTCATGAGAAACTCTTCGGTGCCGGGCATGATCTGTGCGAGCATGCCGCGCCATCTCAATTCTTCTACAAAATTCTTTGTCATCTCGTATATTTTTGTTCTTTTGTTCTTTTTTGTATGCAAAGGACACCGGCGACTAAGGCACCGGGTCGTAGCCACTGCCACCCCAAGGATGGCATCTGAGGATTCGCCGCACAGCCAGCCACGTGCCCTTGAAAGGACCATGCTTCCGGAGCGCCTGCTTGGCGTATTCCGAACAGGTGGGTGTGAACCTGCAGGCAGGAGGGGTGAACGGACTGATACACCGCTGATAGAAGAAAATCGGCACGAGCATCACCCACACCACGACTCGCGATATCCATTTCCAAATCTTCATAGGCTCTCACCTATTCTAATAAGAAGCCGTCGCATGCGGTGGGCCACCTCACGACTTGGCGGTATCTTGTCGTCGTGCCAGATAAAAGCCAAAGCAAGCGTCTTGTCGGGCAGGCCCTCCATCACCGCGTCGAGCAGGTGCTTCTGCAGACGGTAGGCCTCACGCACCTGGCGCTTCACCCTGTTGCGCCACACCGCGCGTTTGAGACTGCGCTTAGGCACACTTACCAATATGCGCACAGGAGCCTGCTGGCGGTCCACCAACCTGTAGACGACACGCAAAGGGTAATAAGACATTGAGCGGCTTCCGCCGCCCTTGAAGAGACTCTCCACCAGCGTCCTGCCGGCTACACGCTCTTCCTTGCCCAATGTGAAACCGTCTCCGGCCGGCATGGCATCCTCACTGCTGGTTCATGAGATAGTTTCTCAGCGCTCCCGTCATCGAGGGGAACTCAGGAGAGGGGGCGCCCAAGTCGAGCCTGAGGCCGCGATTGGTGACCTCCTGGGCCGTGGCAGGCCCGAAGGCAGCGATGCGGATGTCGCCCTGCACAAAGTTGGGGAAATTCTTGGTGAGTGCGGTGAGACCTGCGGGACTGAAGAAGATGAGCATGTCGTAGTCGAACTGCTCCACCTCCTCGGGGGTGAAGTCGTCGCTCACCGTGCGATACATGATGCACTCCTGGAAGTCGAGTTTCTTCGACTCAAGCAGGTCGTGCACACTGCTGTTGTGCACATCGCTCATCGGCACGAGATACTTCTCCGTCTTGTGTTTCACCATCAGGGGCACCAAGTCGGTGATTTTGCCACTGGCACCATAGAACACTTTGCGCTTCCTATACTGCACATACTTCTGGATATAGAAGGCGATGGTCTCTGTCACGCAGAAATACTTCATGGTCTCGGGGATGGTGACCCTCATCTCCTTGGCGATATTGAAGAAATTGTCGATGGCATGACGTGAGGTGAACACCACGGCAGTAAAATTGAGGAGGCTCACTTTCTGCTGGCGAAATTCCTTTGCCGTCAGCCCTTCCACTTTAATAAAGGGTCGGAAAACCAACTCCACACCAAATTCACGTGCGATGTCGAAATAGGGTGATTTCTCACTGGTCGGTTTTGGTTGCGAAACCAGAATCTTCTTTATCATTAGTGTCCTAAAAATTTATTTTCAAATAATTGTTGATAGTCTCCAAAAGGCCAGCGGTGATGACCAAAGGTATCATTTCGAGGGCACAAAAGTACAAAATTATTTGCAAAAATGCTCCAATTCGCCGAAAAAAGATAAGATAACACTTATAAAAAGTGAGCACTTTGACCAAAATAGCAACAATTACGATGATTACCAACATGGTTTGCACGGGCACATTGCCATATATGAGCATCAGGACAAAGGGGGCAAGAACTACCCCCTCCATGGCGGTGAGGAAAAGGGCAGACTTGTTCCATTGTAAAATTTTTTTCCTCTCAAAAAACACCCAGTTGACGAACTGATAGAGGAGTGCTTTGGTCAGGAAATAGGCCACGACCACCGCTAAGCAGATTCCCAGCAACTGGTGGCGCGCCCCGATGAAAAACTCGCCGTGCGACCACACCATATAATAACAATAGACGGCGATGGCGACAAGAACGGCGGTGACCGCCACGAGCAGTCCCTGATGACGGAGTTCGGAAGAGGTGTCGGGCACCGTAGTGGTGCGTTCGTTCTCGCCGAAGAAGAAATTCTTGGCCATCCGCACCACGAAGGGCCACGAGGCAGCTAGCGACACAAGTCCCACGACCACCCCGGCCAGCAACAATCCCGACACCATGTTGTCGGTACGGGGCAGATAGGGTGCCGGCTCAGCCACCACCGTCGACGTCTGCCGATGGCTCACGGCCAGACTGTCGGCATACGACTGCGGCTTGCCCACGCTGCCCTTGAGCAACACCTCCTGCTTGCTCTCACGGCGCTGGCCGGGCAGTCCGAGCGTGTCGGGGCGCTGGCTATATTGGTTATTCTCTCCCGGATGGAAATAGGCTTGCACGGCAGAGTCTTTCTGACTCTCAGAGACACTGTCGGGCAAATCGTGTATGACTTGATAGGTAGATTTCTTGGGCACTGACGTCATCCAATATGAAACGTTTTACGTATCTGCTCCACGGCATCGAGTTTCTCCCATGTGAAGAGTTCCACGTCCAACGTCTTTGTCTCATGATAGAAGCTGGTGAACTCCTTCTGGACGACCTCGTTGCGGCGACCCATGTGGCCATAGGCTGCCGTCTCGAGATACATGGGCTGGCGCAGTTTCAACTTCACCTCGATGGCCTTGGGAGTGAGGGTGAAGAGCTCTTTCACCTTGGCGGCAATCTCGCCGTCGCTCATCGCCACATGCGAGCGGCCGTAGGTGTTGACATACACACTCACAGGCTCAGCCACACCGATGGCATAACTCAACTGCACGAGAATCTCGTCGCTCACACCCGCAGCCACCATGTTCTTGGCGATGTAGCGCGCCATATAGGCAGCCGAGCGGTCCACCTTGCTCGAGTCCTTGCCCGAGAAGGCACCGCCGCCATGAGCGCCCTTGCCGCCGTAGGTGTCGACGATGATCTTGCGACCGGTGAGGCCGGTGTCGCCATGGGGACCTCCGATGACGAACTTACCCGTGGGATTGACATGATAGATGATGTCGTCGTTGAAGAGGGCGAGCACTTTCTGGCTCTCTATCTTCCCCTTCACCCTTGGTATGAGCACATTTATCACGTCGTCCTTGATGCGGGCGAGCATGCGGTCATCGTCGGAGTCGAACTCATCGTGCTGCGTCGACACCACGATGGTGTGTATCCGCAGAGGGATGTTGTCGTCGGAATACTCCACCGTCACCTGACTCTTGGCGTCAGGACGCAGATAGGTCATCACCTTGCCTTCGCGGCGCACCTCGGCCAATGTCGACATGATGAGGTGGGCAAGATAGAGCGAGACGGGCATATAGTCGTCGGTCTCATTGGTAGCATAGCCGAACATCATTCCCTGGTCGCCGGCACCCTGATTCTCCTCTTCCTTACGATCCACACCGCGGCTGATGTCAGAGCTCTGCTCGTGGATGGCCGACATGATGCCGCAGGAATTGCCGTCAAACTGATATTCCGACTTGGTGTAGCCGATACGGTTGATGGTCTTGCGGGCAATGGTTTGCAGGTCGATATAAGCCTCGGAATGCACCTCGCCCATAATCACCACCTGGCCTGTGGTGACAAAAGTCTCTATCGCGCAGTGAGCCTTCTCGTCGTAGGCGAGAAACTGGTCGAGCAACGCGTCGGAAATCTGGTCAGCCACTTTGTCGGGATGTCCTTCCGACACTGATTCTGATGTGAAAAGATATGCCATGATAACGTCTTTTTGATTAAGGACTGCAAAGTTACGTAAAATCGAGAGAAGAACAAAATGAACTCGTTCATTTTTTATTCCGAGATGCAGAAACTTCGATTCGAAGAATCAAAGTTACGATTAAACTTTGAGCAGAGCAAATAAAACTCGTTTTATTTCTATGCCAAAGCGTAGTAACTTCGCCGAAGGCAGAGTTACGTAAAATCGAGAGAAGAACACGATTTTGTCCTTAAGCGGACAAAATCTTCTGAACTCGTTCATTTTTTATTCCGAGATGCAGAAACTTCGCCGAAGGCAGAGTTACGTAAAATCGGGGAAAGTTTCAAAGAAAAATGTCGTTAAGAGGAATTTATTTCGCAGAAAAGCACTATTTTTGCAAAACGACTTAAAAACGAATCAAACAAACAAAGCGATGAAGACACGACTGCTGACACTATGCTTGGTCTTTCTGGCCATCAGCGGCGCCTATGCCACAGACAAAGGGAAATACAATTTCAACAGCGGATGGCGCCTCTGGGTGGGCGACGACACATCCGCCAGCCAACCCGCCTACGATGACAGCCGGTGGCGCAGCGTCACACTGCCTTTCGCCTTCAACGGCGACGAAGCCTTCCGCAAAGACATCGTCGACCACACCGACACCATCGTCTGGTACCGCAAGCATTTCACCCTCTCTCGTGAAGACGTCGCCGACAAGGTGTTCATCGAGTTTGAGGGCGCACGTCAGGGTGCCGACGTCTGGTGCAACGGGCAGAAAGTGGGTTTCTCCGACAATGGCGTGATGGCCTTCGGCTTCGACTTGACTCCTTTTGTCAGAGAGGGTGAGAACATCCTCGCCGTGCGCTGCGACAACAGTTGGACCTACCGCGACCGTGAACTCGACAGCCGTTACCAGTGGAACGACCGCAACTTCAACGCCAACTACGGCGGTCTGACGAAAAACGTATTCCTCCACCTGACGGACAAACTCTACCAGACGCTCCCCCTCTACAGCAACTTGGGCACGACGGGTGTCTACGTCTATGCCACCGACTTCGACATTGCCAAGAGGAAAGCGGTGGTCCATATCGAATCGGAGGTGCGCAACGAAGACAGCCACGACCGCTCCTTCCGCCTGTTGGCCAAAGTGCTGACACCCGACAACTCCGTCAACGCCATCATTTCCGGCGAACGTGTCACGCTGAAACCAGGGGAGACACGCATCATCAGCATACAGGACGAACTGCAAGACCTGCACTTCTGGTCATGGGGCTACGGCTACCTCTATACCGTGGAGACCAGCCTGAAGGCCGACGACGACAGCGAGAGCAACACGGTGACCACACGCACAGGATTCAGGAAGACGCAGTTCGGCGAGGGTAAGATATGGCTCAACGACCGCGTGATGATGGTGCACGGCTATGCCCAGCGCACGTCGAACGAATGGCCGGGCGTGGGATTGAGCGTCCCTGCGTGGCTGAGCGACTACTCCAACGCACTGATGGTGGAGTCGGGAGGCAACATGGTGAGATGGATGCACGTCACACCATGGAAACAGGACGTGGAGTCGTGCGACCGCGTCGGACTCCCGCAGGCCATGCCCGCCGGTGATGCCGAAAAAGACGTGGAGGGACCACGGTGGACCCAGCGCACCCGACTGATGCGCGATGCCATCATCTACAACCGCAACAATCCCAGCATCCTCTTCTACGAGGGCGGCAACGAGAGCATCAGCCGCGAGCACATGCTCGAGTTGAAGGCCATACGCGACCAGTACGACCCCCACGGCGGCAGGGCCATCGGCTCCCGCGAGATGCTCGACATCGACGAGGCAGAATACGGAGGCGAGATGCTCTATATCAACAAGTCGCACAAACACCCGATGTGGGCGATGGAATATTGCCGCGACGAGGGACTCCGCAAATACTGGGACAACTACAGCGCCCCGTTCCACCAGGAGGGCGACGGACCGCTCTACCGTGGAAAACCGGCACGCGAATACAACCACAACATGGACGAGATGGCCGTGGAGATGGTGAGGCGGTGGTATGACTACTGGCGTGAGCGGCCGGGCACAGGCACCCGCGTCTCCTCGGGAGGCGTGAAAATCGTGTTCAGCGACACCAACACCCACCACCGCGGCGAGTCCAACTTCCGCATGAGCGGCGTCACCGACGCCATGCGCATCGCCAAGGATGCTTTCTTCGCCCATCAGGTGATGTGGGACGGATGGGTGGAGCCCGAGACACCCCGCACCCGCATCATCGGCCACTGGAACTATGAGGCAGGCGTCACCAAACCCGTCTATGTGGTGAGCAACGCCGACGAGGTGGAACTCTTCGTCAACGGACAGTCGAAAGGCAAGGGAAAGCAGCAATACCGCTATCTCTTCACCTTCGATGACATCGCCTTCGAACCGGGCAAGATAGAGGCGGTGGCCACCAACGGCAGCAGCCATGCCATAGAGACGGCAGGGAAGCCCCATCAGTTGCGGCTCACCGCCATCACCAACCCTGAGGGCACCAAGGCCGACGGCGCCGACATGGTGCTCGTGGAGGTGGAGGTGGTCGACGAACAGGGACGCCGATGCCCGCTCGACGACCGCCTCGTCCACTTCACATTATGGGGAGAAGGACAGTGGATAGGCGGTATCGGCACCCGCGACAACAAGGCGATGCAACAACCCGACAACAGCGGGCGCGAGGGACTGCTCGACGCCGCGGCCACCAAGAACGTGTCCGACAACTATGTGGGGGAATGGAGTCTGCCGGTGGAGTGCGGAGTCAACCGTGTGCTCGTGCGCACCACGGTCAACGCGGGCGACATCCGGCTCTCGGCCTATGCCGAAGGCGTCCGCCCCGCATCACTCACGGTGAAGACCACGGCCACCGACAACGGCGACCTCAGCACCCTCCTACCCCAGCGCACCCTGAAGGGACATCTCGACAGAGGTGAGACACCGGCATCGCCCTCATACGTGGAGGCGGCCACCGACGTGCCCGTCATCGCCGCCGAGGCAGGCTACGACAGCGACCACGCCATGCGCAGCTGCGATGACAACGAACTGACAGAATGGAAGAACGACGGACGGCTGGCCACCGGATGGATCACTTACAAACTGGCACGCCGCGCCACCATCAGCGACATCTGCCTCAAACTCACCGGCTGGCGGTTGAGGAGCTATCCCCTTGAGGTCTATGCCGGGAAACAACTCATCTGGAGCGG
>CADBLU010000042.1 GCA_902795605.1 uncultured Prevotellaceae bacterium | reverse complement strand
TGGCGGCTCATGTAGTCCTGGATGTCGGCGGTGAGGTCGTCGCCGGCGATGCGGATGGAGTTGTTGGAGACGATGCCGCCGAGGGAGATGACGGCAATCTCGGTGCTTCCGCCGCCGATGTCGACAATCATGTTGCCCTCGGGGGCTTCCACGTCGATGCCGATACCGATGGCGGCGGCCATGGGCTCGAAGATGAGGTAGACGTCGCGGCCGTCGGCGTGCTCGGCGGAGTCGCGCACGGCCCTGAGTTCCACCTCGGTAGATCCTGACGGCACTCCGATGACCATACGGAGTGAAGGCTGGAAGAAACGGTTGCCTGTGTGCACCATCTTGATGAGTCCTCTCATCATCTGCTCGCAGGCGGAGAAATCGGCGATCACACCGTCGCGCAGGGGGCGCACGGTGCGTATGTTGTCGTGTGTCTTCTCGTACATCAATTTGGCTTTCTCGCCCACGGCCAGCATCTTGTCGGTGCGGCGGTCGAGTGCCACCACGGATGGCTCGTCCACCACAATCTTGTCATCGCTGATGATGATGGTGTTGGCGGTGCCGAGATCCATTGCAATCTCACGAATGAATGAAAAAAATCCCATTTTTGAAATGTAGCGGTAAAGTTACTTTTTTTGTTTTGAATGATGATGCCGGTGACCGGTGGCAGGTTATGCCTCGCCGGCGAACCACTGGTGGATGGCAGTGTCGTAGTGGCTGCTCACACCGAAGGCGCGGCAGGCGAACATACGGCGCTCCTCGAGGCTGGTCTTTGCGCCTTTCTCGCGGAGGATGTCGACCAGGAGCTTGTATTCGGCCTTGCTGGGCACGATGACCACATCGTTGAAATTCTTGGCGGCGGCTCTGATGAGCGAGATGCCACCGATATCAATCTTCTCGATGATGTCCTGTGAGGCGGCTCCGCTGGCCACGGTGTCCTCAAAGGGATAGAGGTCCACCACGACGAGGTCGATCTCGGGGATGTCGTAGGTCTGCATCTGCTCTCTGTCGCCTTCATTATCCCTGCGTCCGAGGATGCCTCCAAAGACTTTCGGGTGGAGGGTCTTCACTCTGCCTCCGAGGATGGAGGGGTAGGTGGTGAGGCTTTCCACTGTCTGGCATTCGTAGCCGAGCGACTCGATGAAGGCCTGTGTGCCACCGGTGGAGAGGAATTTGACGCCGCCTTTGTTGAGTTCGGCGAGCAGTTCTTCGAGTCCGTCCTTATGGAAGACGGAAATCAGTGCAGTCTTTATGTTTTTTTCTGTTGCCATTATCTTAACCTATTTATATTGGGATGCAAAGTTACGAAAAAATGAATGGATATGCGCCATGTTTCATCTACTTTTTTATTTTTTTGCTCGAATATTTGATTTATGTTATTTTTGTACTAATTTTGCACCTTGATATGGAAATGCCGTCATCGGCAGCTTCTTTTCCTCTCATAATAGAGCGGAGAAAGTGTGCTGAACTATCTTTTGGCGGCGTTTTTTTTTCTTCCTTTTTTGGTGGTGGACAGACCGCCGGGGGAGGACTTTATAAATAGACAGTTTTTTTATGCGAAGAAAGATCAACATGGCCGTTTTCGTTTCGGGAAGCGGGAGCAATTTCGAGAACTTGGTTCATCATTTTGAGAAGGTGGAATGGGTGTCTGTCGCATTGGTGGTGAGCAACCGTTCCGATGCCTATGCCCTGGTGAGGGCAGAGCGGCTGGGCGTGCCTTCGGTAGTGGTCGACAAGCGCGGACTCAATGATGCCGGTGTGATGTGCCCGCTGCTGGAGCACTATGCCATCGACATGATTGTGCTGGCGGGATTCCTGCCGATGGTCCCCGACTATCTCATCGACCTCTTCCCGCACCGCATCATTAATATCCATCCTTCGCTCCTGCCGAAGCATGGGGGCAAGGGCATGTGGGGCCATCATGTGCATGAGGCGGTGAAGACTGCCGGCGACACCGAGACGGGTATCACCGTCCATTATGTCAGTGAGGTGTGCGACGGCGGCGAGATCATCGCGCAGTTTGCCGTGGCGTTGTCGCCCGACGATACGGTCGACGACATCGCTGCCAAGGGCCATGAGTTGGAGATGCGCCATTTCCCCGCTGTCGTCGAGGAGGTGGCTGGTAAGTTGTCTGACGAATTAGGACAGGTGGGCATATGAGCAAGCAGATTCTCCTCATCAACGACATGGCGGGCTATGGCAAGGTGGCCACGGCGGCCATGCTGCCCATCCTCTCATATATGGGCCTGCCGGTGTATAACCTGCCCACGGCACTGGTGTCCAACACGCTCGACTACGGCAAGTTCAATATCCTTGACACCACCGACTATATCACGGGCGTCTTCCCCGTGTGGAAGGAACTGGGTTTCAGTTTCGACGCCATCGCCACGGGATTCATCGTCTCTGAGCGCCAGGCGCGCATCGTGTCGGCCTATTGCCAGGAGCAGGCGGCCAGCGGCACCGTCATCTTCGTCGACCCTATCATGGGCGATGAGGGTAAACTCTACAACGGCGTGACTCCTTCCACCATCCGCAGCATGCTCGAGATGATCTCGGTGGCTCATCTCATCTATCCCAACTACACCGAGGCTTGTTATCTGACGGATACGCCCTATGTGGCGGAGGGAGTGTCGGCCGCCGAGGCGCGCCGCATGATTGACGCACTCCGCCAGACGGGAGCCAAGTCGGTGATAATCACAAGTATAATGGTCGACGGCGAGCACTGTGTGATGGGCTTCAACCATTTCACAGGCGAGTATTTCCAGTTGCCTTACACCGAGATTCCTGTGCATTTCCCCGGCACGGGCGACATCTTCTCGGCCGTCCTCATCGGTCATCTGCTCAAAGACAAACCGTTGGTGGAGAGCACCCGCCGCGCCATGGATGCCGTGGCGCGCCTCATCGACCTCAACAAGGAAAACGAGGACAAGAACCGCGGCATCCCCCTGGAGAAATTCCTCGAGGTGATCGAGCCGGCAGAATGAGGGCTTAAGGGAATTTAAGGTCTTTGGGGTCTTTGAGCTTGCAGCAGATGGGATTTTACAATTGATAGGTTTTTAGTTTGTGGGTAGGCAACGGCAAAGCCGTTGCCTACGGAGAAATGTGGCTGACATTCTCAAATGCTGGGGCTTCGATGAGCAAGCGATGCAATTGTCTAAACTCCTAATCTCAGAAACTCCGAAACTTCTAATCTCCTAAATTTCTTAGAAAAAAGACTAAACTTCCGAGAAAGAGCTTGGAGGCGGGCATTGGAATGTCATGCGCTGACCGGTGACGGGATGGTCGAAAGAGAGGCACTCGGCATGTAGGTAGAGGCGGTCAACGGTCTGGCTGGGCTGGTCGGTGGCATGCAGGCTGGGGCGGTCAGTGGTATCAAAAGCGGGCTGGTCGGCTGTATGCAAGTTGGGCTGGTCGGTGGTATGGCCGTAGAGGGTGTCGCCTTTGATGGGCGTGCCCAATCCCTCGGGATGGGCGCAGTGGATGCGCAACTGGTGGGTGCGGCCGGTGAGGGGGTGCAGCCTGATGAGGCTTCCTTCGACGACCTCATAGCGTGTGATGGCCGTCTTGCCGTGGCACCGGTCGACGGTCTGGCGGGGACGATCGAGCAGTGCGGGCCTGATGGGTAGGCTGATGGTGCCCGACGGTGGGACGGATGCCGGCAACGGATGCTCGAGCCGTGCGATATATGCCTTCTCTATGCGGTGCTCAAGGAACTGCCGTTGCAGTTGCTCATGCACCTCCTTGGTCTTGGCGATGACCAGCAGGCCCGACGTGGCCATGTCGAGGCGGTGCACCATCATCGGTCCGTCGGCATCGGGGCAGTGGCTACGGGCGAAGTCATAGACCGATGCTTCCGCGGTCTTTCCCGGTACGGAGAGCATGCCGGCAGGTTTGCACACTACCATGAGCCATTTGTCCTCGAAGAGGATGTCGGGCGTCGCCGTTACGGTCTTTTCGGTGTCGCCTTCTACCTCCAGCCCTTGGAGCATGTGCGTGAGGATAGGCAGGCATTTGCCCCTGCAGGCAGGATAATATTGCAGATGGTGGCGGATGTCTCCTTCCGGCGACTTCCCCCACCAGAACTCGGCGATGCTTACCGGTCGCAGGTGGTAGGCGAAGGCGTATTGCAGGAGTTTAGGGGCACAGCATTCACCGGCACCCGAAGGCGGCTCTCTCATCGTGGTTTCAGCGAAGATAGAGAGCAGATGGCGTGACTCACCCCGTGCGTTCAACATCTGGAAATGCTCAAAAAGCCAGTGCTGCAAGGCTTCCGACTTCTGCCGCCTCAGGGAGCGCAGGGCGGCGATTTCCTTTTCCAGTGTGGCGATTTCCGCTTGCAGAGCGCCGATGACGGCCGCGTGGCGCTGGCGTTTCCTGCGCAGTTCGGCCTTCATCCACTGACTCTCGCGGGTCAACTCTTCCTCGGAGGCTTCTTCGGTCGATTGAAGATTGATTCTCCCTTTGGTCGATTGAAGATTGAAAATTGAAGATTGATTCTCCCTTTGGTCGATTGAAAATTGATTCTCCCTTTGGTCATTGGAGGGTGAGGAGCCGTCTGCGGATGGTGTGCTTTGTGCAGCCTTTTGTTGTCGGATGTCGTCGCGCCGCTGTTTGGCGGCGTCCATGGCGGCTTTCCATTCGCTGATGTCGCGGTCTTCTTCCTCTTTGGCTTTTTGCAGTGCTTCGTGTAGTTCGGCGAGCCGTGGCGACTGCTGCAGTCGTGCCACTTGCCTGTTGATGTCGCTGATGACCGCCTCTTCCCGTTTGAAGTATCCGTCGGGTTGTTGGAAGTCGAAGACGGCGGGCACGAAATAAGGCCAGTCGTTGCGCTCGGCTAACAGACCGGAGTAGGCGGCGAGGAAGGCCAATTGCCCTTCTTGCGTCTTTACGACGAGTACGCCGAACATCTTGCCGCGGCCGATTTCCTCCTGCCATTCCTCTACCGAGGCGATGTAGCGCTGCGCCTCTTCGGCCGCTTGTCGGCAGAGAGGGTGCACGGTGTGCGCCATCGGGTCGTTCATCCGTGGCGGGAGCGCATATCTGGCATAGAGAGGGTGCAGGCGACTGTCGGCCATGGTCATCGGGTCAGTGTGACGGCCATGAGTCCGATGACCACGTCGTTGGACAAGGTGCGCAGGGTGAGCCGGCGCAACCGCTTCTTCGGGTTGAGCGGCATCTTGAGGATTTCTGCGGCTCCGCAGTCGATGAGGCGTGGTTCGGCGCTGTCGGGGTTGCCTGGCACGGAGTTGGCGAAGGCGGCGGTGCGTGTCACCTCACTGATATGCCGGCTCACTTGTCCGCTGCCCAGGTGCACGCGGTAGGGCCGTAGCGAGGCTGCGCTGAATGCCAGTCCGTCGAGGTAATATTCCTGTTCGATGGGGCACCAGTTGACAGGGTTGACGAGTCGCAGTGTGTCGGCGGTGCCGTCAGAGTAGTGTGCGGTGATGATGCCGTTGTCGATGCGGCTCTGCATGTTGTTGGTGCTTCCTGCGAGCAGGAGGCAGGCGTAGGCGGCCTTTCCCTTGAGGGGGATGTCGACGCTCTCGGGATAGTTGTCCCACAGCGAGGTATAGATGATGTTGTGGCCCTCGGCGGGTGTGAGGAAGGAGACGCCGATGCCGGTGTCGAAGACGCCCTTCACCGATTTCGCTCTCAGTCCGTCGTCCTCGATGTGCGCCGTGCGGTCGGGCTGGCACCACTGTCCGATGCCCTGCTTGGGCAGTTGGAGGGTGGTGTAGGGAGGTCTCGGCGAGAGGTATTCGTTGCGGAAGATATCATCGACGTTGGCGTTGAAGAGTCGGCTGATGTCGACGGGTGTCTGCCGTGTGCCCTCGATGAAGTCGGCGAGTCCCGCGAGGTCGATGTCGGTGTTGTCGTGGCTGTCGCCGATATAGGCGGTGGCTGAGGGCTCCTCGGCGGTGATGTATTTGTCGAGGTCGATGGTGATGGTCTGCTGCTCGCTGTCGCTGCCTTGGAAGTCGACGAACCTGCCTTCGCCGGTGCCCACTCTGAGGATGATGCGCAACGGCTGTGCGAAGTGCTGGGTGACGTCGTAGGAGAGGCGGTTGCCGTCGCGGTGCATGTGGTAGGAGAGGTAGGGCGTGTTGATGGTGGCGTCATCCCATTCGTCGGGCAGTGAATATTGCAGGATGCACTGCCGGTGGAGAGCGTCGGGCCTTATGCCGAAGAGTCCGTTGACGATGGCTCTTGAGGCGATGCCCACGCAGTCGCCGAAGTCTCGGTAAGCCTCACTGCGTGCCTTGTCGTAGTAACTGATCTGTCCGAAGTTGCCCGGACAGGCCCCGAGGAACATGCCGTCGAGGATATCGCTCTTGAGAAGGCGGAATCCCTCGTTTCGTCGCCCGGCGATGAAGTAGGCGAGGGCGGTATTCATCACCTCCTCGTGCGCAACGTTGTTGGTGCTCCAGTCATAAGGCAGCCAGTCGGTGGTGCTCATGGTGTAGTACTGGTGTCCGTCGTCGGCCACAATCTGTCCTCCCTCCGCTATTTCCACGGGGATATGCGGGAAGTGGCGGTCGGCATAGAGGGTGGCCCTCCATGCCTGGTCGGGGGTGCAGGCGCCGCAGTCGATGGGCGTGTAGATGGTCCACAGGGCGGCACTGAGGTGCTTGCGCCGCAGTCCCATGAGGTCCTCGTATTCTGCCCAGTGGCCCGGTTTGTTGAGCCACAGGCGTGCGTTCATGGCCTTGAGGATGTCGTTGGCCTCCTGTCGGTAGGGCGTGGGGTTTTCGCCGATGAGTTCGGCGATGCGTGCAGCGAGGAGGTTCCCCCTGTAGTTATAGGCAGAGGAGTGGGTGACAGCCCCTCCGTTGTAGTAGAGTGCGTCGCTGGCCCAGATGCAGCAGTAGGCGTCGTAGAGGTGGTCGCCGTCGGGGTCGAAGTTGCGTTTCTCCCACTCGAGATGGCTCTTGATGACGGGCCACATCTTGCGCATATATTCGGTGTCGGCGTTGTAGGAGAAGTGCCACAGCAGTTCGTCGATGTAGTTGAGGTTCATGTCGTAATGACTCATCTTGTCGGGTTTGCCGGGCAGTTTGCAGATATAGCCGTTGCTGTACATCTGAGTGCCCCATTTCTCCTCAGCGCGCGCCAGGTTGCGGAGGCTGTCCTGGGTGGGGTGGGGGTAGATGGGCGGCACCTCGGTGACCATGCTGGCGGCATAGGCGTCGAAATGGGAGCGGGCGCGGTCGTCCCATCCCAGCACGTCGCCGGCATAGGCGGCGCGCCATCCGGCGAGAGGCGTGCGCCATCCCACGCATCCGTGCAGCCATGTCTGTCCGTCCCACAGTCCGTCGGCGGCAGCCGCGAGATTGGCTCCGAGGGTGTTGATATAGGGGTCGGGGGTGTTTATCTCAAGTCGTGAGACAATGGCTTGTCGCGCGGCCTCTTCCTGTGCGAAACGCTCTGCGCCGAGGGTGTCGACGATGAGTTGCCGGTCGGGTGTGAGCAGGATATAGGTGTCGCTGTCGTTGGTCCATGTGAGTGTCTGGAGAGGCAGGCCTGCCCCCTCGAAACTGGACCGGGGCTCCAGACCATAGTCACCCTCTCGGGTCATCTTCTTCTTGGCCACCGTGCGCAGGACGGCGTGGAAAGTCGGCTGCCGGCTGAAGCCCTCGGTGTGGAAGCGCCAGATGGCACCTTCGTCGGTGAAGGTGGCCATGGCCGTGATGTATGCCTGTCCTCCCTGCCAACTGTCGTCGCCGAGGGTATAAGTGCGCCTGCCCCCTTGGTAGCGTGCCTCGCAGAGACTGGTGGAGTCGAGGGGCTGCAATTTTCCCCCATTGTCGATGAGGAAGGTGATGTTGACGCTGTTGTCGCGGTCGTAGGTGGCGAAGACGGGTCTGTCGCTGGTCTCAAGCCTCATGCGGTGATGCGAGCCGTAGAGAGCCCGTGTGTAGCGGTTGTGTCCGTTGATGCACACGATGTCGCCCTTGTCGGGGTAGTAGTTCATCGCGCGTGGGGTTTTGCTCCCTTTGTCGTTGTCTGCCGCCGAGAGTTGGCAGATTGCGAGCGTGAGCGCGCATGCCGTAGTGATGAGGTTCTTGAGGCTTGTCATGTGATAAGTGGAGGTCTACTTGATGGGTTTGTCGGTGAGTTCCCATCCCATGATGGCGGAAATCTGGGGAATGAGTGTCATGGCTATCTTCTTCTGTCCCTGGTAGTTGGGATGCCAGTCGGCACCCATGTCGCGCTCCACGGTGACGATGTCGTCGAGCGGGTTGGCCATAAAGACGCGGTCGTAGGTGGCGATACGCTCCCTGAGCAGTGAGAGGGCGGCCTTGAGGTATCTGCCGGCGGAGTGCGGCGTGATGCAGAGGATGGTGACTCCGGGGTAGTGCTGGCGGATGGTGTCAATCATCTTGACATAGGCACTCACATATTGCTCATCGGTGGGGATAGCCACCGGTGAGAAGTCGTTGGTGCCCAGGTTGATCATCACCAGTTGCGGACGGTAGCGGTCGAAGGCGTAGGGGGCGGTGCCGTGGTCGTCGTAGACCTGTGTGTAGCGTGTCGACATGTTGACGTCGGAGATTTGTTTCGCGTCGCCCCAGTCGCGCACCATCCCTTGTCCGGAGTGGGCGGTGAGGGCATAGTCGGCATCGAAATAGCGGGCGATGATACAGCCGTAGGCTTGGTCGCAGTTCTCGGTGTCCACGCGGAAAGGGTCGTCGTAGCGGGGGCTCTCCGTGCCGTAGCCGCAGGTGTAGGAGTCGCCGTAGATCTCTATCATGCGCTCCCGGGGTGCCACAGGAGAGAGGGTGCCGTTGGCGGCCACGATGATATGGTGGATGGTGGTGCATCCGTTCTGTCCCTCGGTGCATTTCTGCAGTCTCAGACGGTGGGTGCCTTTGCCGAGCTTCTCTGCCAGGACGATGCGCTGGGGTGTGGTGCCGGTGATGTGCAACTTGCGTACCCATTGGCCATCGATGAAGAGGTTGTGCCACGACTCGCCGGCCTCTGAAGCCTCGATGGCGAGATAGCCTCCTGTGAAATCGGTCTGCCAATAGACGCCCGTCCAGTCGTAGCTCACTGAGCCGTCGGCTTTGAAGTCCACACGTCCGGTGTAGGTGATGCCTTGGTCGGCTGCTGTCAGTGTTTTCTGGCTGGCGGCCTGTGCTGCCATGCAGATGATGGCGAAGATGGTGATGATGATGGTTTTTCTCATGGTGCTGTCGGAATGTTTTTGCAAAAATAGCGCAAAATCCGCAAAAACGTGCCATTATGGGGGATTTTTCTAGAAAATCTAGAAAATCTAGAGAATCTAGAAATCCTAGAGAATCTAGAAGAACTAGAAGTCCTAGAGAATCTAGAAGAACTAGAAATCTTAGAGAATTTAGAAAAATTATCGCGGCGGGCTTGCAAATCCGTTTTTTTCGCTAAATTTGCAGAAAAAGTGTGAGCAGAGATGAATATAGCGATAATCCTGGCGGGCGGCAGCGGCTCGCGCTTGGGTGGAGAACGGCCCAAGCAGTTGATAGAAGTGGCAGGTCATTCGATTCTTGCACATACGACAGGTGTGTTTGAGTGCCATCCGTTGATAGATGAGATTGCCATCGTCAGCCGGGCCGACTGTATAGCCGACGTGGAGGCCATCGTGCGTAGCGAGGGCTTCCGCAAAGTGCGTAAAATCTTAGAGGGTGGCCGTGAGCGCTACGACTCGAGTCTGGCGGCACTCAATGCCTATGGCGATGATGATGACTGTCTGCTCTTCCATGATGCGGTGCGCCCGTTGGTGAGCAGCCGTATCATCAGCGACTGCATCCATGCCTTGGAGCACCACGACGCCGTGGGAGTGGCAACGAAGGCCACCGACACCATCTGGCAGGTAGGCGAGGGTGGCTGCATCGCCGACATCCCGTCGCGTGCCCTGTTGCGCAATGCGCAGACGCCCCAGTGCTTCCGTCGCCGTGTCATCCGCCGTGCCTACGACCTGGCCTTGGCCGACCCGGCGTTCACCGTGACCGACGACTGCGGTGTGGTGCGCCGCTATCTGCCCGACCAACCTATCTATGTGGTGGAGGGTGAGCCTACCAACATCAAGGTGACTTATCGTCACGACCTCCTGTTGCTGGAGACATTGCTAAGAGATAAGAGATGAATGGTTGATGTCTTTGCCTGCAATCATTTTCAATCTTCAATCTTCAATATCTCACAAGTGTGCGTCTTCGTCTTTTTGTCGTAATTGACAGCGACAAGTAGGAGGCGGTCGGTGTATTCTGCCACTTTGGCGGGATATTGGCGACGGAGGATTTGGTCAATCCCACTGTCGGCATCTTGGTTGTATTTCAGTTCGATGACGAGAGCCGGTGAGTCCACATTCTTGCGCGGTATGAGCACGATGTCGGCAAAGCCCTTTCCCGTGGGGAACTCCCGATGCATGATATAGTCATTCTTAGCATAATAGTAGGCGAGAGAGAGCACACAGGCCAAAGAGTTCTCATTGTTGTATGACAGGATGCTCGTGTGCTCGTCGTGTGCCGCCTCAATACCTTTTGCCACTGCTTCGCAGTCACCCTCAAGGGTGGCTTGGAGAAGTTGCTCCGACCGCTCCAAGGTGTCAATAATGACTTTCCACTTATTCTCCTTGATGGCGTTGACCATCTCGCCGGCCACTTCACGGTTGGGTATGTAGCACTCATCACGTCGCCAGTCATACGACAAATAGCCCAGATGAATAAGCACGGTGAGCACGTCATCGCGGGTGCGCACGATGGACATGTCGTTTTGGAATCCCGTAGGATCCACTTTGCACCGTCCACCTGCCACCATTAGGATAATGTCATCCCTCAGACCCTCGAAATTCATTTGGATGTAGTCTTTCACTGTCTCAAAAGCACCGGTGGATGCCCAGTAACTCTTGCACATTTCATTGTCTATAGCCCTCATCACAGAGTTGGGGTTGAACATAGAGGGTTGTTTGCCAATCTGATAGCCGTCATACCATTTCACCAGCTCATCAAAGTCCATGCCGTAGCGTTCAGCCAACATATTGACCTCATCCTTGATGAAGCCGAAGAACGAAGCCATTTTGCCAGGTGTCACCATCGAATATTCGATGAAATTGTTTAGTGCCGACTCCGTGTTGTACTTTTTGATAGGCAGGATACCAGTCATGTAAACCCCGGCGAACACCTGTGCGGTGTTGCTGCCCTTGAACATCCTCCGCAGCAAGTTGACATAGCGGTCCATCAGTTGCGAGTCGCCCGCCGCCTCACGGCAAATGGCATCCCATTCATCGATGATCATGATGAATCGCTCATTGTGGCGTTCTGCAATTTTCAGCAGTACGGTCATGAGGTCATCGCCTGGCTCCACCACCACGTCGGGATAGGTGCGCAGCATTTCGGCACTCAGTTCCTTCTGTATCGTATGGACTAGTTCGTCATGAGGCAAGCCACGGGTGGTGAAATTGGTGATGTCAAGATAGATGACGGGGTACTTGTTTAGGTGCTCTTCGAATGACGGGTCTTTGGCAATCTCCAAGTCCTCGAACAGCGAGCGTGAGTCAACGGAGTGGTCGTAATAGGCACACAGCATCTTCGCCGCCATCGACTTGCCGAAACGGCGGCAGCGGGTGACGCAACTGAAACTCTGCTCTGTGAAAAGTGTCTTGTTGACGACAGCTATAAGCCCCGACTTATCGATGTACTCACTCCTTCGGATTCTCCGAAATCCCTCGTTGCCGAGATTGATGTATATGCCCATAATGATGCCGGTTGGTGTAATACGATGCGAAGATATAAAAAATATCTCACTCCACAAAATTTAGCCACTAAAATGCAAATGTCAGGAAAGTGAGGAGAAGATGTCGTCGAGAGCAGATAAAAATCCCCGTCTCACATGAGGCGGGGATTCTATTATAATTAATGTAGGACTAATCAGTCGAAATCCTGATGGTCGAGGCTGTCATTGAAGTCGCGGGGCTCGCGCTCTGCCAGCGGGTCGCGGAAGTCACGGCGCGGCTGACGGTTCTGGTGGCCGCCGCCATTGCCTTGGCGGTTGTTGCCGCCGTTGTTTCCTCCCTGACGGTTCTCGCGGTTACCGTTACCACCCTGGCGGTTGCCACGCTCGGGGCGCTGACGGCGCTCACGCTCAGCATATCCTTCGGGTTTGGGCTCCAGCACGCGGTGCGAGAGTTTGTATTTGCCGGTCTTCGGGTCGATTTCCATCAGTTTGACCTTGATCTTGTCGCCCTCCTTGATACCTGCGTCTTCCACAGTCTCAAGGCGTTTCCACTCGATTTCGGAGATGTGGAGCAGACCGTCCTTGCCAGGCATGATCTCTACGAAGCATCCGTAGGGCATGATGGAGCGCACGGTGCCCTCGTAGACCTCGCCCACCTCGGGGATGGCTACGATAGCCTTGATCTTGGCCACGGCAGCGTCGATGCTCTCCTTGTCGGGTGCGCTGACCTGCACCTTCCCCACTCCGTCTTCCTCGTCGATGGTGATAGTGGCGCCGGTGTCTTCCTGCATCTGCTGGATGATCTTTCCGCCCGGGCCAATGACGGCGCCGATGAACTCCTTCGGAATCTCGAAGGCGAC
>CADBLU010000041.1 GCA_902795605.1 uncultured Prevotellaceae bacterium | reverse complement strand
CAGCAGCGATGAGACCGTGGCTACCGTAGACGAAAACGGTGAGGTGACCATCCTCGCAGAAGGCACCACCACCATCACCGCCACCTCTGAGGAGACCGACGAGTACAAGCCAGGCACCGCCTCCTACACCCTCACCGTCACAAAGCCCGTTGAGCCGCAGAAGGACAACGAAGACATCTATGAACTGGTGAAGGACGCCAGCACTCTGGCCGACGGCGACATCATCATCCTCGTGGGTGAGAACACCGTGGCAGCCGCAGAGGAAGGCGCTGAGCCTACGACCACCTACTTCGGACTGGGCACCAACCAGAAGACCAACAACCGCGAGGCCGTGACAGTGACCTATAACAGCGACGGCACCATCACCGGCAACAACAAGTTGCAGGCCATCACCCTCGAGGGAGAGACTGGGGCATGGTACTTCAACGTGGAAGACGGATATCTCTATGCCGCTGGCTCCGATAAGAACTACCTCCGCACGGAGACGGAGGCCGACGACAACGCCAAGGCTGCTATCACCATCGCCGACGACGTGGCCACCATCCTCTTCCAGGGAGAGAACACCCGCAACGACCTGAGATTCAACTACAATTCTAACAATCCGCTCTTCTCATGCTATGCCAGCACTTCTGAGATGCCAAAAGCCAAGATCTACCGCCTGGTGGAAGTGGAGGAAGGTCTCTTGGGCGACGCTAACGGCGACAAGGACGTGACCGTGGCCGACGTGACCGTGGTGGTCAACTGCATCAAGAACGGCGTTATGGATGATATCATCTTCAAAAATGCCGATGTCGACGGAGACGGTGACATCACCGTCACCGACGTGACGCTCATCGTGGCCATCATCAGGCAATAATCCTCTCCCGTAAGGGACCCACCAATCAGGGGGAAATCAAGGGGACAGGTTTTTGATGTGAATTTGAAAAATTCAATCAAAAACCTGTCCCCTTTGATTTTCCCCCTTATGCGAAAAACCTGTCCCCTTGATTTCCCTTTTTTTGTTGCACCAAACCCTCTTGCTCATCGACGATAGGAATCGTCGACCCCTATGTACACACCAAACCATTTGCTCATGATGTGAAGTCCTCTGTTCAAGCCCCTGGAGTGCATCTAGGGGGCGACGATTCCTATCGTCGCAAACACAAAAAATCCTTGTCGCACACACCAAAAATCTTTATCGCACTCCCCAGCCAATCACTATTATCGATGACCTTATGCGAAAAAAATGTCTTTTATATGTGCACAATGCTAAAAAAATCACACAATAGACACCCATTATTGAAAAAAATGATTATCTTTGCCATCGTGTAAGTACATTACTTACAATACCTTTAAGGTCACTGGCGCCGAGAGGCGTATGCATTTTATCTTCGAGCAAGAAATATCATTCAAAAAATAGAGAATTATGAATCAAAGACTACGCTTATTACTCATGACACTGCTATGCGCAGTGGTGGGTTCGTCGTGGGCGGAAACAAAAACATGGGATCTTACAAAAGCATCCTATGACGCAAACCCAACTGATGATCTTATTTCATGGACTGACACTTATGTCTCAATGAAAGCTGAAAAAAACGACGGGACTAAAGTGACAAACTATCTTGGCGGAACAGGAACAAATACCCATACCCGTCTTTACAACAAAAACATTGTAACTTTCACCGCTGTCAATGGATATAGCATATCAAAAGTGGAGGTTGCCGCAACAAGTAGTAATTATGTTGGAGGTTTTACTGAAGGAACTAAAACCAATTGCACTGTATCTGCTTCAGATAAAACTGTAACTATAACCCCAAGCCCAAGCAATGCTACTACTTTTAGTATTGTGCTTTCTGCCACGGTAAGAATAGAAACAGTGACAGTAACCTATTCTATTGCATCTTCTGGTCCAATTAATCCCAATGTGACGTTTGCCAGCAACAGTATCGAATTGGAGAAAGGCAAGACTGCCACTAATACCATTTCCAAGCCCGATGACCTGACAGTCACCTATTCCAGCAGCAACACATCTATCGCCACTGTTAATTCCACCACAGGTGAAGTGACGGGTGTGGCAGAAGGCACTGCCATCATCACAGCCTCATGGGCCGCCGTTGCAAACACCTACAATGCCGGCACGGCTTCCTATACGGTGACCGTGACGGCGGAAGCACAGACCCAAAAATTCGTGAAGGTGACCAACGCAAATCAACTGTTGGCAGGCAACAAGTATATCCTGGTGGCTTTCACAAACGACGGCGCTTATGCCATGGGAGCCCAAAACGGCAATATCAGAAATATACAGAAAGTGGTTCCTACAACTGATGGAAGTTTGGTACAAATCACAACCTCTCAGGATGTTGCCATCCTCACTTTAGGAGGTTCCAAGAACGCTTGGACACTGAATGCCTCCGACAACAATCAATACCTCAGCTGGACGTCTGGCAACTACATCAAGTCCGAAGCCGATGCTTCTTCCGACAACCAGAAATGGATTGCCGATGGTGATGAAGACGGCTTCTATCTGGCGAATAAGGCGGATGCCACACGCATCATACAGTGCAACTACTCAAGCTCCCGCTTCGCTTGCTATACAGGTACACAAGAAAATGGCATCCTCTACGTGGAGCAGGGCAGCCCCATCGACGACAAGGAGACCGCCACGGTATCAATAGGCGAAACGGAACTGGCAGTGTCTGGCACAACCACCATCACCGCCGACCCTGCAGGACTCGCTTTTAGTTGTGAGAGCAGCAATACCGCAGTGGCCACCGTTGCCGACGGCACCGTGACCGCCGTGGCTGAAGGCACCGCCACCATCACTGCCAGCTGGGAGGAGCAGACCATCGGCGGAGTCACCTATAAGGCAGGCAGCCAGACTTTCGAGGTCTCCGTCACAGTGGATAGCCGCACCTACTATGTGAAAGTGACCGACATGAAACAGCTGGTGGCCGGAAATGAATATATCATAGTAGGATTCAGTGGCGACAATCCTTATACCATGGGGCCGCAAGGGTCGAATAAAAACAGGCAAGAAGTGGCCATTATTCCCTATGGAGAAAAAGTGTTCTTTACCAGTTCTGATGTAGCCACTTTCACCTTAGGCGGCACCAGCGGTGCATGGACATTGGAAGACAACAGTACCCACGAGTTGCTGTGTCTTACTGCCAACAGCAACGAACTGCATGACACAGGCCTCAAACCCAGTGCCACTGACGCACAGAAGACATGGACTGTGACATCAGAGTTCTATCTGAAGAACAACAACTATGAGCGCTATATCCTCTACAATCCCAGTTCACACCGCTTTGCATGCTACACAGGCACAAGCAGCTCTATTACCAGCGCCTACCTCTACGTGAAGGAGGGCAGCCCGATAGCCGACAAGGAGACTGCCTCGGCAGAGATAGGAGCCACGAAGCTGGCTGTCGCCGGACAGGGTGTCAGCACCACGGCCATCACCACCACTCCCGAGGGACTCGTGGTCAGCTATGAGAGCAGCAATGAGGACGTGGCTACCGTGGCCGACGGCACTGTGACCGCCGTGACCGCCGGCGAAGCCACCATCACCGCCAGTTGGGAGGTGCAGACCGTGGACGGTCTCACCTATGATGCAGGCAGCAAGGAGTTTGCCATCACCGTCTACGAGGTGGAGGACGGCATCTTCGACTTCACCCTCAAGGTGCTCGACTATGGCTCCGGCGTCGAGACGACCACCAACAGCAACACATTCATCACCGAGGAGAGCACCTGGACGGCAGGCAACGTGACCCTCGTCGTCGACGGCAAATACCGCTGGTGGGACAACGACGGCACCCTGCGCTTCGATGCCAGCACACCGTCTACCGCCACCATCTCCGTGCCAGAGGGTTCCTTCATCACCGAAATCAAAATCTCCGGCAGCAATCTCGGCAGCGACTATGTGTCGGCAGAAGAAGGCGAATACGACGGGGAGAAAGGCACATGGACAGGATCTGCCCAAAGCGTCGCTCTCTCAATCACGAAACTTCAGGCCAAGACCATCACCGTCACTTATGAAACTGTTCCATTAGTCGCCCTCGACCCCGACACCCCCAATCCCGTCATTATTCCATATACTGGCGCAACAGGCGAAAGAGTCTACATCAATTACAATAATGACATAGGTGTCCCAGACATCGGTGTAGTGTTCTACGACGCAGACCAGACGACACCGTTGTCAGCTGTGCCATCTTGGTTTGAGTATGTTGGTGAGCCCTTTGATGCCGGCGGCAACCTTATGTTTACGATTCCTGAGAATAATGGCGAAGAGCGCACTCTCTATTTAAAAGTTTGGGGAACGAAAGAAATTGGTGCCCCTGAGAGTGAGAGAGTATACACCGAGATGATAACAATCACCCAGGAGGCAGCACCTGCGACCTTCACCCTGTCCATTCCCCAAGATGCTACCGATGGCAACCGCTGGTATGCTACGGTGAGCGCCCTTGGAGAAGGCAACTTCATCGTGCCCGAGGGTCTGGAGGTAAGTTGGATTACCATCAGCGACAAGGGCAAGATGGAGAAGACACAGTCGGCCACCGCCGGCTCAGTCATCAGCGGCGACGGTGCCTACTTCATAGAGGCCACCGATAAGGGCGACTACAAATTCGTTTGCACCACCGCCGATGCCGTCACCCCGGGTGTGACCTGGCTCTATCCTGCCATCGCCGGCCAGAAGGTGACCGCACCTTTGTCGTCAAGCGACAACGACAAATACACCTTCTACAAACTCTCGCTCAACGGTGACAGCAAACCCGGCTCCATCGGTTTCTACTGGGGAGCGAAAGATGGTGTTCCCTTCACCTTCAACAGTCCCAACAAGGCTTATCTGGCCGTGCCGAAGACGAACCCGAGTTCGAACAATTCGTCGATCAACATCGACAGCACCACAGGCATCAGCACCATCGCTGAGACAGGTGTCGCCAATGATGCCACCTATTCTCTCTCTGGCGTGCGCATGAACAGCGACCGTCTGCCCAAGGGCATCTATATCGTCAATGGCAAGAAAATGATCGTAAAATAATCAAGGAAAGGATACTGAAATGAAAAAGTATATCGAGCCCTCCACTGACATCATCACCACCCAGATGCATATCCTCGACGATTTGTCGACCCACAAAGAGGTGGGTGATGGCAATGAGTTTGCCAACACCACTACCTTTGAGCAGGAAATCACCACCCCCCAGCAAAGCCTCTGGGAGGACTGACAGGACCGACAAACCACGACGATTCGCCGGTCGCCAGCCAGGAAGATTGAAAATTGAATATTGAAAATTGGCCAAACAACGCCAACCTGCAAGGCAAGGACGACCGTGAGAATGATAACCACCCGACAGGGGCGTGCCAATATTGGCACGCCCCCGTTTTGTCGGTCTCGTTATTCATCTGCTATCATCCAAATTGTTGTTCGCATTGTTGGGAAACTGCCATTCTTTGCTGTAGGGACATACTTCATGTATGTCCGCTTTCATAAAGGACAAAGGGATTGTTTCGCGAACAGTGGCCGTTGGTTCTTGCGAAGCAATTACGAACTATCAGGAACAATTATTCTCTGTGGACATACATAAAGTATGTCCCTACGTGAGCACCGGCATGATTGCTCCGGGCAATCACTAATCGCAAATGCCATTCATTGCAACACCAATCAAGGGGACAGGTTTTTGATTGAATTTTTCAAATTCACTATCAAAAACCTGTCCCCTTGATTGGTGTCCTTTTGCTCAGGGCCTTTTGTTCGGACAACTGTAGCCGGGGCCACTGTGCTCAGGACCTCTTAGCCTGAGGTTTTACTCCTCGGTATCAATCACTTTCCAGATGAGGGCTGCCAGAGCGCCACCCACCAACGGACCAATGATGAAGACCCACAGTTCGCTGAGGGCCTTGCCACCCTCGAAGAGAGCCGGGCCGATGGAGCGTGCCGGGTTGACCGACGTGCCGGTGAAATGGATACCCACGAGATGGATGAGAATCAGGGAGAGACCGATAGCCAGGCCTGCGAAGTTGTTGGTGGCGCCGTTGGTCTTGGCTGTGGCTCCCAGCACCACGAGGACAAAGAGGGTGGTGAGCACAATCTCGACGATGAGGCCGTTGGTGACGCCAAACGAACAGCCGTTGGCTCCCGTGGAAGTGGTGATGACAACTCCGTCGCCCACAGCCGAACCGATGATGGCAGCGAGCACGGCGGCGGCCAGGATGGCACCGATGACCTGGAAGAGCATATACATAGCGCAGTCTTTCACCCCCATCCTTCCACTCAAGGTCACACCCAAGGTGATGGCCGGATTGATGTGGCATCCAGAGATACCTCCGATGGTGTAGGCCATAGCCACTACAGAGAGGCCGAAGGCAAAGGCAGTGCCCACAACGGCCGCCGTATTGTCGGCGCTACATCCCAATGCGACGGCAGCGCCGCATCCCAGGAACGTCAGTACGAATGTTCCCACTAATTCTGCTAAATACTTTTTCATAAGCGATATCCTTTAAAAAAATTTATTAAATAGCCATTCTACACGCAAAATTAAGAAATATTTTTAATTTCCGCAACACTTTTTTTAATTTTTTTTGATAGCGTAGTCGTTTTGTGACCATTTTCTTTTGAAAGGCGCAACACTTATAAAGAATGCAGTAGAGACGGGATTCTTCCCGTCTCACCAGCGGAATGCCAGGGGGGGAGAGACGCCAAGAATGGACGTCTCTACTTTCATTCTTGGCGGTGGGGGGTGCAAAAAAAATAATCCGCCGCAAAAAAACTCAGCCGTGGAGGTCGTCCACGGCTGAGTAGAAATCATTGAAAAGAATAGGCTAATTTCAATTATATAGCTTCTATTTCTCTTCTTCCTCTTCCTCTCCCCACACGCTTTTGTTGGTGGTCAGGGAGAGGTCGTCCATATCGAAATTGCCATAATTCGTGAGCTGTCCCTCACCTACCTCATTGTGAAGGCTCATAAGGACGGGGAGCGTCATGATGCCATCGTGCATCTCTACTGTTGGTTGAATGTAAATTCTCATATCGTTTTTCCTTTGATTATTTGATTACGATTTTCTTTCCGTTGACAATATAGATGCCCTTCTGCAACTGGCTGCCGTCGACACGGATGCCAGAGAGCGAGTAGGCCTCGCCATTGATAACGGTTGCTTTCTCCACGGTCTGGATGCCAGTGGCATTGTCGAAGACGAAGCCGTTGATGTCGCCTGCCACGCTCTCCTCAACGGCGAGGTAAGCTTTGTGTGCGCCATTGATGACCTTGGAGCCTTCGTTCTCCTCGTCCTGCCAGTAGAAGCCGATGGTGTTTGCATCACCATTGCTGCCCTTCTTGGTAGAGAGCACATAGTACTTGAAGCCTGCCTCGGCGATCTCTGTCTCCTCGTCGGTGCCCTGCAGCTGGTTGCTGTTGGAGAGTTCGGGAGCAGCCTCATAGGAGACGCTGAACGGATAGTCGGTAGCGGTGGCGGGAGCCGGGTCAGCCTGCAGCACGACACCCGTGCCGGCGGGAATGACGCCCTCGACATCCTCGAGAATGATGGAGCTGCCATCGACAGTAGCGGTGCTCACTTTCACGCCCTCGGGAGCCACGAGGTTGAGGTCACCGTAATAGAGAGTGGCGTAGCCCACGGGGCCAATCTTCACGTTGACGTCCTGATCGGCACTGAACTCAACGAGCTCCAGTTCGAAATTATCCCAGATACACCAGAAACCGGTATCTTCGCACTTGGCGCCGATCTTCAGGATGTGATCGGTGACGGTGACTTCTATCGGGTCGGATTTGTAAAGGCCGGCAGAGAAGGAGACTGAGGCTGCTGCCATGTTGTTCTCCGAACCGGTTTTCTCCGGGAAGGTCTGTTCCTCATCGTTGGCGAAGAACACGGGAAGAGTTGTGCCTCCGTCATTGCGGTAGAAGCCTTGTGCGGTGAGTTTGTAGGTACCGTTGGGCACGACGACCGTCTGTGTCTGGTTGAAGGCGGCACGGTAGGATTCCACGCAGAGGTTTGCATTATCTCCGGCGTTGTCGTGGTTCGTGTTGCCCGGGTCGGCGAAGGTCCATTCCCACTCCGGATACATCATGTTGTTGCGGCTGAAGTTGAAGTCCTTGATGAAGAAGGTGGCGTCGGTGTCGTCACCGTTCTCAAGCATGGCAAGGCGGTCGTCCAAAGAGATGACATACCATTGTGCGAACGGACTGTTGATGTTTGCCGAAGCTACCGGAACTTTGTCAAGAGCGGTATTGCTGGCATTGGCTACGATATAGTTTTCGCCAACCTCCAAGCTGAAACTGCCGTTATCATTGGGAGTGAAAGTGATGTCCATGGCCGGCTGGTCGATGAACGGATCATCTGTACCATTGGCAAGAGCAAGGAAATGGCTGGCGCCACCGTTGGTGGTGTAGGAGTCGAGCTGATAGGCTCCCTCAGGAGTCTTGATAAACTTGAACGGGATGCCGTGCTCGATGAGGGAGGCACGGGTGCCCCAGTTGTTGGCGCCACCGAGATACTTGCCAGTGGCGGCGTTGATGAGCCAATAGTCCTTGCCGTCGGCAATCTCTGTGGTGTAGACGACGGGAGCGTCGGCACCAATCACGTTGACAGTGGCGGCGGCTATGACATCCTCCTTGATAGCGCTCGTCACGGTGATTTCGGCAGAGCCGATGCCTGTGGCGGTGACGTTACCCTCAGCGTCGACGGTGGCCACGCTCTCGTCGCTCGATGCGAAGGTCACCTCTTGGTTGGCCTCTGAGGGGTTGACAGTAGCGATGATTTTCGCGGTGGTGACACCACCAAACTGCAAGTCGATACTGGCTGGCTCGAGGGTGATGCTCTCAGGCAGGATGGCGGGAGCCACGACACTCACGTTGATGGTCTTTGTCACATCGTCGGCGGTCAGCGTGATGGTGGTGTTACCCACGGCGACACCCGTCACCACACCTGCGGCATCGACGGTGGCGACGGCCTCATCGGCAGACACATAGGTAATCTCAAGGAAAGTAGCGCTTTCCGGGGTGACAACAGCGCCGATTTCTGCGGTGCCTCCCATCTCCACTTCAACATCTTCTACTGTGATCTCCGTCACGGGGACATATTCGACTTTCTCGATAGAGAGGAGGTTGACGACAAACCAGTTGCCACCAGTAGCGATGTTCTTGATACCATATTTCAGAACTCCGTCATCACCCACCTTGCCGATGACCTCGTAAGGACCATACTCAGTGTCATTATTGATACCGAGTCTGGCCACCACAGGGAGGTTGACGTTGGTATTGTTAGCAAACACTGCACTCAAACCATCACCGGTCTGGGCTCCTGAGATATTGTCACGCGAGGTGGTGGTGGATGCTGTTGCCTCAAGTGTCACCTTGTAAGCACCTGCCGACAAACCATTGATAGTCTGGGTCATCACTTCACCTGTGTAGACAGACGCCTGGAAGCGCTCAGGTCTTGTTCCTTGATAGGCACCAGACTGTCCTTCCCATGTTGTTGGCGCAGCAGAAGTGAAGATGGCACCCACTTCGGTTTGTTTCAATACGGCTTTGGTAAGAGCCTCTTTGGCTGCTGCCTTTTGCTCTGCAGTCAGTGAGACGAGTGTCCGTGCGTCGTATGCGCCTTGGATTTCCTGGATGATTGCGCTGGCGGCATAATCCTCTTGGCCGGCAGATGTAAGCGCATTGGCCGCGTTGATTACATCCAAGGCATCCTTATAGTTTTGGATGCTGGTCTCGGCGGCTGCAATCTTCTGAGTCAGGTTGTCAATGGCTGCTGTCACTTCGCTACTCAAAGAGAAGGTCGACTCTTCCACCACGGCATTCTGCAAGGCGGTTAACGCGTCTGCGTTCATCGGTTGGTCGTAAAGAGCCTTAGCTGCTGCCACCTTAGTGCGATAATCCACCAGATAGGCTTCCAGGCTGTACTTATAGAGTTTCACCGGGCCGAGGATGCACCAGCCGCCACCAGGCGTAGTGCCTTTGAATCCAAGAGTGACTTCGGTGTTGTCATCTGTCACTGTGAAGTCGAACTCATTTGAAAATTTGCCCTGTGAGAAAGCCGTGGCTGCTCTATAAAGATCGTTGCTGCCACTATAACCGGAAAGATCAGCCATACTATTAAGGGCAACGACATTCTTCTTTGTCTCATTGGCAAAAATCCACGCCATGTTGTTGTTCGTGCCATTGCCATCCCAGCCATCACGATAGAAGGAGTTCACAGCCAAACGATATTCGCCGGCAGGAAGTGTGACTGTCTGGCTGAAGGAGAATTCAGTGCTCCAGTTCCAAAACTCGATGACAGGTACGGCACCGTCTGTTTTCCAAGCGGTATAACCATTTTGAGTCCATCCGTCAAGAGAGGACAGACCGGGATTCGTAAGGACATCAGATATGTCCTCCTGCGCATAGGTCTTCCCCCATGCGCCGACAATCATTAAGATTGCCAAAAGTAGTAATTTTCTGTTCATTGATTGATTAGGTTTTGTTATAGAAAATAATATATGACAGATAAAGGTTTAGATATATTTAGGCCACAAATATAACAAAAAAAAACGAGTCCGTTTCTTATTTTTGGGAAAAAACACGCCTTTAGGCAATTTATCTTACAAAAGGACAATATTTGAAAGGAGTTTGGGAGTTTAGGAGTTTAGGAGTTGAGGAGTTTAGACATTGCTCTTGCAAGTCATTGCCTATACTTACAAGTTGAAGGGGGGGCAGGAGTGTGGAAGTTGAGGGCAAAAAAAGAGGGCATGTCTCTGGACATGCCCTCTTGATTATCTGAAGCAGATGTTGGATATCGTGAAGATATTACTCGATATCCCAAATGCTGCTCTTGGCGCGCACCGGCTCACCCGTCTCCGGGTCTTTCTCCGGGTCGACATCCTCGTGATAGGATCCTTCGCCTTCGCTGGCCTCGATAACGTTGCTTTCCATTACGCTGTCGCCGAAGAGGTTTCTGACGAGAATGGTGGGTGAAATATAAATTTTCTTCATATCAGTGAAATAATTAATGGGTTATTTACTTGACGACCACTTTCTTGCCGTTGATGATGTAGATACCCTTCTGGGTACCGCTCACCCTCTGGCCGTTGAGGTTGTAGATACCTTCGGTAGCCATGCTGTTGATATACCCCACAGCGTTGATGCCGTTGACGACAGCGCCATTGATGACGAGCAGCGGTGCTTCGTCTATCGGCTCCACTTCGGCAACCTTCTTCATGTAAGCGCGGTAAGCCTTGTGCTCATTGCCGCCCTTGGCCTTGTCGAAGCCGTCGACAGAAGCGATGTAGTCGCCGTTCTCCACGGGTGAGCTGCCAGTGGCATAGGCCACATAGGAACCCACGAAGTCGAACTGTGCGCCAGCGACGGTGAGGTCGTTGGCCTCAACGATGGTCTTGTTCTCGAAGACGGGCAGGTTGGCATCAGCGTCCATGAACACAGCGTAGGGCACGTTGGGCGAGAGAGCTTCCACTTCGGTGAAGTTGAGGCGGATCTTGCCTTCGAGGAGTTCACTGCCTGTATACTGCAGCACCTTAGCGGCACCGATTTCCTGCTTGGTGGTGGCGAAGGGGAGCACGAGGGTGTTGAGGCCCTTGAGCATCTTGCGGTCGACAGTCACCTCGGTGTAGGCACCTGCAGCGGGAGCCTCGGTGTCGTTCTCGGTCAGTGCGAGGGTCTTGTTGTCGCTGAGTCTGTAGAGCTCCAGATAGCCGATACCCATCCAGCGGTATGCGTTGCCTTCAGTTCCCTTCAGACCAATCTTCACCTCACCCTCATCGGTGTTGACGAACTCGATGCTGGCGGGAGCGAGTTTGGTGGACATGATAGTGGAACCCTCAGTGTCGTTGGCATAGAACTTCACACCATGCACGCCGTCGGGCTGTCCGTCGAGGTTGGCCATGGCATAGCACGACATGTTGTAGAGGCCCTTGGGCAGAGTGACTTTCTGATAGACGGTGAAAACGTTGCCGCTTTCGGGAGTGCCGCTCCAGAACTCATAGAATGCGGTCTTGGTGCCGTCCTCTGAGGTGACATTGCCATTGACCATCACCTGGCTGTTGGCGCCGGGCTGTGACGAGTCGGTATACCAGCCATCAGCCTTCTGCCATGTGGGGAATCCCTCGAGGTTGGGGTTGGTGAGGAGGAAGGTGAGGTTAAACTTGGCATCCTCGAGAGGCTCGGCGTTGTTGTTGTACTCAGCACCGGCCTGGCGGAGAGCCTCGTCGACCTTGGCAGCCTCAGTGGCAATACCGTCGCAATAGCTGTTGATCTCGTCGGCGGTGGTCATCTTGTTGACAGCCTCCATGTCGACGGCGGGCAGTTTGAAGTCCTTCACGGCAGCAGCGAGCTTAGCGTTGGCACCGGCGGTGAGTTCCTTATAGGGAGCAGCCTCAGAGAGGGCCTTCACGTCGTTGTAATACTTGCTCTGGTAGCCGCCTGCGGTGGCGCGGGCGAAAGCGGTAGCGATGGGAGCCAACTCCTCAGCCTTGGCGTTGAGGCTGTTGACAGCTGTCTGGAAGGTAGCATCGTCGGCGACGCTGGCCTTGGTAGTCTCGACGAAGGACTTGGTAGCATCCTCCACGGCAGCCGGCACCTTTCCGTAGAAAGCCTCCACCTTGTCGACAGATGCTTGCAGAGCGGCGTCCATGGTCTGGATAGTCACACTCTTGATGGCCACCCAGTTGAAGGTGCTCCCGGCGAGCTTCACACCGATGGTGAGTTTACCGTCTGAGCCGACAGTGGCGATGCTGCCGAAGGTGCCATAGACACCGGGTTTGTCATTGTAGGTATAGGCATTGCCTGTAGCTACCATATCAGTCTCAGCATCATTGACGAAGAAGGTGATGCCGGCAATCTCGTGTCCAGCCTCGCTGAAGGCGCGGACGAGAGCCTGTGCATAATAGACCTCACCGGGGTTGAGTCCTTCGAGGGTGTAGTAGATCATACCGTCGCTGAGGTTGCCTGTTCCGGAGTTGACCCAGCTCTGGATGAACGGAGTGACCATGCCGGTGTTGTCGGCCTCGGTCGACCAAGTATTCACGGCCAGTCCCTCCTGGTTGGTGGCCACCCATCCTTCAAGGCTGTTGTCGGGAACGACTCCTGCTGCGATGACCTTGTAGCTGGCGATACTCTGCTTGAGGGCTGCGATGGCGTCGTTGAGGGCCTTGGTGGCGTTCTCAAGCTGCTCCTTGGAGTTCTTGTCCACGCGGCTCTCACCGTTCATGATCATCACGCCACGGAGTGAGGCGAGGACGCTCTTGGAGACAGTCTCGGTGGTGTTGGAGAGCTCCTTGGCCTCTGTCAGGGCTTTCTCATAGGCCTCCACAAGGGGAGTGAGGTCCTGCAGCTCGCCCAGGTACTGGAGCTGGAAGTTGTCCCAGATGGCCCAGATGTCGGAACGCTCGCTGCGGGCACCGATGGTCACCTTGCCGCTGGCGACACTGACGATGTCGCTGTAGGGCAGTGTGTAGTTGCCCTCCAGGAAAGTGGTGGCCAGCTGGTTCATGTTGGAGAGCTGGTCGGCCTCGGTCATCTGCTGGAATCCCACGGCAGCATCGCCGATGTAGATCTCGGGCTTGGCACCACCGTCATAGTCCTTGACGACACGGTTGTCGTGATAGGTCACGGCACCCTGGCCGGAGATGCGGTAGAGGCCGTTGGGCACGGTGAGCTCCTGAGACAGTGTGAACGTGCCCATGTAGCACTCAGCACACATGTTCTCGTTGATACCGCCGGCGAGGTTGGTAGAGCCGGTGGAGACGATGCTCCAAGCGGTGTTGTTGGCGTTCCTGCTGAAATTGGGGTTGAGGATCAGGAAGGTGGCGTCCTTGGGGTTGTCGACAGTGGCAGTGGCCATGTCGGCGAGACGGTTCTCCTGACTCACCAGTTTCCAATAGGCAAAGGCATTGTCGGGATCAGCGCCCACAGTGGTAGTGGTGGCACCCTCGTCGGCAAAGAATGTACCGCCGGCGCAGACCATCTTGTAGACGTTGGTCTGTCCCGAGACAGGGACAAAGCTCCATGACGACTCACCCACAGGGCGGTCGATGTAGCCGTTAGCTCCCAGATACATGTTCTGGTAGGTAGGGGCACAGGAAACACTGTAGTTGCCGTCGCCCAGGTTAGCCAAGGTGATGGAAATACCACCGGTCTTGGCCATGGATGCGCGGGTACCCCAGTTGTTGGCTCCCACGAGGTAACCCTCGGCACCTACGTTGTAAAGGTAGAACGTACCTTCTCCAACTTCCGATGCTGTCCAAGTCTGAGCATTGACGCACAGACCGAACACGGCTGCAAATGCAACCATTAAAAGTCGTAATTGTTTCATAGGTTAATAATTAAAATGTGTACAATAGTTATAACTGACCGCAAATGTAGTTTTTTTTTCTCAAACAAGCAAGCATCGACGGCATTTTTTCATTTTTCCCTGAAAAAAAGACGCTATCAACATAGAAAAAAGGGATTTCGCCTTGAAAAGAGGATTTTGCCTAAGAAGTGGTTTTCACTCCATGAAGAAAGACATCAATTTTGTCTGAGACGCAAATTATTCTTCCAAAGAGGTGCCATTTTCATTTTTTTATTACTATCTTTGCGATGAAAATGTGACATGTCATTCTATCTGCACACTCAAGGATATATTGTATCTACTTTTACCTTATTATTTTAACCTTCCTCCAAAAAACAGCAACAATGGAAAAAAAGATGTTGAGAAGAAACTTGATCGTATTGATTCTGGCCATAGCCTGTTCGCCTGTGATCATGGGGCAAACCTCTAATGTCAAATTCGGCAGCCCCACCAAAGAGGAGCTCACCATGACTTCCTACGCCCCCGACGAGTCGGCCCCTGCCGTCGTCCTTTATCAGAGTACCCGCGTATGGTATGACATCTATACTGGAGGCTTCAAGGTTTACACCGAAGTGAAGACACGCATCAAGATACTCAAGCCCGAAGGCAAAGAATACGCCGACGTGGAAGTTCCCTATATCGACAACCAGCACGACCATTCGGCGACAGAGACCATCACCGGCTTGAAAGCATGGGCCTACAATATGGAGGACGGCAAGATGGTGAAGACGAAGATGGAGAGCAGCAACATCTCTCATGAGCGGGTGAACAAGAACAATATGCTCCTCAAGTTTTCCGTTCCACAGGTGAAAGAAGGCACGGTGATAGAATACCAATACATGAAAGAGAGCGGCTACTATTTCTACCTCGACACCTGGGTGGCCCAAGCCGAAATCCCCGTGGCCTACACCTGCTACGACCTGCTCATTCCCGAGTATTTCATATTCAACATCGACCAGACCGGCATGGTGCCTACCGAGAACAAAGTGGAGCAAGAGAACATACGCTTGATGGGGACCAAAGGCGAAGATCTCACCTGCTCAGCCACGAGATATATTTTTGAGGGCCGTGACCTCCCGGCGCTGAAATCCGACTCCTATGTCTTTTGCACGCTCGACTATTGCAGCAAGGTGACGGCCGAACTGCGTGGCCTTGAGGTGCCCGGCTCCATCTACAAGAACTTCACCTCCACCTGGGAGGAGATAGGAAAAACGCTCATGGACGACGACGACTTCGGCAAGCGTATCAAGCGTGTCTGTCCCATCAAGGACCTCGTAGCCTCGAGCGGGGCAGAGAAAGAGAGCGACGTGGTGAAGAAGATGGCAGGCATTTACACCGCCTTGAAAAGCAGGCTGAAATGGAACGGCAGCTACCGCCTCTTTGCCGAGTCGGCATCGAAGACCCTGAAAGACGGCTCCGGCAGCAATGCCGACCTCAACTTCATCCTCCTAAGCGCTTACCGTGAGGCAGGCCTCGATGCCCGGCCGGTGGTCATGAGCCGCCGCACGAAGGGGCATCTGCCCCTCAGCCATCCATCGGTCAACAAGCTCAATACTTTTGTGGTGGGAGTGGTCGACGGACAGACCGTCCATTTCATCGATGCCTCCACCGAAGACGGCTATGTCGACGTGCTCCCGCCCACGCTGCTCACCGACCAGGGACTTCTGCTGTCGGACGACGGCACCGGCAACTGGCTCAACCTCCAGACCCTCAATGCCTCCAAGGCCTATGTCGTCGTAGATGCCACCCTTGGCCCCGACGGCACCATCAACGGCACTTACAACGCACAGATGCAAGCCAATCTCTCCGCAGCGCTGAAAAGCGAATTCCGCAAGGCCGACGACAGCCTGTCGTATGTCAACAAACTGGCGGAGCGTGACGGCGTCACCATCACTGAATATGCCATCGACAACCGCACCGAGTTCCTTCCCAAGGCCACAGAGCGGTTCGCTTTTACCAAAAAGGTGGACGCCGACGGCTCTCACATCTATCTCAATCCTTTCGTCATCCCCACGATGAAAGAGTCGCCCTTCAAGGCGGTCACACGCACCCTTCCCGTGGAATACCCCTTCAAGCATTTGGTCAGCATGGTCACGACGATGGAACTGCCCGATGGCTACGAAGTGGAGGAAATGCCCAACCGGCTCATTCTCACCACCGAAGACAACTCGCTCAGCGCACGGGTGAACTACACCCTACAGGGAAAGAAGCTGCTGGTGCAATACCGTTTCTCGGTGAGCAAGACGCTCTTCCTGCCAGGAGAATACGACGTTCTCCGACAGATCTACGACTCCATTGTGGAGAAGTGCAACGAGATGGTGGTGCTAAAGAAAATCTGACATGCGGACGATGAGGAAAATGATGGGGCTGGCTTGGCTGGTCGCGGCTATATGGGCAATGCCCATGCATGGCCAGGGTACCGACGCCGTGGTGCTGGAGGAGACCAACGCCGTGGACATCTATAGCGACGTGGCATTCTCTTTGAAGAAGCACCGCTCCGTGCGCATCCAGAATGCCAACGGCGCGCATCACGCCGACTTCTCCATCTACATGACCAATGACATGTCGATAGACAGGTTCCAACTCACGCTCTCGGATGCCTCCGGGCATTTGCTACGCACGTTCAAGCAGAAAGATTTGTCGCGCACCGAGTTCTCCGAGGGACTGGCTGCCGACGGATACATGCTCTATCTTGACGTGACACCTCCTTCTTATCCTGTCGTCGTCGCCTGCGACATGACAGTCAACTTCAAGCGCAACAATATCTCCTACCCCATCTTCGCACCCCTCGACAGCTACAATACCGAAGTGGAAAAAGCCTCCTACGACATAACGTATCCTGCCGACATCCCCCTACGCTACAAGGTGGTCAACTCCTCTGCCACACCCGTGGAGACGAGCCAAGACGGCAAGTCGTGCCTCCACTTTCAGATAGACCACGTCAAGGCGGTGCAGAAGTCGGAATACGGACTGCCTTTGAGCAAGGTGTCGCCGAAAGTCTATTTCGCACCATCACGGTTCACGTATTACAAGACCAACGGCAGCCTCCTGTCTTGGAACGACCTGGGAGCCTGGGAACATTCACTTTTCGCCGACCGAGGGGCATTGCCTGAAGAAGCGAAGGCCAAAGTGCGGCAACTCGTGGCCGGGTGCACCTCCGACAAGGAGAAAGTGGCTGCCATATACCAGTTTCTCAGAGAGAGCACAAGATATGTGAGCATCCAACTGGGCATCGGCGGCTATCAGCCCATGGCTGCCGCAGAGGTCTGGCGGCAGGGCTTCGGCGACTGCAAGGCATTGTGCAACTACATGATGGCGCTTCTCGCCGAGGCTGGCATCCAGAGCCATTGCGTGGCCATCAGCACTCAGCAGGACAAGCTGCTGCCCGACTTCCCCAATTTCCAGCAGATGAACCACATGATACTTGAAGTGCCATTGCCGGCAGACACCCTGTGGGTGGAGTGTACCAACCCCCAGCTGCCTCTCGGCTATGTGCACGACGACATCTCCGGGCACGAAGCCCTGGAGATTTCAGCTCACGGGGGAAGAGTGGTGTCTCTGCCCGAATACCCCGACTCCTTGAATGTCAACATCACCGAGGCACACGTGGCACTCTCACCCGACGGAGCCGCCGACATCACCATCAATGAGGACTTCCGCTGCCACCGCTATGCGAGGATGAAAACGATGGCCACACTCAGCGACAACGACTTGCGCAAGGTGATGTTCTCCTTCTACCATTTGCCACAGGCACAGATAGAGTCCATCGCCGTCGATGATGGATGCAAGCCTTATAGCATGCCCTCACTCACCTACCGCCTCGCCGCCCACAGCCAGAAGTATGCCAGCGTCACTGGCTCACGCATCTTCGTGCCCACCAATTTGCTGCACAAGGACTATACGGCTGCTGCCGACAGCCATCTTGCCAGCGAACTGTCTGTGGCACATGGTTCACGGAATGTGGAGACCATCGTGTTCACCATGCCCGATGGCTACACCGTGGAGAGCATGCCCGAAAGCACCTCCCTGTCATTGCCTTTCGCCCGGTTTTCTTCCTCCGTATCCGCAGAAGGCAGCACCATCACCATCACTTACGACTATTTCATACGCCGTGGCACATATCCCGGCGCAGCAGAGCTGTTCCATGAGTTTGAAAAGAAGGTGGGAGAGGCGTATACCCGCAAGATGGTGCTGAAGAAAGCGCAATAGCAGAGACAGCAGGAACAGTTGGCTTGCCGACTGCACCATCTTTTACGACCGTGAAAACACAGTCTGTGCCTGCACGCCGCTGACGACGCACAGGCACAGAGGAAAGTATCGGTGCTACTGAATGGCAGTGCCTATTTGAACTTGATGGAAGTTATGAATCATGGAAGAATTGAAAGGATTGGACACCGAGACACTTGCCACCTTCCTCAAACTGACGAAATTGAGATAAGGACATTGTGACTGGATTAATCCAACCTTTTTGTAAAAATAAGGTGAAATAGTTTTTATTATTGAAAGATTTATGTACCTTTGCAGCCGCTACATCAAATAGGAGGAATAGAGATGAAAACAAAAGAAGAGATTTTGGCACGTTTCAAGGAATCAATAGCCTTGAAGAAACGTGTAATGGAAGAAGCGGAACAACGCACCGTTGAGTATTACGAAGAGTTCTTTCGCAATAATGGCCATGATGTAAAACTTGCCAAATGTAAGTTCTTAATGTAGAAAGAATAAATAGGAATACGCATTATACCGTGTTTGCCAATACGGATGATGCGTATATCTTTTATACACGTCAGAGAATTGTGTATGAGGTATCGTTCGATGAAGACAAACCCATCGGAGGGTGTGACACCTATCAAGTTACAATCAGAAAAGTCAACCAAGCAGAGGGCTCACACGATCCTTTTGTGCGAGATACCATCCTATCAATCATTGAAGAATTCTTTGAGTCCAACCAGTCTGTCTTGCTTTATATATGTGACACATCTGATGGACGACAGCAAGCACGAAACATGCTTTTTCTACGTTGGCTCCGTGACTATGACACATCGGGTCGCTATCGCATATCCACCTGCAATGTCGTAGTAGAGGGTGAGATGTGGTACACTGCAATCATTGTTCGTGTTGACAATCCGTTATGTGATACCGTGACTGCTGAGTTTGAAGCAGACGCTTCTCGACTCCGTGAAAAGCCTGAATGACAGACATCCAAAATGACAGATTGAAGAGCTGATTAGAACAAGCCTCTCCCCTTTCCTCTTTTTATGCTGTTGCCTTGGTTGGTGTTGTCGATGGTACGTGCCGTCTTCTTTTGATGATACTCACCCCACGTGCCGTCGGCAATACGTTTAGCATCTTCCCGAAGGGGAGCCAGAAAGTTCTCGCTGTAATTCAGCCCTTCCATCGCTGCGAATATCCTGACATATTGGAAAGCT
>CADBLU010000040.1 GCA_902795605.1 uncultured Prevotellaceae bacterium | reverse complement strand
TCGCGCTCCACACCGTCGACCTGGATGAGGGGCGAGGAGTCGACCCATGTGGCCTGGCCACGGACGAAGATAGAGGCGGCGTCGGAGCCCGGCTCGCCCGAATACTGCACGGTGGTCACACCCGAGAGCTGACCTGCAAGCACGTTGTTGACCGACGACACCGGGGTGCGCATCAGGTCTTCGTTCTTGATGGAGGAGAGGGCGCCGGTGACGGTCACCTTCTTCTGCACACCATAGGCCACCACCTCGATGCCTTGCAGCGAGATGGCGTCGGTCTTGAGTTGCACACGCATACCGTCCTTTGCGGCCACGGTCACCGTCTCATATCCCACATACGAGATGACGAGCTGGGTGCCCGGCTTGCACTGGATGGAGAAATTGCCGTCGAAATCGGTAATTGTACCCTTGGACGCGTCACCACCCTTGATGACGATAGTGGCACCGATGACTGTCTCGCCTGTCTCATCGACGACCGTACCCTTGATGACACCGCTTTGCTGCAGTTCCGATGGAGCGGCAGCGGCATATTGCACGCCGAGGTGCCCGGGAAGGGTCATGGTTGAGAACAAAGCAGCCAGTATCAGGACTCGCCCATTGACATACTTTCTTTTCTTCATGTTTGGTTATTGATTTTATTAGGTTATTTGATTCGTTGCGGTTTCGTTTTGCAGGTCCTTTTGAGGGATGATGCAAATGTAGTACTAATCACTGACGCAATACTACTTTTTTTGAGGTTTAACCTTCAAATTTTGTCCCTCGGCGGTATTCTTCCAATCTTTGCCGCAGGAGCCGTGGACATCCGTCCTTGCCCCTGCTTGATTGCAAAGATAGGAAAAATATAGCAGGCAGGCAAATTTTCAGCCCATTTTGTCGTCAGGACCCTCAGGAAAAGTGTTTAATAAGTTAAAAAAAGGCGGTGTCTTGTCGCCAAAGTAAAGAAGCTTTAGTTAAAAATCATCAATATCGCTTCTTGTTTTTAAATTTTGTTTTATCTTTGCAAAATGAAGCGTCCGGCGCGTCGTCCCGCTTGTCTTTCACATGAGAGACGGCGGTGCATCGCCCGAATACTTCTTCCTAAGTCAATTATTTCACTAACCAGAATGGCCACAGGACCGATGGCCTCATTTTGATCAAGAGGATGATGAAAAGAAACTGTTGGATGGCATTGTGCCTTTTTCTCTTTGCCGGGATAGCCCATGCCCAAGTGAAATGGAATGCCGATTTCCAGGCATATATCGACCAGTATAAGGATATCGCCATCGAGGAGATGGCCCAATACCGCATACCCGCCAGCATCACCCTTGCGCAGGGGCTTCTCGAGAGCGGGGCAGGGAAGAGCTATCTTTCCCGCTGCGGCAACAATCACTTCGGCATCAAGAGCCACGGATGGGCCGGGCGCACTATCCGCCACGACGACGACAAGAAGCAGGAGAGTTTCCGCGCCTACGACTCTCCGCGTGAGAGCTACGAGGACCACAGCCGCTTCCTGGCCGAAAGGGAGCGCTATCAGCGTCTCTTCTCACTCAAAATCACCGACTATCGTGGATGGGCACACGGGCTGAAGGCTTGCGGCTATGCCACCAACCCTCAGTATGCGCAGCGTCTCATCAGCATCATCGAGACCTACAAACTCTATGAGTACGACAAGATGTCGCCCAAGGCCAAACCAGAAGCAAAGGCCAAAAAAGAGGTGACGGAGACGATGAGCAAGCGCACGTCCTACAGTGTGCACAGCATCAATGCCTACAACCAGAACTACTATGTATATGCCCGCCGCGGCGACTCCTTTGAGTCTATCGGACGCGAGATGGGCATCTCTGCCTCGAACCTTGCGAAATATAATGAGCGTGATGCCCGCGAGCAGTTGCGTGAGGGCGACGTGGTGTATCTGCGCAAGAAACAGAAGAAGGCCGACCGCCGCTTCAAAAACCATGTGCACGTGGTGAAGCAGGGTGAGAGCATGTATTCCATCGCACAGACTTACGGCATCCGTCTGGCCAGCCTTTACAAGCTCAACCGTCTGGATGCCGACTATCAGATCAATCTTGGTGACAAGCTGAGAGTGTATTGAGGAATTCCTCAGCACGCTCCAGGTCTTCAGGCGTGTCGATGCCCACCGTCTCGAGTTGGGTGAGTGCCACGCGGATGCGGTAGCCGTTTTGCAGCCACCGCAACTGCTCCAGGCTCTCTGCTTTCTCGAGCGTCGATTGCGGCAGCCGGGTAATCTGGCTGAGCACCTCGGTGCGGTAAGCATAGAGTCCCAAATGCTTGAGATAGGGGAAGTGGTTGAGCCACTCCTGCCGCTCCTCACCCCGCACATAGGGGATGACGCTGCGGCTGAAATAGAGGGCGAACCCCTCGTTGTCGACGGCTATCTTCGGCGAGTTGGGGTTCTCCACTGCCTCCATGCTCTCAAAGGGTTTGCCCAGGGTGGCTATCTGCGTCTCTTCCTTGTCGAAACATCCGCAGAGCGCCTCAATCTGCTCGCGGCGGATGAAAGGCTCGTCGCCCTGCACGTTGACCACCACGTCCCACTGGCCGCCGATGAGTGCCACGGCCTCGGCGATGCGGTCGGTGCCGCTCTTGTGGTGGGGCGAGGTCATGACGGCACGTCCGCCGAAGGCCTCCACAGCGTCAAAGATGCGCTGGTCGTCGGTGGCCACATAGCAGTCGGGCACGACGGCAGCCACTTGTCTGTATACCCGCTCAATCACCGTCTTGCCTCCGAGCAGTGCCAAGGGCTTGCCCGGGAAGCGTGTCGATGCGTAGCGGGCGGGGATGATGGCGATGAATCGTTTTTCCATGTCCATATCGTTTTTGCCTGATCAGATCAGGTGGGCTGTGCCGAGGAAATAGAGCATCACATAGCCGGCGGCGATAGAGATGATGCCCACGATGAGTCCGATGCGTGCCATGTCCTTCTGGTCGACCAGGTTGGTGGAGTAGGCCAGTGCGTTGGGAGGCGTAGAGATGGGCAGCACCATGGCGCTCGAGGCTGCGATGGCAATACCGATGAGAATGGTGGCCGTTCCTCCTATGGCATCGAGCTTGTCGCCCATGGCGGTGCACACCACGGCGAGGATAGGCATGAGCAGTGCTGCCGTGGCCGAGTTGCTGATGAAGTTGGAGAGGGCGTAGCAGATGATGCCCGAGACGATGAGGATGAAGAGGGGTGAGAAGTTGCCGAAGGGGATCGACTCTACCATCTTCTCTGCCAGACCTGAGGCGTTGAGACTGTAGCCCAGGGCGAAACCGCCTGCCACCATCCAGATGACCGACCAGTTGATTTCCTCAAGGTCGTATTTGGTGATGATGCCCGTGAGCGAGAACACCACGAAGGGGATGAGCGCCACGGTATAGGAGTTTATGCCGGTCACGCTGTCGAGCAGCCAGAGCAGCACTGTCACGAAGAAGGTGATAATCACGATGTAGGTCTTGGTGTCGTGCTTCATGGTGCTCTCAATCTCCAGTTTCACACTCTTCTGGGTGAAGGGGAAGATTTTCTTGAGCAGCAGCCAACTGATGAGGAGCAGCACGATGACCAGCGGCACCATGAAGAGCATCCACTCTCCGAAGCCGATGTTCATGTTGAGTCCCTCAGGGTCGTTGAGATATTTCAGCGCGATGGTGTTGGGAGGGGTTCCGATGGGGGTGCCGATGCCGCCGAGGTTGGCTGCCACGGGAATCGACAGCGTCATGGCGATGCGGCCCTTGCCCTCGGGGGGCAACTGCTTGAAGACAGGGGTGAGGAAGGTGAGCATCATGGCTGCCGTGGCGGTGTTGGACACGAACATGGAGAAGAGTCCGGTGATGAAGATGAATCCTAAGAGCACGCTCTCACTCTTGCTGCCGAAGGGTTTGAGCAATACTTTAGCCAACTGGCCGTCGAGGCCTGTCTTCGTGGCTGCTATGGCCAGCACAAAACCGCCGATGAAAAGCATGATCACCGGGTCGGCGAAGGTGGCCATGATGGCTTTGTAGGAGAGCAGCGTGCCCACTTTCTCCTCCACGCACATCGGGCCGATGCCGGAGTCGGAGGTGAAGAGCAGGAGCAGGCCGATGATGGCCACCGACGTGGCCCACGACGATACGACTTCGAGCAGCCACATCAGGGTGGCGAAAGCAAAGATGGCGATGATACGCTGCTGCACCACCGTCAGTCCTTCGATGCCAAAGGCGCTTGATGGGAGATTCCACAGCACCAGTGTCACGAGGAGGACAATGAGGGCCTCTGTGGTTTTCTTAATCACTTTTCCAGGATGATATTTCCTGGAATGACTCACTTTGTGATAGGCTTCCACCAAATCGAAGCCCCTGAAAGTTTTAAACATGTTGCTAAAAAAATCCTAAAAAACGAAACTGCTTTAATATCCTTAAAAATCAAAACTACATTTTTTCATCCGCAGATGAAACGCGGTGCAAAGGTAATCAATTATTATCCAATGCGAAAAAACAATTTCGGGATTTTGAGGGCTCGGAAGAGCAATAAGTGTGTTTTTGCCAATTATTTTCCCTGGAATGCAAAATTTGTCATCTCGACTGTGCAATTTGCAGGATAGATATTATCTAGAGAATCTAGAAAATCTAGGAATACTAGGAATACTAGGAAAACTAGAAAAAACTAGAAAAAAAAGCAGAGCATCACCCCAGAGGGCAGCACTGCGTGCCGCCCTCAAGGCTGATGCTCTTTATGTCGTGGCGTGGCTCAGGCCCACACCGAGAGGTCTTTCTCTGCGATGAAGGACATGTTGTTGAGGATGATGGTCTCCTTGGCGCGCTCCGCATCATCGGTGCGGAAGACGAGGATACCCTTGCCGCGGAGCAAGAAGCTGTAGAGATAGGTCAGGCCGATGCCTGCATTGCTGAGCACCTCCACGGCGTCGGCAGCGCGGCCCGGCTGGTCGTCGAGCTCAAGGGCGAAGACGTCGGAGAGCGCCACAGGCACGCCGGCTTTCTTCAGTCCCTCATAGGCACGGAGCGGTTCGCTGCAGATGACTCGGTAGATGCCGTTCTCTGCGGTGTCGGGGATGGTTGACGCGATGATCTGTACGCCGAAACGGCGGAGCATGTCGAGCACCTTGACGAGGGCGCCCGACTTGTTCTCTATGAAAATGGATAACTGGTGGATGGTCATATCATCATGGTTTTAGAAGAGTTTGCGAAGGTCTTTCACACGCACGGCCTTGCCCTCGTCGGAGGCGTGGATGCCGCCCTTGGGCAACAGCCTCACCTTGGGTGTGACGAGAATCTCGTCCTTGAGCAAGCGTGTGATGTCTTTGGTGAGCCGCTGCAGCCGCTGGTAGTCGTCGGTGAACAGCTCGCGGAGCTCCACGTCGACAGTCATGGTGTCGTTGCCATCGACGGTCTGGAGGGTGATGAGATAGTCGGTGCTGAGTTCCTTGAACTTGAGCAGGATCTTCTCTATCTGGATGGGGAAGATGTTGACGCCCTTGAGAATCATCATGTCGTCGCTGCGACCTTGCAGACGGGCCAGACGCTTGTGGGTACGGCCGCAAGGGCACTCGCCCGAGATGACGCTCGTCAGGTCGCGTGTGCGGTAGCGCAGCAGGGGCATGGCCTCGCGGTTGATGGTGGTGAGCACCAGTTCGCCTAACTGGCCGTCGGGCACAGGCTCCAGGGTGACGGGGTCGATGATTTCCACGATGAAATAGTCTTCCCAGATGTGGATGCCGTTCTGCTCGGGGCACTCGAAGGCCACGCCCGGGCCCATCATCTCAGAGATGCCGTAGGAGTTGTAGGCTTTCACGCCGAGGTTCTGCTCGATGCGCTTGCGCTGTTCGTCGCTGTGAGGCTCCGCTCCGATGCAGAGCACGCGCAGTTTGGTGTCGCGGCGCGGGTCGACGCCCTCTTCGCGCATCACCTCATAGATGCGTGAGGCATAGCTGGGGATGGCGTGGAGCACGGTGGTGCCGAAGTCTTTGATGAACTTGATCTGGCGTGTGGTGTTGCCGGCGGCGGCGGGCACGGTGAGCATGCCCACTTTCTCGGCGCCGTACTGGAAGCCCAGACCGGCGGTGAACATACCGTATCCGGCGGAGTTCTGAAACACGTCCTCGGGACGGCTGCCCACCATCCAGAGGCAACGGGCGACGGCTGCTGCCCATTCGTCGATATCTTTCTGGGTGTGGAGCACCACGGTGGGATTGCCGGTGGTGCCGCTCGACGAGTGCAGGCGGGTGCAGTCGCGCAGGGGCACGCATGCCAGCCCGAAGGGGTAATGCTCGCGCAGGTCCTCCTTGGTGGTGAAGGGCAGTTTGCGCACGTCGTCGAGACTCTTGATGTCGTCGGGGGTGATGCCGAGTTCGGCGAATTTCTCTTGATAGAATGGTGAATTCATGCAGTGGCGCACGGTCTTCTGCAAGCGCTCCAACTGCAACCGACGAAGGTCCTCAAGGGGCATCGTCTCCAGTTCCGGGTGTAGATAGGGTGAGTATTCCATTGTTTAGTGATGTGATTTTGTCGCTATTGTTCACTTTCAACTTGCAAAAGTACAAATTTTTTTTTAATCTTGCGACAGATTGACAAAAATCTTATCCCGTCTGTGGAAGTGCCCATACAAAAGGAGGGCTTCCGTGCGGAGGCCCTCCTTAATAGATAGTGTTCTGATGCTCTGTCTTTCGACAGTCTTCAGATGGTCTGTCTTAGAAGTTGTAGTAGAGGCCGAAGGTGATGTTGCGGCCGTCGAGGTCGATGCCCCACATGTCTTCCTTGCCTTTGTAGTTGTTGTCTTTCTCGTGCTGATAGCCGATGAAGCCGAAATGAGCCACGAAGCTCACCCTGTTGTTGAGGTTGACGGCCAAGCCAGGTTTCAGACCGACGGAGAAAGCGTCGAGGTCGGCACCTGCATTATAGGTGTGTGCATACTCCACGCCACCATCGATGAAGGCGTTGACCACTTTGCCGTGAAGGAGAGTATAGCGGGCATAGGGGTTGAAGGAGAAGGTCTTCTGTGCCTCTTTGGCACCTTCCCATCCGAAGGCGGCACCTACAGACCAGTCCTCGTTGAGGTTGAAGCCCACCTCGGGAACGAACTTGAAGACAGTCACGTCGTTGTCGCCGTCGCTGGCTGTTGCGACACCTAAGCCACCGCCCACATATGCCTGGGCGCTCACACTTGCAGCCATGACAGCTGCCATCAATGTCATCATAATCTTTTTCATCTTTTTACCTGTTTTAAGTTACTGAATCACTGCCGGCTGAATGTCAGTCGCGACAGCTGTTATCCAAAAATCGATGCAAAGGTAGTGCTATTTTCCAAAACTCAAAACAATTCAATGAGTTTTTTTGTTTTGTCTGTTAACGAACGTTAATCGCCAGGCGGCCTTTCAGGAGACAAAAAAGGGGGTGCCCATGTGCGTGGGCACCCCTTTTTCTCATATCTGCACTCCTACACTCCTTTCCACGTAGAGAGAAAGTTGAATAGGTTATTTAGGATGAATGTTATTCTTTCAGTCCGATATAGAACAGGTTGGTGGTGTCGGCCTTGGTCAGTACATGCTCCCCGGCTTCCAACTCCATGACGAGCTGGTGATCGGAACCGGTCTGCTTCGTACCATCCACCTTGATGGTGAATTTTGTGTCTTGGTCGCCGAAGACCAGGGTCATGGTCATTTTCTTCGTCGTGGTGAATTTGACAGAGGTGGTCGATTCTATCTTCAGACAGGTATTATATGTGACACCGTTGACGGTGGCTGTACCTTTGGAGTCGGAACCGTTGCCGACGACGGTGAACAGACTGTTGGAGGGTGTGCCCGACTTGTCGAATGTGCAGTAGACATCGGCATCGATGGTGGAGCCTTGCTCTGTGCCTTGGCCACCTTCACCGCCTTCACCGCCTTCTCCGCCTTCACCACCTTCGTTGCCGCCGCCGGTGCTGATGGTCTCTCCTCCGAAGATGCCCACGAGAGGACTGGCATAGTTGTCGATAGCATTTGCCAGTGCTTCTATGAATGAATAATTGGGGTCTTCGATGCTGTTGTCGAAATCGAAGGTGACGTCACCATGGTTCATACGTCCGGCGCCATACCATCCTTCCACTTTGGCAGGCACATCGGCAGCTGCATCGGGCGTGTAGGAATACATCACACTGGCGTTCGTGTCGAAGTTGTTGTAGGCGGTGCCGCCTTTCAGGGTCTTCACCGTAGAGGGCACGACATCGTTGCGAGAGGTGGCCTCCCAGGCGTCGAAATGCGTCTGGTTCTGCTGATAGGTCACATACTTGAAGTTGCTGCTCTGCTCGGCAAACACGTTGCCGTAGCTCTTGATGATACCGCCTTCTTCACCGGAGAAGGTCGGGGCGTCGGACTCGTCGGCACCCATCTTGGTGTCGGTGCCCTGCATGGAGATGAGCATCGGCTTGTTGGTGTTGCGGAAGTAGTTGCTCTCGACAAACACACTTGAGCCTGTTGTCGCTCCGGCACCGTATTTGCTGTTGCCGTCGAAGTAGTTGTTGTAGATGTGGACAGACATCGTGCGCACGCGGGCATGGCGTGAGTCGGAGTGGTCGAACCAGTTGTGGTGGTAGGTGATGTAGTTGGGACCACTCTCGCTCTTCATGCCGCAGAGCGACGATTTTCCGCTGTCCCAGAAGTGGCAGTTGTCCACGGTGACGAGTTTGGAATCGGACTTGATGTCAATGGAACCGTCGCCTTTTTTCTGGTCTTTATCAGAGCCTGGTTTTCCGTAGAACATGTCGAGATGGTGAATCCAGATGTTGGAATTGTCGCTGTCGAGAGAGACACCGTCGTCCATGAAGCGCATGACGGCGAAATTGCGCAGTTCAACGCTCTTGGCACTACGTACAAGCATTCCGAATCCATGGATGGTGGCGTCCTCGCCGATACCTTCGATGGTGATGTTGAGTTCGGCGTCGGCTTTGCTGCCCTTGATTTCCAGTCCTTCTTCCTTGCTGCCGATGGAGTCGAGGTCTTCCTTGTGGATAGTACCAAGGATACGGAAGTCGAGGGGAGTGGGATCATTGCCCTTCTTGTAGGCGCTGATGATGCGCTGGAGGCCTTTGACAGTCTGGGTCTTCCCAGGGTCGACGATGACGTCGCAGGTGATGTTCTTGACACTGTTTTTCGTCACATACAGCACCTTGGCACCGCTCTTGAGCGTACCGTCATTGTTGTAGGCGCCCACACCTTTCGTCCAGTTCTTGTGGGCGAAGCCCTCGCGGTTGTATGCCTTCACTTTGATGTTCTCTGCGGTGCTGGCCTTGCTGTTGTCCTCGGCCTCGCCGATGATGGGCACCACCTTGAACGCATATCCCTCTCCGGCCTTGAGTCCTACCATGTCGGCTCTCCCGTAGGTGCCGTAGTCGCGCACGAGCATGTTGTCTATGCGTGTGTAGTCGGCGTAGTTGCCGCCTTTCACATAGACGGCATAGCTCTCAGCTCCCTGATAGGGCTCCCATTTCACGTATGCCGACTCGAGCCATCCTTTCGACTCTGTGATGACGACACCATTGTTGTGGATGGTGGCGTCGTCGCCCTGCGGGACGGCTTTGGCGAATGAGATGTTGCGCACCGAACCGTAGTAGACATCGTTGTCGCCCGACTTCGGCTGGATGGTGACGGTGGAGTTGGCCTGGTCGATGTCCACGGCTTGCAGGTCGCCGGTATTGTAGTAGTTGATGCCGCCCTTCGTGGTCTCCACATACATCTGGTTGGCTTTCGAGTTGCGGTTGACGTTGCCGGTCACCACGTCCTGGTAGAGGTCGGTGGCAGCGGCAGGCACCACGATGGCAGCTCCCTCCACGGGTGCCTCGCTCACCTCAAGGGTGTAGACATAGAGTCCGCCGGTGGGGGTGAGTGTCACGTCGCCGTCGGCAGTCACGGTGCCCGTTCCGGTGAGGTTGGACGTACTGGCCTCAAATCCCGATGTGCCGGTGAGGTTAGTGGGGGTGAAGCAGCGAGCCGTCGAACTGCTCGACGATTTGTAGGTCACTGTCACCGTCTGGCCCTTCTTCAGGTCGGGGATGACGATGGGGCAGGAACTGCCGGCTATCCACAGCCGTTTGTTGGTGGGGGCGACGCGCAGGTTGCCCTTGCCGTCGGTGCTCGCCTTGCATGAGAAGAGCAGTCCCTTGCCGTAGTCGAGCTCCTGTCCGCTGGCGGTGAGCGGCGCGTTGCTCAAGTCAGAGAGGAAGCACCACTGCTTGTTGCTGTCGATGGTCCAGTTGCCTGTGGCGTCGGCCTTGAGCAGGTTCTCGTCGGCGCTGCTGAGGGTGGTGAAGTCCCATGTGGTCTGGGCCTGTGCGCTGATGCCTGCCAGCGCGAGTATCATTGTGATGATGTGTAGGTATGCTTGTCTTTTCATGATGTCTCCGTTCTATTTGTTTTCTTCTGCGTTGAATGTGGAGCCGTTGGCGGCCTGGTCGCTTCCGTCGCCGCTGCCGCCGTTGTAGATGCCGCTGTCTTCGCCGTCGACGGTGATGTCAATTCCTATTTCCACAGGTTTGTAGAGGATATAATTCACGATGGCCATGATATCAGTCACGTTGACCTCTCCGTCGCTGTTGAAATCGGCATTCCTTACGTTGAAGTTGGTAGCGTCCCCATGGAGGATGTAGTTGACGATGACCATGATGTCGGTGGTCGTCACTTCTCCGTCTTCGTTGGCATCTCCCTTGAGGTTGCCGGCGCTCATGCCTGTGGGTATCAGCATGGCGAATGCGAGAATTGCGAGTCTTATATATTGTCTCATTGTCTTTTCTTCTGAAGGTGTCGTCGGGGGATTATTTCACTATCACTTTCTTGCCGTTTGACAGATAGATGCCCTTGGGCAGTCCGGAGAGCTTGTCGCCCACATACTGTCCGCTGAGGGTGTAGACACTGGCGGCTGCTGGCTCGCCGGTGAGTACAGACAGGATGCCGGTGAGCTCACCGTCGATGGTGAAGGTGGTGGCGCTGGCACTGCTGCCGGTGAAGAGGAATGCGCGCAGGGGCAGGATGCTGCCCGAGGTGAGTTTCTTCAGCTTGTTGCCGGTGGCGAAGTAGTAGGTGCCTTCGCCGGGTGTCTGCTCGGTGAGCGTGCCGGTGAAGTCGAATTTGTCGGTGGAGACGGTGCTGCCGCCGGCCACGTTGGCTATCTCAGCATTCTCGAGGCTGAAGCTGCTCACGTCCTTGGTAGGGCAGATGATGTAGGGCATGCTGGCCGTGATCTCCTCTACGCTCTGAAAGTTGACAGTCCTTTCCTCCGTACTTTCAAGAGTAGCCACCCTGGTGCCTTCGCCGAATGCAGCGGCGATGTCTGCTGCCTTCATTCCGAAGGGCAGGCAGATAGGTGCCCACTGGTTGGCTGTCAGTGTACGCGTGACTTCCGCGGTGGTCGGTTTGCCGCTGAAGGTCTTGATGGTGGCGATGTTGTCGTAACCATTGTCCTTGAAAACGGCCACATAGTCGAAAGCGATGTTCACGTCGGCCAAGCTTTCGGAGTCGATGCTGCCATCGTCTAAGGTGAGGAACACGTAGTCACCGTTGAAGGTGATGCGTGTGGCCTGGCAGTTCATCACATACCCGTTGACAGTGATGGTCTGTTTGGAGTCGGCCATCATGGCGGTAGTGCAGAATGCAGCCATCAATAGTAGAAGTAATTGTTTTCTCATTTTGCTATATTGGTTTTAGTTTAGGCGTTAAACATGACAAAATTACGGCTTTTCCCGCAAAATATCAAATTTCCAACCTGCGAAAAGCCAATACGTTACGAAATCGTTTACGGAAAACACATTTTAGGTATGTTCTATTAATTCTGTTTAACGACAGAGGGACGTGTCTGCGCGATGGCAGGCACATCCCTCTGATGTCTTGTGTCAGAAAAAGTCTGACTTATCTCACAATGACCTTCCTCACCTGTCCGTCGCTCATGCGCAGGATATTGATGCCCTTCCGCAGGCTGCCGATGCGATGGCCGTCGGTGGTGTAGATGGTTTCTGTGGCTGCAGGCATCTGCTGCCCGGTGAGCACGATGGCCGAAGCGGTCGTGGCCAATGCCTTCTCACTCAGGCCGCCGTTTTCGTTGACGGCCTGCACTTGATAGACGGCTCCTGCCTCGGCTTCACCATAGGTGGTGTCGGTGGTGAACGCCGCCACCTCGCCGTTCTTGGTCACCACATAGCAGATGGCATAGGGCACGGGTTGCCAAGTGATGGCTGTCTCGCCGATGACGGGCACAGGACTCTCGCAGGCCTCACACAGCAGGTCAGGCTGCCAGTTGTCGTCTCCGGCCATCACGTTGCGGATGGTGTATTGCGCTGCCTCGTCGGCCGTGAGGTAGTTCTTGGCCTTGCCGTAGACACGCTCGCCGTTGACGGTGTAGTAGTAGGTGTCGCGTCGCTGGCTCAGGTCCACGGGATTGCCGTTGGCATCCACGGTGTTGTAGTCGGCCCATAGCACGGGCAGTCCGCCCATGGTCTCATACCATCCTGCCGCCGGAATGTTGACGTAGGTCTTGGTGTTGATGAACACGGTCTTCGGGTTGTTGTGCCAGGGACGTCCGAGCCAGACGTCGGTCACCTTCATGCCTGCGTGTGGCCTGATGACATTGTTCTGGAACACATATCCCCATTTCACGTCCGCCGAATGGCTCGGAGCCACGATATAACCTCCCGAGGGTCGGTTGATCTCGAGGGTGTCGGCGTCGAGATACACGTTGCCTGAGTTGTAGATGAAGTCGACGGCACCCTCGATGAGCGAGTGGCGGATGTAGTGGCGGTAGTTGGAGGTAGAGGTGGTGATCCATGTGTCCTGATAGGAGAGCAGGGCCACCTTGTTGAGTGCCACCCTGTCGGCCATGGTGTTGAGGGCGAGAGCCTGCGGTCCTGCCTGTTTCTCGTGTCCGTAACTGTTTTCGAGGGTGAGGTTCTCGAAGAAGGTGTCGTTGGCTTTCACCACCACCGTGGCTCCCGGATCCACCTTGTAGGCGTTGTCGCCGCCGCAGAGGCGGTCGTCGAGCACCACCGTCTTGTCGCGGTCTTGTCCGATGAGGTGCAGCCGTGGCTTGTTGGCCGGGATGTTGACATGCTCTTTGTAGCGTCCGTTCTTGATGAAGATGAGCCAGGGCCTGGTGCGCTCGGCGGGAGCGGCGTCGATGGCTGCCTGCACTGTGGTGAAGTCGCCGCTGCCGTCCTGTGCCACGACGGCGTCGTAGAGGCGTGGCTCCGGCTGTGAGCGCTGCATGGTGGTGAAATGGATGTCGATGGCCTCGACGGGTTGTCCGCTGCGCGATGTGAGCACGCCTGCCGGCATGTGGAAGGTGTAGGCTGTGGCGTATTTCAGTCCGTTATATCTGAAGATGGCGCTCTTGCCGCTGATGATGGGCGTGATCTCCTCTCCGTCGAGGATGGCGGCGCCCTCTCCGGCCTTCACCTTCGAGTCGAAGTTGAGGATGACCGAGCCGCTTGCCGACACGCCGTCGGCTCCCTCTTCGGGATTGCTTGAGATGAGTGTGGCCTTCTCGTCGGCCAGGTCGCCGAGGTCGGCCAAGACGAAGATCTCAGCGATGGAGGTGCCGTCGTAGTCGCTTGCCACACCCACTTTCTCACTGGTGCGGTCGGGCATCCATCTGATATAGATGCGCTCCTGGTCGTTGGCCTCTTCGGGCAACGGCAGCTCTTTCGGACCGTCCCATCCGCGTGCCGGCGGGTTGAACTCCCCGAATTTCGTGAATGTCGTGCCGTCGGTGCTGTATTCCGCGTTGATCACGCTGTAGGTGTTGTAGTCGTCGCCGATGGCCGACGAGAGGACGATGTTGCGGTAGCCTTTGGTGGAGAAGGTGATTTCCCAGTACCACTCTTCGCTGAGGTATTTCCAGATGCGGGCGGCATATTTGCCGTTCTCCTGCCCGTTGTTCACGCCGCGGGTAAGCCAACTGGTGGTGGTGCCGTCGGCTTTGCGCAGGGTGAGTTGCCCTGCGTTCTCGCTGTCGTACTTATAGTCAGCGGCACGGTCTTTGGAGGGCTGGTCGTCGTAGAGGTCCCATCCCACGATGAAGTCGGCGCAGGCGAAGTCGGCGGTGATGTCCTTGTCGCTGTCCATGGTTAGGTTGAGCTCGGCATTGGTGCCGCTATAGTCGCCGCTCCATTGGGTGAAGGTGAGGATGCGGTTGTTGATGGCGGTGAGTTTCACATCGGTGCCTTCCTCATAGTGATGGATGCCGTCGGTCACATATCCCTCGGGCTGGAACTGCACCAGGTTGGCATTGGCACCGCCCTTGAGGTTGAGATGCACGGCATAGACGTTGTTTTTCGTATAAACGGCTCTCAGGTCGGTGTCGGCGGTGATGTCGAAGGTATAGGGGTTGTCGGTCGACACGGTGTTGCCCTCGCTGTCGGTCCATGCCGAGAAATGGTAGCCGAAGTTCTCTGTGGCAGTGACGGTGATGGTGGTGCCCTCGTCGAACTCGTTGCCGGCGGGGTAGCACGACACCTTGCCGGCTCCCTCAGTGGCGAGGCTCACGGCCATGGTGTGGGTGGCCACCTGCTCGATGGTGCCTGCCACGTCGGCAGTGACGACGACGTCGCTGAAGGCATACTGCTTGTTGGTGGCCAACTCACGGATGTGAATCTTCACCTGCAGGATGTCGTCGGTGGCGGGGACGGCGCTCAGGTCATAGTCGTAGACAGTGCAGTAGGGGGCCTCCTTCACCAGTTGGGGACGCTCGTTCTGGGCAATCACCACGCTCTGTGAGCCGCTGGTCACCACCACGTCGAAATTTCCGCCGTTGGTGCCCACCCTGCTGGCATGGAAGGTGAGGTGCCGTGGTGTGAGCGTAAGGGCTCTCTTTGGTTTGAGGGTGAAGACGATGGCGTTGGCGTCGGTCTGTGCGCTGGCCACCTCCGTGGGTTGGAACATCGTCTCGCTGATGCCGCCGTCGGTACGTGTGCCCTGCATCACCAGTCCGTCGCCGTAGGAGAATTCGGCCACCGACATGAGTCCTTCGACCGAAGTCGTGGCAGCGGTGGTGTTGTCAAAGCCTTTGTTGAGCGGCCATGTGGCGGTAAATCCGCTGGCATCCACTTGGCCTCCGTTGTCGGGAGCGGCCATGCCGGCAGCGGTGCAAAGCAACAGTCCTGCTGCTGCCGCAATGCGTCTGAAATAGTTGTTTCTCATTGTCTGACAGATGAAAGAGTAAGTAGATTAGTGTCTGATGATTTTTCTCGTGGTGCCGTCGCTCATGCACACGATGTTGATGCCTCGCAGCGGCCTGTCGGTACGGTGGCCGTCGATGGTGTAGGAGGCTGTCGGGCGGCAGTCGGTGCTGGTGTTGGTGCTGATGCCGTCGGTGTCGGAGCCGGCATCCACGGCCATTCCGCTGATGGTGAGGTCGCTCAGGCAGATGGTCTTGCCAGTGGCGGTCCCGTTGTACCATGGATAGACGCGCACGAGCAGTTGCTCACCCTCTTTGAGCGAGACCACCGGTGTGGCTTCCACATACTGCATGTTGTTGGCAGGCATCTTCTTCATCTCGAAGAGGGTGGTGCGTGTCTCGAAATTGTCGGTGGAGAAATAGATGTGGCTGCACATGCCGTTGCCTCCGCATCCACAGACAAAGAGGCTGATATGGTTGATCTTCAGGATATTGCCTTTGTTGGGCTGGATGCCGAACTGGATATATCTGTCGGGATTGTCGTCGATCTCGTCGGCGGGCCACACTTCGCCGTCGAGCAGGTTGCGCTGTGTCTTGCGGGTGGCGTCGAAACCTGTCCAGTCGGGCCATACCGTATTGGCATTGGGGGAAGAGTAGCGTTGCACGAACATGCCTGTCCAACTCTCGTCGATGACGGTGGCAGGACCGGTGAGGGTATAGCTGTCGTCGCTCTCCAGGCGCCAGTAGGCCTTCACCTCTGTGCCGCCCTCGAGCGAGATGGCAGTGGCCGTCACCGGCACTTCCAGCGTCTTGTCTCCTTGGCTGACAGTGATGGTGCCTGTGGTGGTGCCGTTGTCGTTGAGAGTCACCTGTGCATAGAAGGTCTGTACGAGCGTTGAAGCCTGATAGGTGATGTTGAGGGTGGGTTGCCATTGGACCTTGTCGGTGGAGAGGAGGATACCGTCGGTGGCGGTGATGGTGACGGTGCCCGACTCGGGAGAGAGTGAGAAACCGTTGAGCGTAAGTTCCTTGGAGATGGTCTGTCCGCGGTAGGCCTCGCCGAAGTCGGCCACGGCAGGCACCACGCTGATGTCGGTGGGCAGGGTGATGCAGTCGGCCAGGATGTCCTGAGCCTTCATCAGCCGTGCGCACTCGCGGGCCACGAGCAGGGCGCCAGTGGTGTTGAAGTGTGTGGAACCCTCGCCGTCGAAGAGATACTCATGGCATTTGCTGTCGCCGTAGCTCTCATAGAGAGTGGCGGTGGCGTTGGTGAGGTCGATGAAAGGGATGCCTTTCTCCTTGGCGAGTTGCTCGGAGTGGTAGGCGTAGTCCATGGTGTGGTCGGAGGCGGGCACGCTGCGGCCTGTCACAGGACCTTTGTCGGTGAGCACAGAGTAGTTGTCGCCCAGATCGTGCCGTCCGTTGCGCCTGATCTTGCCGCCGGTGAAATAGCTGCGGCACACGGGCGAGGCAATGATGGGATGGGCGCCGAGGGCGATGGCCTCGTCCACGATTTTGCCCAGGTATTCCTTGTAGGTGGTGGTAGGCACCGTGCCCCTTTTGTCCACGGCCGCGGCTTTGGCGTTGTCGCCGATGCTTTTATAGTAGTCGTAGAGCGCCATGCCATCCATTCCGTTGTTTTTCTCGTCGTTGTGTGCGAAAGTGATGATGACGTAGTCGCCCTCCTCCACGTTTTTCTTGGCCGTCTGCCACAGTTCGTCATAGCCGCCTCTGGAGTCGCGCCCCCCCCTGGCATAGTTGACAGAGGTCCATCCGTTGGTGAGGAAATTGCCGAAATACATGCCCCATCCTCTGGTGATGGTGGCTGCCGGGTCATAGTTGGCCATGGTGGAGTCGCCGAGGGTATGCACTTTTTTCTTTCCGAAGGCGAATGCGCATACCAGCATGGCCATCGTGGTGATCATAAGTAGTCGTTTTGTCATGTTGCTGTAGTTTAGGTTTCTGGTGCAAAATTACAGCTTTCATCGCGCATGAGAGGGTGAAAAACGCGTCAAAAGGGGGTGAAAAACACGTCAGGAGGGGTGAAAAGTGCCTCAGAGGGCATTTTTGTAGTCGGTGGGCGACTGCCCCATGGAGGTCTTGAAGCACCGGCTGAAGTATTTGGGGTCGCTGAATCCGCAGGCGTAGGCCACCTCGGCTACGCTCTTGTCGGTCTGGCGGAGCAGCAGGGCGGCATGCTTGATGCGAGCCTCGCGCAACAGGTCCTGCGGGGTGACGCCCATGGCCTGCCGCAGTTTGCGCTGCAGTCCTGAGGCGCTGGTGGCTGCCGCTGCCGCCAGGTCGGCCACTCTCAGTTCGCTGTTGTCGAGGTTTTGCTCGATGAAGGTCATGAGCCGCTTGATCATGGCATCGTCTTCGGGTGCCACATGCGGCATGGCCTTCGTGGCCGCGTTGTCTTCGTCGGGTGCGGCGGTGTCGGGCTGTTGGTTGAGCAATGTGAGGTAAGCCTCCAGTGTCTCATGTTGCTGCCTCTTGATGCGTTTTATATATAAATAGGTATAGAGGACGGCGGAGATGATGGCGAGGACGGCGAGTGCGATGACCAGTTTTCCCCATCCTGTCTCCCAGAAGGTGGGAGTGACGTCGATGGTGAGGTCGTCGGTGGTGTTGTGCCTGAGTCCGCTGTCGTCGGTGTAGGCCAGTTGGAGAATGTAGCGTCCGGGGTCGAGGTCGATGAGGGTGACCGACCGGTCGTGGCCGATGAAGTTCCAAGGTGTGTCGTCGTTGCCGCCGCTGACGAGGCGGAAGGCATAGTTGTAGGGCTCGTCGGTGGCATAGTCGATGGCGGCGAAATGAAGGGTGACGGTGCGCTCCTGCGGTTGCAGCGTCAGCCGGTTGGTGCGGCTGATGTCCCAGTGGCCCGGCGTTCCTTTCACCGTGGCGCTGGTCAGCACCACACGGCGGACCTCATCCGCGGCTGTGCCCTTTTGGAGGGTGGAGATGATGGCGCCGTCGGTGAGTCCGAAGAGCCATCTGCCGCCGCTGAGCCTGATGGGATGAGCCTCGCTGAACCGGCGGTGGCCGTTGAAGTGGGTGGCGTCGAGAATGAGGGTAGGGCCGACGCTGTCGATGAGGGTCACCATGTGGCTACCCACCACCATGCGGTGGTGTGCGTCGATGGGGGTGAGTGCGAGCACCACGTCGCCAGGCAGGAGATGGTGGGTGGCGTCGATATGCCTGAATCTGGGATGCTCGTCTAAAGGGTCGTCGGCAGTCATATTGACGCCGCCGCTCTCGGTGCTCACATAGATGCGTCCTTGGCTGTCCTCCACGATGTCCATGGCGGCACTGCTGCTCATGCTCTCGGCACGCTCCGCCTCGCGGTGATGCCTGACGAAGGTCATCTGGTGGGCGTCGGCCATGAGTCGTGAGGCGATGAGTCCGTCGGTGGTGGCTGCCAGGAGCACCCCTTGCCGCGTAATGTGCAGGTAGCGTGCGCGTTGTGCCGTGGTGCCGGTGGGGTAACGGGCCGGTCTTTCCATGTGCGGCATGGGGGCGTGCGGGTCGGGACAGACGAAGAGACCACTGTCGAGCGTGGCCACCCATATACGGTGGTAGCTGTCCTCGATGATGCTGTAGACATTGGCGGCGGGGAGACTGGCGATATGGTCGATATTGAAGCGCCCGCCCTCGGGCCTCAACCGGAACAGTCCGCCGGGTTTGGTGCCTGCCCACAAGGTGGAGTCGCTGCTTTCATACATGCAGTAGACAGCGGAGTGGAAGCGTGTGTAGGTGGGGTGGAGGCGTCCGTCGGTGCCTAAATAGCCCAACAGGCGGTCGTCGTCGGCAGCGAAGGCGCGCAGCGTGGCGTCTTCTCTCGTGGCCACCCAATAGCGGCCGTGACGGTCGGTGAAGAGGCATCTCACTTGGGCCGGCTGTTGCTGTGGCAGCATA
>CADBLU010000039.1 GCA_902795605.1 uncultured Prevotellaceae bacterium | reverse complement strand
ACCTGAGAAAAGACCACTTCTATCTGGTGGACATCGGGGTGTGGCTGTTGAGCGACAAGGCCGTGGACATCCTCATGAAGCGCAGCATGCGCGACGGCGAGATGGTGGAATATGATCTCTATTCCACCTTCGGTTGCGCGCTGGGCACACATCCCACTATCGTCGACGACGACATCAACCGGCTCTCGGTGGCCGTCGTCCCCCTGACCGGCGGAGAGTTTTACCATTTCGGAACGAGTCATGAACTCGTCTCCTCGACGATGGAGATTCAGAATCTGGTGAACGACCAGCGCGAGATCATGCACCGCTCGCGGAAGCCCCATCCGTCGATCTTCGTGCAGAATTCAGAGACAAGAATAAGCATTGACGGTTCCAACCGCAACTTGTGGATAGAGAACAGCTGTGTGTCGGAGCACTGGCGGCTCAGCCACAACAACATCATCACCGGCGTGCCCGAAAACGCATGGACTCTCTCGCTCCTGCCGGGGCAGTGTGTCGATATCGTGCCTGTCGGCGAGACGATGTGGGCGGTGCGCCCCTATGGCTACACCGACCTTTTCAGGGGAAGGATAGACGATGAGGGCACCTGCTATCTCGAAAAGCCCTTCAGGAAATGGGCTGGAGAGCGCCGGCTCGACCTGTCGGCCATCGAGGGTGGGGAAGACCTGCAGTCGGCACGTATTTTTCCCGTGGTCGGCCATCTCCGTGACATGGAACTCGTGCTGCGGTGGATGCTCAACGAGCCGTCGCTGGAGGACGGACAGAGGATATGGTCGTCTGCCCGCAGGATGAACGCCAGTGAGATAGCCGCGGAGGCCAACCTGCCGAGGCTCCACCAGCAGCGCATCGGCCACCGCCGCCTCAACTGGCCCATGCTGGCCGACAACTATCAGCACAGCATCTTTTATCAGATTGACCTGGAAGATGCGGCAGAGGAGTTCGCGCGTTTCCATATCGCCGAGCCGCAGCCCATCCCCGACAGCGAGCCGCTGATGACACGTATCAGCGACGCCATGTTCAGGTCGAGGCTCCGCAGACTCAATGGGCAGCCTGATGATGGTCAGGAACAGTCGGCATTCCAGTTGCTCAAGAGCGGACTCACCGCCTCGGCGCTGAAAGACAAACTGTCGCCACGGATGTCTGTCTTCAGCGACCAGATAGTATGGGGACGGAGTCCTGTGCGCATCGACATCGCAGGAGGATGGACGGACACGCCGCCTTTCTGCCTGATGGAAGGCGGAAACGTGGTGAACCTCGCCATAGAACTCAACGGACAGCCGCCCATACAGGCGTATATCAAACCGTCGGCACTCCCGCAGGTGACACTCAGAAGTATCGACCTTGGCGCCTCCGAGGTGGTGACCACCTACGGACAGTTGGCTGACTTCCATCATGTGGGAAGTCCTTTCTCCATCCCCAAGGCCGCCCTGGTGCTCGCGGGTTTCCATCCCGACTTCTCACAGATGCGGTATGCCACGCTCGAGGAGCAACTGCGCGATTTCGGCTGCGGCATCGAGATCACCCTGCTCTCCGCCATCCCCGCCGGCAGCGGCTTGGGCACAAGCAGTATCCTGGCGGCCACCGTGCTCGGCGCACTCAACGATTTCTGCGGTCTGATGTGGGATAAAAACGAGATTGGCCACCGCACCCTGGTGCTCGAGCAGCTCCTGACCACAGGCGGTGGCTGGCAAGACCAGTTCGGCGGCCTGTTGCAGGGCGTGAAACTTCTGCAGACCGAGAGAGGCTTTGCCCAGAGTCCCACGGTGAGATGGTTGCCATCGGAGATCTATACCCTGCCCGAATATAAGTCGTGCCACCTGCTCTTCTATACGGGTCTCACCCGCACGGCCAAAAACATCCTCTCCGAGATTGTCAGAAAGATGTTTCTCAACCAGCACGACCAGTTGCGCCTTCTGCTCTCGATGAAAGAGCATGCCGTAGACATGTATGAGGCCATACAGAAAAACGACTTCCAGCGGATGGGACTGCTGGTGGGCAAGACCTGGACGCAGAACCAGTTGCTCGACAGCGGCACCAACCCTGATGAGGTGCGGCGGCTCACCCGTCTGATCGACGATCTGTGCCTGGGCTACAAACTGCCGGGCGCCGGCGGCGGTGGCTACCTCTATATGGTGGCCAAGGACCCAGAGGCTGCCGCGCGAATCCGCCAGATATTGCTCGCCAACAAGCATAAGGCCAATGCGAGGTTTGTGGAAATGTCGCTGAGCACTACGGGATTGCAGGTGAGCCGCAGTTAAAAGGTTTTCGGCCTCGGCCGATTGTCGTGGCAGACATGCGAAGCGGTTTTAATAATAATCTCTTCTTTTCGGATAGGTTTGAACTTGCGGAAGTTGAATTAAAATAATTATTCGCTGAAGAGTTAGGTCATGTGTTTGAATCAATAAAAAACACTAAATAAACAACTTTTTCATCAAGCATCTGTCGTTAATGGTGATTTTTTTGTAATTTTGCACCTTCAAACGAAAGGTGCCCTTTCGGGGTGCCATGAAGATAACCAATCAATTCAATAAGCTAAAGTCATGGCCAAGAAATTTGTCGAGTACAAACATCTCAATCTGACAGAAATCAACAATCAAGTGCTTGAACAATGGAAAAAGGGAGACATCTTCCGCAGGTCCGTCGAGGAGCGCGAAGGATGCCCGGAATATATCTTCTACGAGGGTCCTCCTTCTGCCAACGGTCATCCGGGTATACACCATGTGCTGGCACGTACGATAAAAGATACATTCAACCGCTATAAGACCATGAAAGGCTTTCTGGTGCGCCGCAAAGCCGGTTGGGATACTCACGGCCTGCCTGTGGAGCTGGGAGTGGAGAAGAAATTAGGCATCACCAAGGCCGACATCGACAATCCCGAAAGCCCGAAGTTCATCTCGGTAGAGGACTACAACCGCAAATGCCGTGAGGACGTGATGATGTTCACTGCCGAGTGGGACGAGCTCACCGAGAAAATCGGCTATTGGGTAGACCTCGACAATCCTTATATCACCTATGACAATAAGTATATAGAGACGCTGTGGTGGCTGCTCCAGCAGTTCTACAAGAAAGACCTGCTCTACAAAGGATATACCATCCAGCCCTATTCGCCGGCAGCAGGCACCGGACTCTCCAGCCATGAACTCAACCAGCCCGGCTGCTACCGTATCGTCAAGGACACCACCTGCACCGCACAGTTTGCCATGACCGACCCGAAGCCGGAGATGGCAGAGTGGGGCAAGCCTTATTTCCTCGCATGGACCACCACCCCGTGGACACTGGCCGCCAACTCCGCACTCTGTGTGGGACCGAAGATCGACTATGTGGCCGTGCAGACATACAATCCCTATACTGCCGAACCCATCACCGTGGTGCTTGCCGAGGCACGTCTCTCCGCCTATTTCAACGAGAAGGGCAAGGATGCCGCGCTCGAAGGCTATCAGAAGGGCGACAAGGTGCTTCCCTGGCGTGTGGTCGCCCATTATAAGGGCACCGACCTCGAGGGAATGGGCTATGAGCAGCTCCTGCCGATGGTCAAGCCCATGAGTGCAGGCGCCTTCAGGGTCATCCCCGGCAGTTATGTCACTACTGAAGACGGTACGGGGATCGTGCATATCGCACCCAACTTCGGTGCCGACGACGCCGCCGTGGCTAAGAAGGCCGGAGTGCCTCCCATCGTGATGGTCGACCGCAAGGGTCACCAGAGGCCTGTGGTCGACCTTCAGGGCAAGTATTTCGCCGTCGAGGACCTCGACCCCGCTTTCGTGAGTGAGTATATCGACCTCCCGCTCTGGAGCCGTTATGCGGGCAAGTATGTCAAGAATGCCTACGATGAGCAGCTCACCGAGAAGGACGAGACGCTCGACATCATGATTTGCATGGACCTGAGGGCCGCCAACAAGGCTTTCAAGATAGAGAAGCATGAGCACAACTATCCCCATTGCTGGCGCACCGACAAGCCCGTGCTCTATTATCCTCTCGACAGCTGGTTTATCAAGAGTACTGCTTGCAAGGAGCGTATGTCGGCCTTGAACCTCAGCATCAACTGGAAGCCCGAGAGCACCGGTTCGGGGCGCTTCGGCAACTGGTTGGAGAACCTGAACGACTGGAACCTGAGCAGGAGCCGCTTCTGGGGCACACCGCTGCCTATCTGGGTCAACGAGGAAGACGGAGAGAGCATCTGCATCGGTAGCGTAGAGCAGCTCTATGAGGAGATTGAGAAAGCCGTGGCCGCAGGCATTATGCCGTCGAACCCCTTGAAGGACAAAGGTTTCGTGCCCGGTGATTATTCTTCGGAGAACTACGACAAGATTGACCTCCACCGCCCCTATGTCGACCAGATTTTCCTTGTGTCGTCGAAGGGCCATGCGATGAAGCGTGAGGCCGACCTGATCGATGTGTGGTTTGACTCCGGTTCCATGCCCTACGCGCAGATTCACTATCCTTTCGAGAACGCCGACTTAGTGGACAAAGGCGGTGCCTTCCCCGCCGACTTCATCAGCGAGGGAGTGGACCAGACCCGTGGATGGTTCTTCACCCTTCACGCCATCGGAACGATGATTTTCGACAGTGTGGCGTTCAAGAATGTCATCTCTACGGGACTTGTGCTCGACGCAAAGGGTAACAAGATGAGCAAGCGCCTGGGCAATGCGGTCGACCCGTTTGAAACAATCGCCACTTATGGCGCTGACGCTCTGCGGTTCTATATGATGACCAACTCCCAGCCTTGGGACAACCTGAAGTTTGACGTGGCTGGCGTGGATGAGCTCAAACGCAAGTTCTTCGGCACGCTCCACAACACCTATTCGTTCTTCGCACTCTACGCCAATGTCGACGGCTTCGACAACTCACAGGCACTGATTCCTGTGTCGGAGAGGCCGGAGGTGGACCGCTGGATCATCTCCCAGCTCAACTCGCTTGTCAAATCGGTGGACGAGAGCCTGAGCGACTATGAGCCGACACGCGCCGGACGTATGATAGAGGAGTTTGTAGACAACCATCTCTCCAACTGGTATGTGCGTCTCAACCGCAAGCGCTTCTGGGGCAAGGAGATGGACACCGACAAACTGAGTGCCTATCAGACTCTGTACACCTGTCTGGTCACCATCGCCAAACTGCTCGCTCCCTTCTCGCCGTTCTACGCCGACCGCCTCTATATGGACTTGACGACAGCCACAGGCCAGAACGAGGCCGACAGCGTGCATCTCACCCGCTTCCCCGTGGCCGACGAGTCGCTGATCGACGCAGAGTTGGAGGCACGTATGGGCACTACGGCACAGAAAATCACCTCTATGGTGCTCGCTCTCCGCAGGAAAGCCGACCTGAAGGTGCGCCAACCGCTCCAGTGCATCATGATTCCCGCTATCGACAGCCAGCAGAGAGCAAGGATAGAGTCGGTGGCAGATATCATCCTCAACGAGGTGAACGTGAAGGAGTTGCGCTTCGCGGAAGGCGAGAGTCTGCTTGTCAAGAAGGTGAAGTGCAATTTCCGCACGATGGGAAAGAAATACGGCAAACTGATGAAAGGCGTGGCTGCTGCCCTGTCGCAACTGCCGCAGCCCGATATCGCCCGGCTGGAGACCGAGGGACTGCTCCGTATCCTTGTCGAGGGACAGGAGGTGGAGATCGACGCTGCCGACGTGGAGATCATCAGTGAGGACATCCCCGGCTGGCTCGTCGCCAACGAAGGCAACCTCACGGTGGCCCTCGAAGTGGAGCTCAATGATTCGCTCGTGAGAGAGGGCATGGCCCGTGAGCTGGTCAACAGGGTGCAGAACCTCAGAAAGGACGGCGGACTCGAGATCACCGACCGCATCCGCGTGACGGTGTCGCCTGTCGACGACATCATGCAGGCTGTGGAGCACTTCGGCGACTATGTGCAGACACAAGTGCTGGCAGACGCCATCACGTTTGCCGAGAACGACGGCACACCCGTGAAATTCGACAATTTCGAGGCAAATATTTTGATTGAAAAGACAAAGGAATAATCAATTAACCAAATAACTATGGCAGAGAGAACACGTTATAGCGATGAGGAACTGGAAGAGTTCAGACAGATTATCACCGATAAACTGAGTCTGGCTCGTCGCGACTACAACCAAATGATGAGGCAGCTGATGAATGCCGACGGCAACGATGTGGACGATACATCACCCACCTATAAGGTGCTCGAAGAGGGCAGTGCCACTCAGAGCAAGGAGCAGTTGGTGCAACTGGCCAGCCGTCAGCAGAAATTCATCCAAGGACTTGAGGCTGCGCTCGTCCGTATCGAGAACAAGACCTACGGCATCGACCGCATCACTGGTGAGCTGATACCCAAGGAGAGGCTGCGCATCGTGCCCCACGCCACTCTTTGCGTGTCTACCAAGAACGCAAGAAACAAAAACTGATGATGGCGGGCCGCGTCACCAAGGGGGCAGTAGCATGTGTCATCATGCTACTGATCCTCATTATCGACCAGATCATCAAAATCGAGGTCAAGACAGGCATGTTCCTGCATGAGTCCATCCGTGTGACGGATTGGTTCTATATTTGTTTCATCGAGAACGAGGGCATGGCCTACGGCATGACGTTCATCAACAAGTTGGTGCTGACGCTTTTCCGCATCGTGGCCGTGTTGGTCATCGGTGTCTATATCTTCCGTCAGGTCAGGAAAAATGCGAGATGGATATATATCGTGTTTCTGGCCATGGTGCTCGCAGGTGCGGGAGGCAACATCATCGACTGTCTGTGCTATGGAGAAATCTTTTCTCCTTCCACCGATATGGAGGTGTCTTATTTCGTGCCTTGGGGCACGGGCTACTCTTCCGTCTTCTATGGCAAAGTGGTCGATATGTTCTACTTTCCCATCATCGACACCTACTTGCCCGACTGGCTGCCCTTCTGGGGTGGAGACCGTTTCGTCTTCTTCAGTCCGATTTTCAATTTTGCCGACGCATGCATCAGTGTCGGTGTCGTCTGCCTGCTGTTGTTCTGCAGGAAGGAACTGGGCGGCATCACGCTCTCTGCGGGCGACAAGTCTGAGAGTCAGCAGGAAGAGGCCGTAGAGGAGAATGAACCTAACCGGTAACCCATGACGAGATGTGCTTATATACTGCTCATTCTGATGTCGGCTGCCTTTATCGGTTGCAAGCCAAGAGTGCCTAAGGAGTATATCCAGCCTCGACAGTTGGAGGATATCCTCTATGATTATCATGTGGCCGATGGCATGGCCTACGCTGAGGGCAATTACAGCGAACTGGCATTCAGGAGGCAAGCATATAGGGAGGCGGCGCTGCGCAAGCATGGCGTCACCGAAGCACAACTGGACTCTTCGCTTGTCTATTACTACAGGCATGCGGAGCGCCTTCATGAGATTTATGAGAAGTTGGCCAAGCGGCTCAACGATGATGCTGTCGCCTTGGGCGCGACGGCCAACGAGCTCAGCCAGTTTGGCAATGTGGCGTCGCAGGGCGACACTGCCACTGTCTGGAGAAACGACAGGTCGGTGGTGCTTATGCCGCAGGCTCCCTATCATGTCGTCTCTTTCGACGTGGCAGCCGACTCGGCCTATCACGAAGGCGACAAGATGATTCTCAGTTTCGACAACCAGTTTATCTTCCAGGAGGGCATCAGGGATGGCGTGGCCATGCTGGCCGTCACCTTTAAGAATGACAGCACCTATAGTCAGGTGATGCATATCGTGTCGGACAATCATTACAATATCCAGATTCCTGACGGCAGCAGGAAAGGCATCAAGCACGTCCGCGGGTTCATTTATCTCGGGAAGGGCAATCAGACTCTGCCAAATGGCACGCAGACACTCAAGTTGATGTGTATCAGCAATATGCGTCTACTCAGGATGCATACCGAACCGCCCAAGGCGGTGGATGAGGCAGACGCCGACACCATCGTGCGTCCTGACAGGCCCGAGCGCAAGCGCGACGACCTGCCCGTCACCATGCATCCCGAGGTGAGGGTGGGCGACAACGACACGCCGGAGCCTCATGTCGACCGGCAGCCTCCGGTGACGCCGCCACCTCCTCCGGGCCGTCCTCATATTTAATCCTTTTAGCCTTTTTGAAATGATGATAGTCAGCTTCATACTCGCCGCCGTCACTTATCTCTCCCCGGTGCATTTCGATGTGCTGCTGTCAGGCAATTTCGGTGAGCCACGCCCCAACCATTTCCATGGAGGGCTCGATATCAAGACCCAGCAGGAAGAGGGCAAGGCCGTCTATTCCATCGGCGACGGCTATGTGTCGCGTGTGACTGTAAACGTGGGCGGTATGGGCAATGCCGTCTATGTCAGGCATCCCGAAGGCTATACGAGTGTGTATGCCCATCTGCAGCGCTTCGCTCCGTCTATAGAGATGCAAGTGAGGAAATGGCAGTATCAGCATAAGACGACCGACGTGGACATCACCCTTGATGCCACTGCCTGCCCAGTAGCCAAGGGCCAGTTGATAGCGCTCAGTGGCGACACCGGTTCGAGTATGGGACCGCATCTGCACCTTGAAATCCACCAGACAGACAACTGGAACATGCTCGACCCGCTGGATTTCATGCCTACGCTGTTGGAGGACAGTGTCAGTCCCCGTGCTCATGCGCTCATGGCCTATCCCATAAAGGGTGAGGGCAACTTCTGCGGCAGCGCTGAGCAGCAGTGCTTTGAGTTTACCGGCTTCGATATCACCGACTCACTCACGGCGTGGGGAAAAGTGGGATTCGGCCTCCATGCGGATGATTTCATGCAAGGCTCGGCCAACCGCTACGGCATCAGGCAGACCACCCTTCTTGTGGACGGCGAGGAGGTGTTTCACAGTGAGGTCGACAATATCCCCGCTGATGAGAACAAAATGGTGAATATATGGGGCGACTATGATTATTTCATCAAGAATCACGTCTGGTTCCTGAGGTCTTATATCCTGCCTGGCAACCGGCTGTCGTTTCTGAAAGCCAATGCCAGCAACGGCATTGTCGACTTCAACCAGGAGCGGGAATACCGCCTCACCTATGTGCTGAAAGACTTTTTCGGCAATCAGTCAGAATACCACTTCAGTGTGAATGCCCGTCGCGACACCATCCCACCGGTGGCGGAGAAGGGCGATTCATTGCACTTTGAGAGGGATAAGGAGAACGAGTGCCGTACGGAGGACGTCTCTCTCATGGTGCCCAAGGGGGCATTGCTTGATGATGCCCGGGTCTTGCTCTCGGCCAAACGGCATCGGGCGAGAAAGTCAGAAGAGTACTCCTTCTCCAACAAGTCGGTTCCCCTTTACGAGAAAGCCTCTCTCAGAATCAGGTTGACCGACGAGGTGGAAGACACCGGCAAACTCTACATCGCGGCGAGAAGACAAGACAAACATGCCGACCTTGACCCCGACAAAGACGACTTGCTATTTGTGAAAGGTGTCTACAACGACGGTTGGGTGGAAGGCACTGTCTATGATATCGGCGATACGTTCTCCATCGCCTATGACGACGTGAGTCCGCGCATCATCCCCGTGAATGAACGTGAATGGGCAAAGATGCCGCTGTTTATCTTCGACCTGAAGGATGAGCAGTCGGGTATCTCCGACTTCGAGGGATATATCGACGGCCAGTTCGTCCTCTTCGACCATGTGAAGAAATCCTCGCGAATCATCTGCGACCTGAGAGACACCCCCGTGATGCCCAGTGGTCAGGAGCGGCAGTTGCGCCTGTTGGCCCGCGACCGTACGGGCAACGAATCCGTCTATGACACAACCATACTTTACTAATATGATGAGAAAACTGTTCACCTTTATGTTTGTGTGTGCCGCCGGCAGCGCTCTGGCATGCACCAATTTTATCATCGGCAAGGCCGCCAGTGCCGACGGTTCGGTAATCTGCACCTACAATGCCGACGACTATGGCATGTTCCAGAACCTGTGCCACTATCCCGCGGGCAAGCATGCGCCCGGTGAGATGAGGAGGGTTGTCGACTGGGATACAAATGCCTATCATGGAGAAATCCCCGAGGCGCCGGAGACCTACAATGTCATCGGCAACATCAATGAATATCAGGTCACCATCGGCGAAACCACCTATGGAGGCCGTGAGGAGATGGTCGACTCGACAGGTATCCTCGACTACGGCTCGTTGATCTACATCGCCCTCCAGCGCTCAAAGTCGGCCAGGGAGGCCATCAAGGTGATGACGACATTGGTGGAGACCTACGGCTACAATTCCGAAGGTGAGACTTTCACCATCTGCGATCCTAATGAGGCGTGGATCATGGAGATGATGGGCATGGGACCTGGCAGCAAGAGTGCTGTCTGGGTGGCCATCCGCATCCCCGACGACGCCATCTGTGCGCATGCCAACCAGAGCCGCATCACGACCTTCAACATGAAGGACAAGAAAAACGTGATGTATTCGAAGGATGTGGTGAAGTACGCAAGGAAGATGGGCTGGTTTTCCGGCAAGGACGCAGAGTTCAACTGGAATGAGACCTATGCCCAGCCCGATTTTTCCGGACGCCGCTTCTGTGAGGCTCGGGTATGGAGCTTTTTCAATCATTTCAGCGATGAGATGAACCGCTATCTGCCCTATGCGATGGGAAAGGAGAAAGACTGCGAGCCGATGCCTCTCTGGATCATCCCCAACCGCAAGGTGACTGTGCAGGACGTGATGGCCTGCATGCGCGACCATTACGAAGGCACTCCTTTCGCCCTTGACAGTGATATCGGCGGCGGTATCTGGGAAATGCCTTACCGTCCCACGCCACTCACATTTGAGGTCGATGGAAAGAAATATTTCAATGAGCGGCCTATATCCACACAGCAGACAGGCTTTTCGTATGTCAGCCAGATGCGGTCGTGGCTTCCGCGTGAGATTGGCGGCCTGATGTGGTGGGGCAACGACGACGGCAATATGGTGGCCTATACTCCTGTCTATTGCAGTATGACCAAAAGGCCGGAATGCTACAACACCCCCGGTGCCGATGAAGTGACTTTCTCTGACCGCAATGCTTTCTGGGTTTGCAACTGGGTGGCCAATATGGTCTATCCGCGCTACTCGCTGCTCTTCCCCTCTCTGAAAACCGTGAGGGATTCACTGGAGAACTCATATTTCGCTAACCAGGAAATGGTGGAGCAGGTGGCTCAGGAGATGTATACCGGAAGTCCTGAGAAGGCCGTGGAGTTTCTCAATATCTATAGTGTGGAAAAGGCTCAGGAAATGCTTGCCCGCTGGAATGCGCTCGGCCGCTATCTGATCGTGAAATACAATGACATGATTATTCATCCTGAGAGCGAGGGGCGTTTCACCCGCGACAAGAATGGTCTTGGCACCCGTCCTCAGCGCCCAGGTTACCCCGAGCGATTCAGGCGCGCTCTTGTCAAGCAGACAGGGACGAAGTTTGAATGCCCGGAATAATTTGGTCGTTTGGGCGTTTAGTCGTTTAGGCGTTTGGTCGTTTGGTCGTTTGGTCGTTTGGTCGTTTAGGCGTTTAGGAGGCTCGGAGTTTAGACAAATGACTACGATGGTCATAAAGCCCTTAAAGTCCTTAAAGTCCTTAATGTCCTTAAAGTCCTTAACGACCTTAATGTCCTTAAAGATCTGTGTGAAATTTGAGTTTCAATAAGAAAAAATACGAATAGGCCCGGGCCTATTCGTATTGTCTTAGTGCTGCTAAAAGTTGTCCGTTTTCCGTCTTAGTGCCGATGGTGATGCGGAGGCAGTTCTCGCATAGTGTGACGCGGTTTCTGTTTCTCACGATAATCCCCTTCTCGATGAGATAATCATAGATGCTTTGTGCGTCGGTCATCCGTGCTAAGAAGAAATTGGCATCGGTGGGATATACCTTTTGACAGATGGGAAGCATCCTGAAGGCGTCGGTCATGTGGCTCCGTTCTTGTAGCAGCAAATTCACCCATTTCTCCACCTCATAAGGATTGCGGAGCAGCTCGAGCGCTCTTTCCTGGGTGAGCTGATTGATGTTGTATGGATACTTCACCTTGTTGAACAGGGCGATAATGGTCTCATTGGCGAATGCCATGCCCAGTCGGATGGCGGCGCACCCCCATGCCTTACTCATGGTGTTGAGGACGATGAGCCTGGGATTCAGCCTGATTTCCTGCCTGAAGGGTTTTGCTTTGGAAAAGTCGGAATAGGCCTCGTCGATGACCACGATGCCATCAAAAGAAGTGAGGATTTTCTCTATCTCATCCCTGTCGATCTGGTTGCCCGACGGGTTGTTGGGCGAGCAGATCCATATCACTTTCGTGTGGATGTCGCAAGCCGCCAGCATCTTATTGGCTGACATGTGGAAATTGCTGTCAAGTCTGACGGGTCTGTACTCCACATCGTTGATGTCTGCGCAAACCTTATACATGCCATAGGTGGGGTCGATGGCCACGACATTGTCGATGCCCGGGCGTGTGAAGCAGCGATAGACCAGGTCGATAGCTTCGTCGGAGCCGTTGCCCAGGAAAATCTGCTGTTCTCTCACTCCCTTGATCTTCGCTATAACAGATTTCAACTCTCTCTGTAGCGGGTCAGGGTATCGGTTATAGGGTTGGTTGTAGGGATTCTCGTTGGCATCGAGAAACACATGGGCATCATGCCCGCTATATTCGTCGCGTGCACTGCTGTAGGGAGACAGCTTCCAGATGTTGGGCCTGACTAAGTCTTTCAATTCTCTCATTTCCTGCCGTTTTTGTCCAAATAGTCTATTCTTACTGTCATCGCGTTCTTGTGCGCGTGCAACTGCTCGTTCTCGGCCATCACCTCCACGGCATGACCTATCGACCTGATGCCGTCTTCGGTGAGATGCTGGAAGGTGATTTTCCTGCAGTAGCTGTCGAGGTTGACCCCATTGTAGGCAAGGGCGTATCCATGGGTGGGCAGTGTGTGGTTGGTGCCGCTGGCATAGTCGCCGGCGCTCTCGCACGCATAGTTGCCGAGGAACACGCTTCCGGCATTGACCACTTTCTCCGACAGGGTCATATAGTCGCCGGTGCAGATGATGAGGTGCTCCGGAGCATAGACATTGCTCAGTGCCATGGCCTCGTCGTTGTCGTTGACGAGAAAGAGCACGCTGTTGGCCAACGACTGCTCTGCGATGGCTTTCCTGGGCAGTTGGGCGAGTTGCCGCTCAATCACTTCGGGTATCTGACTGAATAATTTCTCAGAGGAGGTGATGAGCACACAGTGCGAGTCTGTCCCGTGTTCGGCTTGCGACAGAAGGTCGGCGGCCACGAATTCTATGTTGCTGCTGTCGTCGGCAACGACACAGACCTCGGAGGGGCCTGCCGGCATGTCGATGGCCACGTCGTGGAGCGACACTTGCTGTTTGGCGGCTGTCACGAACTGGTTGCCCGGCCCGAAAATCTTATACACCCTCGGCACCGTCTCCGTGCCGTATGCCATCGCTCCGATGGCCTGTACGCCTCCGATTTTGAAGATTTTGTCTACTCCGGCAATCCTTGCAGCCATCAGGATGGCAGGGTTGATTTTGCCTTCCCTGTTGGGCGGTGTGCAGAGGATGATTTCCTTGCATCCGGCGATTTTGGCGGGAGTGGCAAGCATGAGCACGGTGCTGAAGAGTGGGGCAGTGCCGCCGGGGATATATAGTCCCACGCGCTCGATGGCCACACTCTTCTGCCAGCAGCAGACTCCCTTGCGTGTCTCTATCTGTGTGCCCTCAAAGATCTGAGCCTGATGGAATCTGTAGATGTTCTCGTAGGCCAGCCGCAAGGCAGCCTTGAGTTCTTCGTCCACCAGTTGTTCGGCCTCGCGGATTTCCGCTTCGCTCACCCGCAGGGTGTCGAGCCGCACGTGGTCGAATTTCTCCTCGTATCGGCATACGGCCTCATCGCCGTTTGTCCGTACGTCGTCGAGCACGCCGTTCACAATTCTGGAGAGGTCGTTGGAGTCCATCTGCGGACGGCGGGTCAATGCCTCCCAGTCCTCACGTTTCGGATATTTTATCGTCTTCATCTCATGCTTGTTTTGCCGCCAACAGGCGATTTATAAGATCATTTTTTCAATAGGGGTCACAAGGATACCCTGTGCGCCCAACTCTTTCAGGCGTCCGATGATTTCCCAGAACCTGCGCTGGTCGAGCACAGTGTGTACTGAGCACCATTCATCGTCGGCAAGTGGAATGATGGTGGGGCTTTTCAGGCCAGGGAGCACATTGATGATCTCGTCGAGCCTGCTTCTCGGCACGTTCATCCTGACATATTTCTTGTCTTCAGCCTGCCTGACGGCGCCGATGCGGAAAAGCAGCTCGCGCAAAGTCTCTTTCTTCTCCTCGCTCATGGCCTTATTGCCTATCAGCAATGCCTCGCTTTCCATGACCACCTTTACCTCGCGCAGGTTGTTGCTTACGAGTGTCGAACCGCTGCTCACGATGTCGAAGATACCGTCGGCGAGTCCGATGCCCGGCGAGATTTCCACGCTTCCGGTGATGACGTGGATTTCTATCTGTATGCCCTTGTCCTCCATGAACTTCCGGAGGATGTTGGGGTAGGAGGTGGCTATTTTCTTACCGTTGAACCATTCCAGTCCGTTATATTCAATCTCTTTGGGGATGGCCAGCGACAGTCGGCATTTGCTGAATCCGAGGCGCTCGATGATGTCGGCATCTTCACCCCGCTCAACAAATTCGTTTTCGCCCACCACGCCGATGTCGGCCACTCCTGAGGCTACGCTCTGCGGGATATCGTCGTCGCGCAGGTAGAGCACCTCGATGGGGAAATTGGTCGACTGCACAAGCAGTGTGCGCTTGCTTGAACTGATCTTTATGTCGGCCTCTGCGAGCAACTGCATGGTGTCTTCATACAGTCGGCCTTTGGATTGGACAGCTATTCTCAACATGTTGCTATTCTTTTATATGATTTTTGTCTATGATTACTTTATATGGGATTTTTGTCTATGAGAATGTATAAATATCCTTTTTATGTGCCTTGAAAGACACATGAGGTATTGTCATATACAAAAACGGTGCAAAATTACTCAAAAAAAATCATTTGCAGAAATTATTCTATGTTTTTTATGATTGAGGGCGGCCGAAGCTTACATCTCCGAATCTGTGGAGAGGGGCTTTTACCCGAGTTCGATCACCTCACAGTCGCTCATCTGGGCGCCGTCGATGGTCAGCCTCACCAGTGTGCGCACCTTTTGCCATCCTTGGATGCCTGCCGCGCCGGGATTGATGTGCAGCAGTCCGAGCGTCTTGTCGTATTGCACCTTGAGGATATGCGAATGTCCGCTGATGAAGAGTTGCGGCGGATTGGAGAAGATTTGCCTTGCGATACTCCTGTCGTAGCGCCCAGGGTAGCCTCCTATATGCTTCATGAGCACCTCCACCTGTTCGCATCTGAAGCGCAGCACTTCAGGAAACATCAGTCGCAGGTCGCCGCCGTCGCAGTTGCCGCAGACCGCTCTGAGAGGGCGGAACGCCGACAGTCTCTCGGCCAGTTCGGTGGAGCAGATGTCGCCCGCATGCCATATCTCGTCGCAACATTCAAAATACTTCAGGTAGCGGTCGTCCCAGTAAGAGTGGGTGTCGCTGATGATACCGATTTTTTTCATTTCTTTCCGGTGGTTTGATCGTTGGCTTTCATCCTGCCTTTGATAAAGTCGGAGATCAGAGAAGCCGTTCCCTCAATGCCTAAGACGGAAGAGTTGACGCAGAGGTGGTAAGACTGGCTGTGCCCCCATTTCTTTCCTGTGTAATAATTGTAGTAGGAGGCACGGTTGCTTTCCTTGCTGTTGAGAATCTTCAGTGCCGACTCCTTGTCGCACCCATGCCGCTCGGCCACGCGTCTGACGCGGTCTTCCAGGTCGGCGGTGATGAAAATGTTGCAGGCGTCGGGGTCGTCCCTGAGGATATAGTCGGCGCAGCGTCCCACAAAGACGCAGTTGCCCGTCTGGGCCGCTTTCCTGATGGCTTCGGCCTGAAACAGGAAGAGGTTCTCCTGCGAAAACCGGTTGGTGTAGAAATTGCTGTCGTCTATATGCGAGGCGTGCAGTTGGAAGAGCGACTTGAAGAAGTTCTTGTGCTCGTCGTTCTGCTCGAAGAACCTTTCATCGAATCCGCTCTCTTTGGCAGCCAGATTCAAGAGTTCCTTGTCGTAGAAAGTGCATCCGAACTCTTCAGCGAGCATTCTTCCTATTTGTCGGCCTCCACTTCCCAGTTGGCGCCCGATATTGATAATGATTCTTTTTTCAGTCATGAATGAAGTTGTTGTTTATGCTGTGCCTTGAAATGGCGCATGTATTTCGACATGATGGCGATAGCCACGATGAAAGCGATGAAGTCGGAGACGGGGAATGATATCCACACGCCGTCGAGACCCATGAAGCGGGGCAGTATCAGCAAGACGGGAAGCAGGAAGAGCAACTGGCGTGAGAGTGAGAGGAATATGCTGATTCTCGCTTTCCCGATACTTTGGAAAAAATTGGTAATCACCATCTGGCACCCTACCACGGGGAGCGTCAGGTTGGCGATTTCCAGACCATGTTTGGCGATGCCTATCAGGGTGGCGTCGGTGGTGAAAATGCGTGCGCAGTAATAGGGGATTCCCTCGCTGACGACCCATCCCGCTGTGGAGACCACCGTGGCGGCAATCATGGTGTAGCGCACCACCTGCAGCATACGGTCGAAATGCATGGCTCCATAGTTGTAGCCCGCGATGGGTTGCATGCCTTGGTTGAGTCCGAAGACCACCATGAAGAAGAGGAACGTGATGCGGTTGACGATACCGTAGGCGCCCACGGCCAAGTCGCCACCATAGTGGAAGAGGCTCTTGTTGAGGATGATGACGATGAGGCATGCGGTGGCATTCATCAGGAACGGTGACATACCGATACCGATGATATTCGAGACGAGCGCCTTCTTCAAGGCATAGATGCCTCTCTCGAAGTGTATAATCTGCTTCCTGTCGCTGAAGATGTAGATTTGCCAGCAGAGAGCGGTGAGTTGGGCGAGTACGGTGGCGATGGCCGCGCCTCGTATACCCATGCCGAAGACATAGATAAACAAAGGGTCGAGCAGGGTATTGAGCACGACGGTGAAAATGGTGGCCATCATGGCCAGGCGTGGCTTGCTGGCCGACCTTAGTACGGCATTCGACCCGAGATATAGGTGTGTGACGACGTTGCCCAGAAGGATGACCTGCATATATTCGCGGGCGTATGGAAGTGTCTGGCTGCTTGCGCCGAAAAACAACAGGATGGGGTCGAGGAAGGTCAGTGTGATGATGGCGAAGACAATGCCTATGATGACGTTCAGGCTCACACAGTTTCCAAAGATATTGTTGGCTATGGCATAGTCTTTCTGGCCCAGCCTGACCGAGATCATTGTGGCCGATCCCACGCCCACGGCAGCGCCGAATGCGCCCGAGAGGTTCATGAAGGGAAAGGTGATGGCCAGCCCTGAGATGGCGAGCGGTCCCACTCCCTGACCGATGAAGATGCTGTCGATCATGTTGTAGAGCGACGATGCCGACATCGCCACGATGGCGGGCAGCGCATATTGCATGAGCAATCCGCCGACAGGCTTTGTCCCCAATTCCAAAGTGGCTTTCTTGCTATCCATGATGTGTTCTTTAACCTTAAAAATCGTGCAAAAATACGCATATTTTCTTATATTCGTGCTAAATATCAGTTAAATTTACTCCTTGATGAGTCTCGTTTGAATAAAATGTCTTATTTTTGTGGGAAAAACAATCAAATAGCTTTTATGAGATATTTCCACTTGGCAGGGTGGCTCTTGCTTTTCCTGCTGTGTCCACTTCAAATAATGGCAGGCGGAGAAGAGTTGCGCCTCCCGCCGAAGAAGAGGTTCCCGGGCGGTAAGACGTTCTTGTTCAGACTGTCGCTCACCGACAAGTCGGGCACGCCTTTCTCGCTCACTCGTCCGACGGAGTTCCTCTCGAGGAAGGCGGTAGAGCGGCGTCGCCGGCAGGGGCTGCCGGTCGATTCCACCGATTTGCCTGTCAGTCCTTCCTATCTTGAGCAGATATCGTCGTTCAAGGGCATCAGCATCGTCAGCATGAGCAAGTGGAACAATACGGTATTGGTGAAGACGGGCGACGTGTCGAAAGTGAAGCCCCTCTCCAACCTCCCGTTTGTGAAGAGTGTGACAAAGGTCTTCACCTCTCCTGATTCGCTCACTCCCTCCTCGAGGTCGGTGTATCATAAGGAACTGATGACGTGGGAGGGGAGCGTAGACGAAGACTATGGGATGGCTGCCCTGAATATCGACATGGTGAACGGCCGGCCGCTGCATCAGATGAATTTCCGTGGCCGTGGAATGACCATTGCCGTTTTCGACGGAGGCTTCATGAACGTGGACCGCATCCCTGCCATGACGAAGGTGAAGATTGTCGGAACCCGTGATTTCGTGGCTTTCAAGTCCGACGACATCTACCAGGAGCACGACCATGGAACGAAGGTGCTGTCGACGATGGCCGTCGATATCCCCGGTGTCTATGTGGGCACCGCCCCTGAGGCTGAATTTTGGCTGCTGCGCGCGGAGGACACCTACACCGAGAGCCTTGCCGAGGAGGACTATTGGTCGGCTGCCGCCGAATTTGCCGACTCTGTGGGTGTCGACATCATTAGCAGTTCGCTCGGTTTTCAGGATTTCGACGACAAGACGACCGACCATGTATACAGCGAGCTCGACGGCGCCCATGCGCTGATATCCCGTACTGCCTCGAAGCTTGCCTCCAAAGGGATTGTCCTTGTCAACAGCGCCGGCAACGAGGGCCTTGGCACATGGAAGAAAATCAATTTCCCGGCCGACGCGAAGGACATTTTGGCCGTTGGGGCTGTCAACACCAAGAGGATGAACGCCTCTTTCTCCTCAGTGGGACCGACCGAAGACGGCCGCATCAAACCCGACATCATGGCGCTTGGCAGTCCGGCGGCCATCATCAGCGGACGCGGTGCTGTGAACAGCGATTTGGGCACCTCGTTTGCGGCTCCTGTCATTTCCGGCCTTGTGGCCTGCCTTTGGCAGTCGGCACCTAAGAAGACGGCCTATCAGGTGATGGATGCCATCCGTCGCAGTGGTGACAACTATGCCACGCCCAACAACGTGTTTGGCTATGGAATCCCCGATTTTGAGCGGGCCTATCAATTGTTAAGAGGAAAGTGAAATGAGAGAGCAGCATCACCTGTCGCTATTTGAGTTGAACGGTCTTGTCCGTTCGCTGATAGAGAACTCCCTGGACCAGAACTATTGGGTGGAAGCCGAAATCAGCGAACTGCGTGAGTCGGGGGGGCATTGTTATATAGAACTGATTGAGAAGGAAGCGAGGACCAACACACCGATAGCCAAAGCCTCTGCCAGATGCTGGAGGTCGACTTGGGTGCTGGTCAGGTCCCATTTCGTCCGTGTCACGGGAAAGGAGTTGGCCAAGGGCATGAAGGTGCTTCTGAAGGTCTATGCCCAGTTTCATGAGAACTACGGCTTCTCGTGGATTATCACAGATATCGATCCCACCTACACATTAGGGGATATGGCATTGAAACGGCAGCGCATCGTGCGTCAGCTCAAGGAGGAGGGAGTCTTTGATGCCAACCGCGAGCTTTCCCTTCCGTTGTTCTGCCAGCGCATCGCTGTCATCTCAAGTGCCAGCGCTGCCGGCTATGGCGATTTCTGCCACCATCTGTCGGAAAACCAGTATGGCTATGCCTTCCAGACGACGCTGTTCTCCGCCGTCATGCAGGGAGAGGGCGTGGAGCAGAGCATCATCGGTGCTTTGAACAAGATTTTCGACAACTGCGAGCAGTTTGATTGTGTCGTCATCACCCGTGGCGGCGGTGCCACCAGCGACCTTTCGGGCTTTGACGCGCTCGACCTGGCCCGCAATGTGGCCAACTTCCCGTTGCCCGTCATCACCGCCATCGGCCACGACCGCGACGAGAGTGTGCTCGACATGATCTCCAAGGTCAGGGTGAAGACCCCCACGGCCGCTGCCGCCTTTCTGATAGAGCAGTTGCATGCTGTAGACTCGGCCATCGACCATGCGCGGGAGCGTATCGGCAGGGTGGTGACTGCCCGCATGCAGGCAGAGCGTATGCGCATCAACCACCTCTCCGTCCGCATCCCGGCATTGTTCGCCGTCGTCCATGCCACCCAGTCGTCGCGCCTCGACCTGTTGCTCCAGAGGGCTGCCACAGCGGTCGGTGCCCGTCTGTCCGCCTGCCGGATGGCCGTGAGTCAGATGTCGGCGAAATTGCCTTTCCTCGCCGACCGTGAGTTAGCGAGAGAGCGTCATCGGTTGGAGATGTTGTCGCAACGGGTGTCGGCGGTCGACCCTCAGCGTATCCTCGACCAGGGCTACACCATCACGCTGCATGATGGCATAGCCGTCAAAAGTGCCGCCGATGTGTCCGCGGGCGATGTGATCGTGACGCGGTTGAAAGACGGGACGGTAGAGTCGGTGGTCGGCTGAGTTGTATCTGTGGCACACGGTACTCCTGCCACTTGACAGCACTGTCGTGGCTTTCCTCGGAGGAGATTGTGGCGCGATAGTCCATTTTTTTTGCGGAATATTTGGATGTTTCGCAAAAAACAAATATATTTGCAATAATTAGTGTGTCACGAGAACAAATCGGCCGTTTGTAGGGTCGTAGTTCGTAACTTCAGATGAGATGGTAGTAGGCCTACCGCATACGGT